>JAQUKT010000121.1 GCA_028718945.1 Actinomycetota bacterium | reverse complement strand
AGCTTGCCGGCATTGCTTTCTTTCAATGAAAATGCTATTTACCTTGTTATCATTTTAACTTCCACAGGCTTATTATATTACCCGTAAGCAACACTCAAACGATTCTTTCTATAGCGGGAAAATGAACAATAAGATGTTATGAAACACTATGAGATTCTATGTTTTCAGCGTAGTTTGAGGATACTCATTATGTTTGGTTGAATGTCGAGGTGGGGATGGAAAAAGGGTTTGTTCAGGTTTATACCGGCGATGGCAAGGGAAAGACGACAGCAGCGCTCGGTCTTGGAATGAGAGCCGCTGGGTGGGGATTCAATGTTTTCATGGTCCAGTTTCTGAAGGGTAGAAAATACGGGGAAATTGAAGCCGCGAAGAAATTTCCTGAGTCATTCAAAATAGTTCAATCGGGTCTTGACACATTTGTAAAAAGAGGAGAGCCCACGGAAGAGGACATGAGGCTTGCGCACAATGGTATTGATATTGCAAGAAAAGCAATAATGAGCAGCAAATATGATGTCGTAATTCTTGATGAAATAAACTGCGCCGTTGACCTCGGGGTTATTGGAGTTGAGGAGGTCATTCCCCTTGTTGACGGCAAGCCTGAGAGTGTCGAGCTTATTTTGACGGGAAGGGGAGCCCCGGAAGATTTTTTGGACAGGGCGGATATAATAACTGAGATGAAGAATATTCGCCATTGTTTCGATAGAGGAATAAAGATGAGGAAGGGGATAGAATATTAGAGTCAATTTGATACGTGAGAAAAATGCAGGGAAAATCTTTTTCTGAGGAAAGAAAGCGCTGGTTAGAGGAAATATACGGGAGCACACCCGAACGGGGTGATTCCAACTTTACTACCGTCTCGAGCGAGCAGGTCGAGCCTCTTTACGGACCGGACGATGTCGAAAATATCGACTACTTTCGCGACATAGGTTTCCCGGGAGAATACCCCTTTACAAGGGGGATCAGGGGAAATATGTACCGCGGAAGGTTATGGACGATGAGGCAGTTTTCGGGTTTTGGCACCGCAAAAGATACCAACGAAAGGTATCACTATCTTCTCGAGAGAGGGCAAACGGGACTTTCAGTTGCGTTTGACATGCCTACGATTATGGGCAAGGATTCCGATGACCCGCTTTCGAATGGAGAGGTTGGTCGCTGTGGTGTCGCGATTGATTCGGTTGTTGACATGCAGCAACTTTTTGATGGGATTCCCCTCGATAAGATAACAACCTCGATGACAATAAATGCGCCTGCCAGTATCCTCTTAGCCTTTTACCTGATTACCGGTGAAAGGAAAGGCGTAGGTTTTGATGAGATGGGAGGGACCATCCAGAACGATATTCTCAAGGAATACATGGCGCAAAAGTCCTTTATTTTCCCACCCAGAGAGTCCATGCGAATAATAACAGACATAATGAAGTTCTGTTCCGAACATGTTCCTAAGTGGAACACCATAAGTATAAGCGGTTATCACATAAGAGAGGCTGGTTCAACCGCTGCGCAGGAACTCGCTTTTACTCTTGCCGATGGCATGGCTTATGTCGAAGCCGGAATCGAGGCGGGTATGGATGTAGATGAGTTTGCGCCGAGACTCTCCTTTTTCTTTAACTCGCATCTCGACTTTTTCGAGGAGATTGCCAAGTACAGGGCAGCAAGAAGAATCTGGTCAAGAGTGATGAAAGAGAAATATGGCGCGAGGAAAAAGGAATCATTGCTTTTGAGATTTCATACCCAGACAGCGGGTTGTTCACTTACCGCCCAGCAGCCTGACAACAACATTGTTCGAACTGCTTTTGAGGCGCTTGCGGCGGTGTTTGGGGGAACCCAGTCGCTTCACACGAACTCAATGGATGAGGTACTTGCTCTCCCGACCGAGAAAGCTGTTGAAATTGCGCTCAGAACCCAGCAGATCATCGCGCATGAGACTGGCGTTTCAAATACCATTGACCCACTTGCGGGTTCCTACTATCTTGAGTATCTTACAAGCAAACTCGAGGAGGAGGCGTACAAATATTTCGATGAAATCGAGCAGCAAGGTGGAGTGATAAATGCGATTGAGAAAGGCTACTTTCAGCATCTGATTGCGGATGCCGCTTATAGATACCAGATGGAAATCGAACGGGGGAAGCGCGTGGTTGTGGGGGTGAACCGATACGTGAATGAGGAAGATTCTCTTGATATTGAAATTCTCAAGATTGATGAGGAAGTAGAGCATGAGCAGGTTGAGAGAGTGCGCAGTTTGAAGCGTGAAAGAGATGCAAGTGAGGTAAAGAGGACTGCTCTCGAACTTGAAAGGAGAGCAAAAGGCAGTGAAAATCTTATGCCTGCCATTCTTGATTGTGTAAGAGCGCACATGACCGAGGGAGAGATAACAGATGTTCTCAAGGGTGTTTTTGGTGAATACAAGGAGGTGCCAATATTTTAGGCCATGTCAATGATGGGAAAGTCTAAGAAGAGAGTGCTTATCGCAAAACCAGGTCTTGACGGGCATGATCGTGGCGCGAAGGTTGTTTCGAGAGCGCTGAGGGATGCCGGCATGG
>JAQUKT010000120.1 GCA_028718945.1 Actinomycetota bacterium | reverse complement strand
TTCCACCTATGAATTCATTTTGCTCGAGCAATGTGACCTCGTGCCCCCTTGTTTGAAGAAGAGCAGCCGCGGCACTCCCTCCCGGTCCACTGCCAACAACCACGATTTTTTTGGCCATTGTCCCTCCTAACTAAGTGCTCCATCCCATAAATACAGTTGCATTCGATCCCCGATTCATCCACAAAAGAGCGTTCCGTTCCCCCCATAGTACAACAGAAGTACGCGTCGGTCGCGCGCCTTGCGGCACCGGCGCCTCGACGCTCTCGGTACGACACCGTATCTATGGAACGGAACACTAAGAAAAAGATTCACGCACCGCACGTTTGCAGTTCAACCAGCCTGGGATTGAGTCTTTCGCCACTCTTGTCAGCACTGGCATTTTCAATCCTTGCTCGATTGCAAATCGAAGGAGAAATTCTTTCGAAAAACGGGGCTGATATCTCAATACTTTCTGAAGAATATATGCTCCCTTGAACGCCGATGTTGCAATTCTTGCCTCTTCAATTGCACGATCCTTATCCATCACAGCCATTGCTGCTATCTTCCCTGAAACAAGCGCTCCGTGAATGCCAAAGAACATAAAAGGCTCTATAAAGCCACCAATAGTTCCAGCAAGAATTTTGTTCCCGGAGAAAAGTGATGGATTTGAGATGCGTGCAGCTGGAACTGGAAATGTAAAGTCAATCCATTCATCAAACTCGAGCCCCTCGTTTCGATATATGCTTTCCTTAAAAGCCTCCAGAGTTCTGTTTCCGATTGGAACCCTCGCAAAACAATGGGCAAAAACTATTCCATTGAGCGAGGTGGTATACGCATAATCAGGGGTGAAATCATCTTCATAAATTGTAACATGAGGAGGTTTATCATCCCCCGTTTTTTTTCTCGCTGCATAATGGAAACTTGTAAGGTAATCAACGCGCATCGAATCAAATCCCTCAAAATGAAGTCCTGTCGCAACAATCGTATCTGGCGGTAATTTTGCGAAGTCATCCTGAGAAACAAGCTCCTGTCCGAACTTGAATCGAACCCCTTCTTTCACCGCAATATCGTAAAGGAGAGAATCAAGAGAGGTCGAACGAGGACCCCGCTCTAAAAGCCGTGCTGAGATCGCTTCAGAATCCACAGTTATCTCTTTTCCAAAAACGAAAGTTTTACTCTCAAAGTAGGAAAGCGCAGGGCTTATATCAACACCGATATACCTCTTAAGCGCTTCTATATCAACGGGCGTCCCCTGAGGCGATGGATGGTAAAGCGATGAACCACCTATGCACTTCTCCCTCTCGAGTACCAGCACTTCCCTTCCCTCGCGAACCAGATTTATTGCCGCAACAAGCCCCGAAAGACCTGCGCCGACAACGATGTTTTCAGCCATCTTTTCTCCTTTTTCCCAGATTTGACACTTCTTGCGCAATATAGTAACAAATTTACCATGTATCCTGTATAATTATTGCCGGTGTTGTTGAAAATCAAAGTTGCTTCTCAAAGCAGACAATGGAGGTGGTTTTATGGCTCTCTTTGAAAACATTGAAACCTTCTATGAGTGCATCCAGGAACTTTTCAAAAGGCTCACCGAAGACCCAAAGATAAAAAAGAAAGCTCTTAACTCGAAACTAATAGTAAACTTTGTTTACAGAAACCCCGATGGTGAAGTCTGGATAGATTGCACAGGCGATGAAGTAGTAGTTTTACCCGGAAAACAGGATATGACCGCTGATGCTACTCTCAAAATGGAAACGGATGTAGCAAACAAATTCTGGCTGGGAAAACTGAACCTTATAAAGTCACTGACATCCGGAGAAATTGAATCCAAAGGCTCCGTACCAAAAATGTTGAAGCTTCTTCCTGTAATCAAACCAGCTTTCAAGATTTATCCCCAGATTCTCAAGGAAAAAGGGCTTGAAAGGATGATTCAGGTTGAATAGAACTCAAAACAATGGGGCAATCCAAAATACCCTTAAGAGTAATTGTTAGTCATGACGCCGGAGGAAATGATGAAAGATAGTGCGGCAAGGGAACTGCAAAGAAAAATAGGTAGCAATAAGATTTTGAAAGGAGAAAAAGCATTATCGCCATATTTTAAAAACCCTATTAAAGGAGCAAACCTTATCTTATGTCTTCCGGAAACCGTTGAAGAGCTTCAGGACGTTGTTTTCTTCGCTCATGAAAATGAAATTCCAGTTTACTCCGTGAAAAGAAAATACTTCGATGATGAAAATCTTGCGAGAAACGAAGGTTTTCTCGTTGACCTGAAAGGCATGAATCAAATCAAGAAAATCGATATAGACAATCTCACTGCTCATATCTATGGAGGAGTCACTTACGAGCAGCTGAATTCCGAACTCTCAAAGAAAAACCAAAGGTTACTTTTCCCCGTATCGGGCGAGACAAACTCTGTGCTCCGCTCAGTAATTGACCGCGAGTTGCTCATGGGCTCAACCTGCTATCGTCACATCCAGCTCTCGGTCTTTCACGCAATGCTTTCTAATGGTGAAATCTGGTTATCCGGTTCACAATAACTCACGGTTGAAGGACACGCTGATTTCAGGGAAGACCAGG
>JAQUKT010000119.1 GCA_028718945.1 Actinomycetota bacterium | reverse complement strand
CGCGCTTCCCCTGCGAGTTCCTTTCCTATTTTTCTTTCCACTTCATCCATGGTGATGCTCTCATCGTGCTTTCCAATTTCCGCTTTGGTGGAAGGGGTGAAGATTGGTGATGGAAGTTTTGCAGCCAGAGGAAGGCCCTCGGGGAGCTCGACGCCGGAGATTCGTCCCGTTTCGAGGTACTCCTTCCAGCCGCCACCTGCAAGGTAACCCCGAACGACGAACTCAAAAGGGAGTGGTTCTGCCTTGTGAACGAGCATGACGCGCCCTTCGAGCTTTTCGGCATGTGCTTTGAATTGTTCGGGGAGAGCAGAAACTTCAGTTGTGACGAGATGGTTCGAGACTATATCTCTCGTTTTTTCAAACCAGTAGGCTGAAAGCGTATTGAGAATAACCCCTTTCCCGGGTATCCCCTCGTTCATGACGACATCAAAGGCGGATACCCTGTCTGTAGAGACTATTAGGAGTTGTTCCCCAAGGTCATATATGTCTCTGACCTTCCCTCTGCTTCGCAAGGGCAGATTCAAAAACGACGTATCGATGAGAACATCCACGCAGGGGCTCCCATATTTTTGTTGAGGCTTGCTCGCTTCAGATTTCCGCTTCTTCTTTCTTTCCTATTTCCGAAAGTTTGAACCCGGCCTTGATCCAAACGGGATATAAGAGGAAGAGGAGCGCTGCGAGGGCATGCCCGGAAGCACTCATGTTCTCATGGTCGAAGTTGAATACGCCAGAGTTTATCATCCAGTCGCGCCCCGACTCAGCACCACACATTTCCCATAACCAGCGCACCCACCTGAGATTGAAATAAAGCGATACGCTTGTGACCCAGAAGCAAACGACCGTAGCAACCCCGAGAAATCCTTTTATCTGATTGCTGGTCTCGCCGGATTCGAAGTACCTGTCCACTAATTTTCCGAAAATCCACCCAAGACTCACCAGCCACGGACCATCAATCAGAAAGCTGTCGAACGGAATCAACTACACCACCCCTTTCTTCCGAAAGCCAATAGCTCTACGACATTATATAACAAAAAAAGTTTCAGCAAACAGCGCCAGTATTTTCACTCAAATTTCCCTCGATTTCAGGTTGCCTGTCACAGAGAGCAAGTGAGAAGCCTTCTCCAACGAGGTCATAAAGGACTCCGCCAGGTCTTCTGCCGAGATAAGTGAGCCAGTTGTACCAAGACTGGACTACTCTTCTCTTCCTGTGCTTTATTCCGCGGACGATTTTCTTCGCAACCCGCTGTGGGTTCGAGCCGAGTGCGTGAATGTACCAAAGAACGAATTTCTGCGGGAAGTTTGCTGGTTTGATTTTGTCATAGAAGTGTGTCTTGACAAGTCCCGGGAAGACAGTGGTCACCCTTATTCCAAAAACAGACAGTTCCCATGAGAGACACTCGGAGTAAGTTGCAAACGCTGCTTTGCTTGCCGCGTATGCCCCCCATGTTGGAACAGGAAAGAATGCCTGACCGCTTGAAAAGTTTACTATCTGACCTTTACTTTCAATTAGCATCGGCAGAAACGAGTTCGTCATCTTGATTTGAGAGAAGAAGTTGATTTCAAAAAGTCTGCGCCACTCTTCTTCAGTCGTATGCCTGAGGTCAGCCGATTGTCCAATCCCGGCGGTGTTAACGAGAATATCAATCCCGCCAGTTCTCCTGCGGGCCTCCTTGACAAGAGATTGAATATCGGAAGAACTTGTAATATCGGCACTTACCGAGAAGGACTCCACACCCTTTTCCCTGACTTCCTCTTCTACTTTCTTGAGACCCTCTGTATCCTTGTCGACAAGAACGAGATTACAACCTTCCCCGGCAAGAAGGAGAGATGTTTCCCTGCCCATTCCGCTTGCGGCCCCCGTAAGGAGAGCCCACTTTCCTTCAAGTTTCCAGACCATGCTGACCTCCCTTTTGTATTCCTTGAGTTTGAAAAATTTTCCTGAATGTTCTTCATTCGCAACTGTAGAGACAGAACTTCAAACCACTATTCTATATGATTTACATTTCGTTTGTATATGCTTTTCAATGCTTTTCAAATTCAAGGAAATGTTATTGATCCGCGCGTTTTGTTTTTTGAAGCCCCATGTGGGCCCATGTTATAATCGATGTGTTTGGTGGAGGGGTGCCCGAGCGGCCATAAGGGAGACGCCTGCTAAGCGTTTTACCGGGAGAACTGGTACGTGGGTTCGAATCCCACCCCCTCCGCCACAAGTCTATCCAAAAATAGTTCCGTGGAAGGGTGGGACGAGAAACCACGGAGGGGTCACCGCGCGCCGCAGTTGCCTATTTTTAAAAGAACCAACCTGAGAAAAGAAATGTTTCGCTTTTCTTAATACTTTCTATTCAACTCGAGGCATCACCGCTTATCCTTGCTTCAGTGCGATTACCTCATTGGCGCGTGGGGTGGGTTCGAATCCCACCCCCTCCGCCACAAGTCTATCCAAAAATAGTTCCGTGGAAGGGTGGGACGAGAAGCCACGGAGGGGTCAGGTGCGCGCCGCAGTTGCCTATTTTTAAAAGAACCAACCTGAGAAAAGAAATGTTTCGCTTTTCTTAATACTTTCTATTCAACTCGAGGCATCACCGCTTATCCTTGCTTCAGTGCGATTACCTCATTGG
>JAQUKT010000118.1 GCA_028718945.1 Actinomycetota bacterium | reverse complement strand
AAAGTGTCCAATCCTTTCCCTCCTGATAATCTTTTATCCTTCCGTGTATTCTTATATGATATGAAAGAATTTGTCTATTTCGGTCAACTTTGAAAAAAGTTCTTTCAAGAATGAGGAATAACAATGGAAGAGTCCGATACATCGATCTGTAAATCGTGCGGATTCTCAAACCCCGCCAGCAATTCTTTTTGCTTGAGATGCGGTAAACCGCTTGAGCCGCAGGGCAACTCGCCCAAAAGAAACTCTGAAGAAAAAGCCCCAAATGAAATACAGGAAAAACAAACATCCGAGGAAATCCTTGAAGATTACATCTGCGGAAAGAAATCCGGCAAGAAGGGCTCAAGAAAACTAAGGATTGCTGCGCTCGTGGTGGTGGCGCTCTGCCTTATAGCGGCAATCACTTTCGTAACATACATAACGTTATGCAAGCCACCCGTAATGGAACTTCCCGAAACAAAACGGGAACTTGAAAACTCTCGCGAGAGGGCAAATTCTCTTCTTACGCAAAAAGGATTGGAATTGATTTCAGGTAAGGATTCGAAAGAAGCAACAGTTTATTCAGTGGGCGCCAAACTCGATGAAAAGAATCAGGCTCTCAGGGCTGACATGAAAGTTTTGTTCACCAATAGAACTGCAGGAAATCTTGATGAAATAGTCTTTAGGGTTTACCCTCTGCAAATTTCGAAGCAGGGTGAAAATGAAGTCTCTTTTTCTATCGAAAAAGCGGGAGTAAACGGAAAAAAAGTCAGGGCATCAACCGAAGGCTCCCTTCTTCATGTTCCATTTGTAAAGAATCTTTCACCGGGTTCTTCCGCGCTGGTGGAAATCACTTTCAACGTGAAAATCCCAAAAATAGAAGCGGGCTTGGGCGGGCTCCTCGAGGGAATCACCGGAACTTCAAACTACGGGATTTTCGGAAGGGAAGAAAAAACATACAATCTCGGATACTTCTTCCCGCTCGTTACATCATTTCGCAATGGTGAATGGGAGAAAAGGGAACCTCCTCGATTCGGTGATATGTGCGATTTTGAAAGCTCCTATTTCAATGTCGCAATCGAGGTCCCGGATAACTTCACCGTTGCCGCAAGCGGCTACCGCACCAGCGAGAAATCGGGAGGCGGCAAGAAGGTTTCAACCTTCATTGCGGGTCCGTCAAGGGATTTCTGCATCCAGACAAGCCCTGATTACAAAACTTCAAAGAAAAAAGTTCGAAATACGGAAATTTCTCATTACTACCTTGCATCGAGAAAGGAAACAAGCTCGAACGTGCTCGACTGCGCGGTTAAAGCATTCAAGCAATACGAGAAGCATTTTGGTGATTATCCATATAAAACTCTCAACATCTGCGAAACACCGATGAGTGGAAATGTTTCAGGGCTGGAGTTCAGCGGGCATATAATGCTTTCGAAGACTCTTTACGGGGAAGTCGGGATTCTGGAAGAAAAGATGCCAGAGAGCCTAAAAAATCTCCCGGGCATTCTCGATATGCTGTCAGGTGGTTATCTCGAAAACACGCTTGAATTTGTTATCGCTCACGAGGTTTCTCACCAGTGGTGGGGCGAAGTTGTCGGAAGCGACTCGATCGGACACGCCTGGCAGGACGAATCGCTTGCAAATATGAGTTCGCTTCTTTTTTTCAGATGGCAGTACGGTGAGGATGCGGAAAAAAAGGCACTTGAAAGAAATGTGCTCCTCGAATATTCGGCAGCGAAGCTCCTTGGCTCCCAGGACGCGGTAGTTGACCAGCCCTCAAAAGCGTTTTCAAGTGAGCGGGAATACATGAGCGCGGTTTACGTAAAGGGGACCATTTTCTTTATGGAACTCGAAAAAACTACCGGAGCAAAAGTTTTCGAGAAAGCCTCGCAGGAATACTACCGGACATACTCATTTGAAGAGGCAATGCCCGAGGATTTGATAAACATCTTCAAGGTCAACTTCAATAGACCCGAAAAAGTAGATTCGCTGTACAGAAGGTGGATAAAAGAAAAGCATGCGTCAGCCGACATCAAGACCATACTTCCTGAAGTGCCATCAAATATTGAAGACCTCCTCAAAGAATTCTTACGCGAAGACGGAACCGATCTTGGACCGCTCGAGGATATGCTAAAAAATCTTCAAGAAGATTCCAAAATAAGCGTGCCCGTGCCTCTCGAAAATCAGCAATCAATATGATTTTCTCACCTCCACTCGAGGGTTACTCTGTCGCGCGGGAAAGGGCTTGAATAAGAGGCGCACTCCTGCTGAGGTTCTTCGGGGTGGTCTATTAGGAGAATAAAGTTGAATATTTTGTTTTCATTATTCGCCGTTCCATAATAAATTTACAGCAAAAAATGTGTCCATATTTGTTGCCAAAATTGTATCCTTAGGTTATCGTTTTCATTGAGGTGAAGGAATTGAGCAGAGCGACCATCCACTTGTCAGAAGAATCAAATAGGCTCCTGACCATTTTGTCAAGGGAACTCAACCTCCCAAAGACCAGTGTTGTTTCAAAAGCATTGAAAGAGCTTCGCAGGAAAGAATCCTTTGAGCAACTGGTAAAAGATGCGGATAATCTCCGCTCCGACCCGGCCACCTCGCGAGCATACGACGAGGAGTTCAAAGCCTGGGACGCAACTCTTTCTGACGGTCTGGAGGGTCGTTGAGAGGT
>JAQUKT010000117.1 GCA_028718945.1 Actinomycetota bacterium | reverse complement strand
TGAGGTGAAGTCTCCTCCCGCGTATATTGTTCCACCTGAGATGGAAAGGGTCTCGACATCATCGTTTGCATTTGGATTCCAGTCTGTTGCGTTTCCCGTTCCTGCATCAATTGCCGCAATGTAGTTTCTCGTCGGTTGTGGACTTTGTGCACCTATTGAGGTGAAGTCTCCTCCCGCGTATACAGTTCCACCTGAGATGGAAAGGGTACTGACAGTATCGTTTGCATTTGGATTCCAATCTGGGTCAACCGTTCCATTTGAAAGTATATGGGCAATCCTGTTTCTGGTTAAGTCTCCAACCTTTGTGAAATCCCCTCCTATGTAGAAACCTCCTGAGTCATCCGGGCAGGAAGCATATACATCTCCCTCAACTCTCGGGTATGTGGAAAGAGGTTCTCCAGTATTTATATCTATTGAAACACCCCTTCCAGTGTTTGGACCTACATAGGTGAATTCTCCACCTATGTATGTTGTTGTCGGGGTTGATGCGATTGCATATACAGGACCATCTGTAACCCATGTTGATAGGTCTGGCTCAGAAGAAGGAGCAGCACCTGCCCTTTGTGGGCTCAGGAGTAATGGTAAAAGAGAGATGAGAAGAATAAAGGAAAGAACAAGAGATACTGATTTTACTGACTTTTTCATTTTTTCTCCTTTCGTTATCTCGGGGATGTTATTTGTGATACTATACCACACTCCAGTCAAGCCCATAACAAGCCCATAAAGTTCTTTAATTTTCCTCTCTCCAAAATAGTATCCTTCACATGGTAGATTCCCAGTTTCCTTAGCAGTCAATCACTTAGAATAGCGCATACCGTCTCCCACTCGTCACTCTGCTCCATATAGACCGCTCCTATCAGCCTCAGGAAGTGCCTTGGAAGTGGCGCCTGACTGCAAGGTGGGTCAGCAAGGGGGCAGTCTTGCGATAACACATTTGTTTTGCCTGCCTTGCGTATGATGATTAAATGTGTCATTGCAAGACCTGAACTTCTTATAGGTGACCCCACAACGAGACCCCTTCCCTAAGCCTGCGTGGGAAATGAAGCAAAATGATGCGCGAAAATCTCGCATGCATCTACCCGTAATTAAGAAATACCGGAACCGGAGGTTCTGTAAGCATCATATATTTCTTCAAGATGGTCATTCCCGTGTGAGTCAATCGCAACAACAACAGGAAACTCCTCAAAGAAAACCCTCTTCACGGCCTCCGGTCCAAGGTCCTCCCACGCTATCGTTTCTATTCCGCTTACTCTTTGACCAAGTAGAGCCCCTATGCCACCTATTGTCACGAAATAAACAGCACGAAACTTCCTGTGTAGCTCGAGGGATTCATGCCCACGTGGTCCCTTACCGAGTGTAGCAAACGCCCCCAGCTCAAAAATCAATGGCAGAAAACTGTCCATTCTCGCGGCGGTGGTTGGTCCAATCGCCCCGCAGGCTCTATCGATCTTGGGGGGGGTTGGCGAAGCATGGAAAATGACTTCGCCAGAGACGCTGAATGGAAGCTTGATTCTCTGCGAAACGAATTCGCCCGCCCTTCTCAACGCTGCATCCCTGAGCGTAATGGAAGGACCCGAAAGAACAAGCTCGTCGCCGGCTTTGAGAGTCTCGAGTTCAAGCCTACTCGGCGGAATTTTGAGTTCCCTCATCTTTCTCCTCCCCAGGCGTCGAGGTAAGAGATGTCCTCATCCCTTTCATGGAAACCATTCCCCCGACGATGACAATTACTCCACCAATGATGAGCGCAAGCATAGCGGGATAGATTCTCTTACTCATAAAGCCAAGATTGAGCGTCCGAAAAACCGGATTGTCAACCCTCCAGGGAATCCACTTTCCAAAAAGCCACCCCAAAACAGCGAATAATCCCGCTGAGAGAAGAAGGCAGGTTCGCATGATTGTCTGCATTGCTGCGAAAACTCGCCCCCTAACGTTCTCCTCCAAGTTTTGATGAAGAAGTGAGTAAGCGCCCACAAGCAGATAACCAAGAAGAAATCCGCCGACAAAGATTATCGCCACTGAAATGAAATAAACCTCCATAAGTGAAAATACTATCATTATGAGACCAAATCCAACTATTGCCCTGCCGAACCAGTGTTCTATTCTCAATTTTCCTGACAGCCACGGCGCAGTTGCAGCGCCCGCGACCACGCCAAGAAGAAGAGAGGAAAGAATCAAGGTGAATTTCGTACCTGTTGCCTTCAACACCTGCTGGACAAAAGGCGCGCCGAGAATGTAAAGCGAACCTCCGCCAATGAAACCTATAATCATCACTCCAAGGATTGAGCGCGTCAGCGAATTTGTTCTCATGAAATGTAATCCATCTTTGAGGTCCCTGTAAACATTTCCTGTATTCATCTTCACGCGAGCACCGCTGCGCTTTGGAAACGCGATCGTAAACAGCAAAAGAGCAGAAATAAAAAAGCTCAGTGCATCAACTATGAATGCAAACTTGTGCTGAAATTCTTGCTGCGAAATCACGCTTTTGAGCGGCGGGAATATCCCGTATGTAAGTCCCGCAAAAGCAAGTATTACGGTGGCAAGCATGGTCCCCAGGGCCATTGTCAGGTATGTACTCGTTGACATCGGGGAGTTCGCTGTAATTATCTCATTTCTCCCCACCAGGTCGGGAATTGATGAATCACGGGCAGGACCAAAAAGCAT
>JAQUKT010000116.1 GCA_028718945.1 Actinomycetota bacterium | reverse complement strand
ATATTTCATGGGTGATTTCTATGGACAGAAGCCCGTTGGCAGAAAGAAGGATAGCCTTGTATTTTTCGGCAAGTTTCTTGTCGCCATCCCGGAGTGGTTTTACCAGCACTTCCAAAAGGGTTACCGTGGAGGTCACCCCTTTTGCTGATTTTGAATCGATCAGGGAGATGATGATTTTTAAGAGCTCATTGTAGCGGGGATTTTTCTCGATGAAGTAGATAATGGGTGCCGTATCAAGGAAGAGAGTTTTGTTTTTGAATCTTTTGCTCAACTCCATGAATCGCGCTCCGAGTTTACATAGTCATCCGCTGAAATGTTTTTCCACGTATCTGCTCCGAGCCCTTCGAGTTCAAGAAGGCTATGAGTTTTCTCTTTTGAGCGTACCGCTCTTTTTATCATTGATGACAGTACCTCAAGCATATTGAGCTGTTCCTCGGTTTCCAGCAATGGAAGCGATGCAATCATTTCATTGTAAGATACCCGTGCTCTGTGTGATGCCATGAAAGACCTCGCTGGTAGTTTGATGTAACTTTAGCGTAGAATTGTAGCTTGGGCAATAGAAGAATCTGGCTTGATGCACTCTTTCTTTTCTGCAGGGAAAGTTATAAGGAGGCAGCTTCCGTATTCCTGGAACTGACCAGTGCAGAAATTAGCTTAGCCCTGGAAAGCAGGAAGTTGGAGGAGGTGAAATACCATGACGAAGAGATATCAAAGCAATGCCCATGCTGCGCTGCATGAGTCAATGCAGGACTTGCATGAGATCGGTCTTGTTGACAAAAAAACGATGCGCAAGTTTGATAGCTCTTGCCTGACTGCAGTCGGTGATATGGAGCCGGATGAAATAGTGGCTGTCCGTAATGAGTCTGGCGTTAGTCAGGCCGTGTTCGCACGCTATCTTAATGTATCTGTCGGCATTGTCAGCAAATGGGAGCGAGGTGAAAAGCATCCCCGTGGAACGGCACTGAAGCTGCTGACTTTAGTCAAGAAAAAGGGGCTTGAGGCTATTGCCATTTAGCTTGAGAATGCATTCTTGCCGCTCGCGTTTCCTCCCTCTCCTGGCGACTCACCAAACCGTTGCGCAAGCTGGGCTCTTGGCTCTAGGCAATGGGCTCTGGGCAAAGACGTGAAAGGCGGGAACTGGGAACCGGTGTTGTGAAGAGTCTGGGGTCAAAGAGTCTGGGGTCAGGCTTCCAAGATAAGAAGATGGGGCTGCAATTTTGAATTATGAAAGTTGAATTTTGGGTTGAAACCTGAAAAAGCTTCTGAACCTTTTTATTCAACGAGCCGCAGAACTATAGGGGACGTTCTTATCTATTTTTCTATTGTGGTTTTCTTGAAAATATCAGGGGAGGGTAGAGGCAGTTTTGAGTGTTGAGTGAAAGGCGGAAAGGCAATAGGAAATGAAATTGGTGACAGGAGACAATTGACAAAAAGCAGGAACAAGGTATTACTTATGGCTACCAAGGGCTACTGTTATGGGGGAAACCATGCAAACGCAAGTGAAACCTATGGGTATCAAGCTACTTCAACAAGACAGGGATCGCCTGAAAAGACTGGCTGAGATAAAGAAACGATCTCCTCATTGGCTGGCTAAAGAGGCTATATCTCAATACCTTGAAAGGGAAGAGTCTGCGGAGCAGTTGAAGCAGGTCGCTATGGAGTCATGGGAGGAGTATCAGAAAGATGGGCTGCATATAACTCATGATGAAATGAAAGACTGGTTAACAACCTGGGGGACTCCAGGCGAAACCGGGCCGCCTCAAGGCCACAAATAATCCTTTCGGCCAAGGCAGTCAGAGACCTCCACCGATTCAGAAGTTATCTCCTCCAACTTAACGAAGATGCCGCTCAAAAAGCCGCTGTAACCATTCTCGAAGCAACCAACCTTTTGTTGACGGCTCCAAATATGGGAAAACCTCTTGAGGATATGCCCGAGTACCGGCAGCTTATTGTCAAATTTGGAGCTGGAACTTTTACCATTTGCTATAGGAACGATTTTGACAGCATCATTATTGTCGCCATAAAGCATGGCAAGGAGAAATCCCTTTATATGCGGTAAGAAGACGATCCGTTTGTGAATCAGATCGTCTCACTTCGCCCTTTCCTGGTGGATAACGGCGTCGCTGCGGCGGATACAATACGGGCAGTTCTGAAACCATCTTCATCAAGGCGCTCTGTATATTCGCTGATCTGCTGGAACGCATCAAGGATGTGTGCCAGATAGACTCTGTCATCGCGGATCATCTGCTGATTACCTTGAGTTCCTGCCTGATCCGGTCAATCAGGTAGGGGCTGATTGCCTGTTCGGTCAACAGGTCAATTTTGACGCCAAGCAGCTCAGATAACTCCCTTTCCAGGCGGATCACTCCGAGGAGACTTTTCTGCTCCGAGAAACGGACTAAAAGATCCAGGTCGCTATCGGGACGAGCTTCACCGCGGGCATATGAGCCAAAGACGGCAACTTGCGATACGCCATGGTTGGACATGAATTTGATGATAGTGCTGTCAAATGGCGTCACCTGTGCCATATTCGCTTCTCCAAGGTTATTTTCCGTTCATATATATCACGCCGGATTCTTTTGATAAAGTTTTAATTGATTCAGGCATGAAAGCCTCTTGTGATGTTATGGTATTCCCTCTTCTGGCGGATTACGGCGCCGCTAAGATGGATAGGCAGGAAAATCAGGTAGAGGAAAAGGTAAAGGTAAAGAAAGACGGAAAGACAGTTTTGAGTGTTGAGTTTTGAATTTTGAGTGAAAGGCGTTGTGAGGGTCCAGTCCTCCTGAGGGTTTGGGCGGCTG
>JAQUKT010000115.1 GCA_028718945.1 Actinomycetota bacterium | reverse complement strand
CCTGCTTCTTATCATAGACAAATTCCTTTATTGCAAGCAGGGAATCCACGCATGTTCCAAGACCCCTTCCGATTACCGACGTGAAATCGTATTTCGCGCCTCCTTGAGTTGCATCCTTTGCGTTCTCTATGCAACCGTCAATAAAGGCTGAGATGTAGGGAGCCGGCAAAAAGTCCATATAAGCCTGGTCTTTGCACCTTATTGCCTTGACGAGTGTTTCTATCTGATGCTCGAGTTGCCTCTTGAACGCTTCGAGAAAGTCCTCGAAAGTCTTGAATGAATCCGGTTTTCCCGTTTTCATTCCCCTTTTCTGCCCGAATATTGGCGCCGGGAGTTTTCCGTTTGTCATTGTCATGTAAAGGACAAGTGGGAGCACAACTTCATTTCCGCCCGGACAGGGGAAGCAGTTTCCACCGGTGGAGGTTTCAATGCATCCGACGACGTTGTAGTCACGCGCGTCTCTTTCGCTTACCCCATGATCCATAAGTGCGGGAATAATCACATCGTCGTTGAAAAATGCATGCCCGCTTGCTTTCCTGAAAACTTCAATTGCTCGCCGGAGGAAATCGGGCGGGCTTCCGTCGTGTATCCGCACAGATAACTGGTTTATCGCGCCGTGCATGCGCTCGTAGGCATCGAGCATGAGATAGGAAAGTTCGTTTGTGGCATCGTTGCCATCGGCGTCAACTCCCCCTATGATGAGGCAATGCTGGCTTACGCCGAGAGTCCCATTTGCCTCACATGCCACCTCAGGGAAAAGGGAAATATTTGCCGTGAGTTTGAGGTTCAGCTCTTCAAGCAGATCCAGCGCCTCTTCAACAGTGAGAGTGTCGTTTTCCATGTCCTTCTTGAATAGGGGATAGAGGTATTGATCAGCCCTGCCAATTCCAAGCACATCGTGCATCCCATACTGAATCTCTCCAATCAACAAGCCAAACCAGGTAGCCTGTATTCCTTCCCTGAAGGTTCTCGAAGGACGAGCGGGCGCATATTCGAGACTTTCAGCGATTCTGAGCAGCCTCGAGCGCTCATCGGGATTGCTTGTTTTCCCGGATTCCTTGAGAGCCATCATTCTAAAACGGTCTGCGTAGGTGCATGCGGCATCCATGCTGATCATGACTGCCTCGAGAAATGCCTTCTTTTCCTCATATTCCGGGTCGCTCTTGTCGAGAGTTTCAAGTTTCGCCTCCGCTTTTTCCTTGATTCCAAGGAATCCCTCCCGCACAATTTTCTCGACCGGAAGGTGCAGGTGACCCTGGACGTCATAACAGTAAAGACCCATGTTCGGATTGTTCTTCGATATCTCGTCCCTGATTTTCCATGCGACAGAAATTGATTTGATGCTATTCTTGATGCTTTTTTTCTGGTTGGGTCTAATTCCCGCCATTATGTTCAGGTTTTCACGCCCGGCATGCTTTGCGAAAGTGAGGAAATCTTTTATCTGGCGAATCGTTCTAAACGGATTTACCCTGACTTTTTCAATTATTCCGCTCTCAATCCAGTAGCGCCCCTTTCTGTCGCGAAGCGATTTCCCTTCCCAGTACGGAAGGATTTCCTTCAGGAAAACTTTCTTCTCTTCGGGTGACATTCCGAAGGGTCTTTCTTTCTGGTCGAGATTGTACAGTTCCTCCTGAAGTGAACGAAGCGAATCGCCACGCTCCGGAGCGACTACCGGTGATAGGTACTTATCGGTCTTCGAGCCAACAATCCATTCATCCTCGTAAATGTGTACGGGCTGGTTTTCACATGTATATTTGAGCGCGATCGCGTTTCTCAAAGCAGGGTGCAACCCTTCGGTTTCACGATAGGCTCTTGTGAATTCCCTTGCCCGACTCAGGCAAATTTCGTATGGGGCTGTCAGCAGTCGGTTTTTCAGCCGCTCGATTCTTGGGCTGTCTTCTTCGAGCAATTTTTTCACTTCAAGTTTTGTTGCTTCCATTATTTGCCTCGATTCGCTTCCCGTTTTGTTGATTCTTCTAAAGATTACCACTTTCTGTTTGTAAGGTCACGGGTTGGCTTGCTTGCGCTTTGCTGCACGGATTACCTGTAAGAAAGAACCCAGACTTCCGTTGATTCGGGAAGGTTTTCCCTTGAGACTGAAACCGACCTTTCCTTTATTTCCCTCGAGGTTCCGCTGAAGGAGTTCAGGAATCCGTCTATTTTTTCGAGCCCGATGTTGCAGGCGGGGGTCTTGTAATGCATTGGGATTGCGACTCTGGGCGAGAGTTCACGCAATAGGGTGGAAGCCTGCTTCCCGTCAATCGTAAATACTCCGCCCACTGGAATCATCATGATGTCAACTCCCTTGATGCTCTCTTTCAGTTTTTCAACGACCATTTCACCGAGGTCGCCGAGATGGGCAATGGAGAGACCAGCCTGTTTCCATGTATATACGATGTTTGGCCCGCGCAATTTCCCGCCAGAAGGGTCGTGAAATGTCTTTATGCCGGTGAATGAAGTTCCTTCGAATTCTTGTTTCCCGGGATTCTTTATGATTTTTCTCGAGCCGGAAACCGCTTTTGTGTAGCTGTGGTCGAAATGCTCATGTGTGAGGAGGACAACATCCGCTTCCACAACACCTGCGTCATATCCGGTCTCCGGGCTCACTGGGTCAACAACTACTGTTATTCCTCCACCTTCAAGCGAAAACATTGACTGCCCAAACCATGTTATCTCCATCATCTCCCACCTCCTCATGGGGTCACCTATAAGAAGTAAAAGTCAAGACAAAACTTCCCCTGATCCCGGATATCCGGGTTTTTAAGGCTATGTCTGCTTTGAAGGACACCCCGCTATGTGTGCATTGTCTTCCTCTTAGAGAC
>JAQUKT010000114.1 GCA_028718945.1 Actinomycetota bacterium | reverse complement strand
CTCGCCGCCAACGGCCCATTTGGAGTGCGGTGGCGACGACACCGCTTTGGATTCTCCGTGGCATCCTGCCGTCAGTGTTGGTTGTATCCGTCAACCAAAGCTCCGATAGATCGGAGCACTCCAAAACATCCTCGGCATTTTGATGTTGAAGAATTTCTCGAGCGCGTTTCCTGCGCTTGCCTCGTGATTTCCTGAGTTGGTAGCGCAGCCAAGTCCCCCGCGGGGGACGCAGGCGGCGGCTCTCGCGAGTGGATGCAAAAGGCTCGGGTCCTCATGCGAGTTTCAATGTTTTTAAAGAACACGGCATCGTAAAAGAACTAGAGGGTCAATTGTGTTTTGTCCTATGTCCAAGAGTGACTCCTTTTCATTCTTTCTATTTGATGTATTTTCCCTTCGCCGAGGAATAATGAAGAACCTCTCTCCATTTGACGGGACTCAAATCATAGGTCGGAGTCTCTCCGGAGAAACCGAGGCAGCAGGGATCAGTTCCAACTGTTTTCCTCAATATCAACGCGTGCGGCTTGCTGGATTGTTGAACATACAAACGATCTCACCAAATCGCGCAACAGCAACCATTGAACCAGGAGGCCGCGAAGAAATCCTTCTCAGGCGTTAAATCGGCCGGTTTTTTACCTCCAAGTTTCCAGATAAGCAATTGTCGTCCAACAGAGGGCGACCCTCTGTTAGGAATTCTAATAATGATCAATTCGTCGCCTGGTCCATCTACTAGATCAACCGGGATGATTTCAAAACCTCCATAAGCAGCCCACAAATGATATTTGCCGACTTCCTGTCCTGCCGCATTCTTGATGTGGATCCAATAGCTGTCGTAATCAAAGCATCCGCAATCGTATGGAGAACAGTCCTCACCTTTCCGGCAATCTCTCTGCTCAACCTTTAGCGAACCCCGCGTGCCGTTGTCCAATCGAATTTTGATCGGGTTGTTTCTCAAATCCCCATGAGAGTTGTCTAATTCCGTCAATGGTTTCCAGCCATGCTGAGACTTCTTGAAGATCCATGGGGGATCCCATGAAGCATCATCCATGCTTTCGAAACCCTTGGGGAGTGGTTTTTGGTATGGTGTGTCGTTGGTCTGTGTGATGAGCGATTGCGGAAAGGCGAACAGGAACATGGCCACGAGAAGCGATAGAGATTTCGGTGTTTTTCTCGGCCTCATCATTGTAGCCTTACGGGATTCAATTGCCACAGAGCTCTAGCAAGTAACGAAAAATCATTGAGCATCGCCCAAAACAACTTGACTCTTGATTGTTCCCCGAATCTATTCGACAGAATGCTCGTTACGAGCAAGCATGCACTAGCAGTAGCGATGTAACTCATTGCAATAGTGCGTTCGGCTAGTTTCCTTGCGACCATAGGAAGTTTCTGACCTGTCCAGAAATCCTTGAACTCGCCCCCTAATAGAAGAATCATCTTGCCTGCGCCAACATGGGAGTATTCACATAGATACTCATATTCCTTGTGCCATCTGTAAAGGAACCGATGTACAGGACGTTTCCTGATCTTTCTCAATGCAATCCCTGGAGTTGGAAAATCAAAATATTTCTTCTGGTAAGAACGAACGGACGACTTGCGCTTAAACCAACTTGGCTTCGGCCCTTCGGGGCGATCAAGGTCGTATTTGAGCACTCTTTCTGCGAAGGTCGACACTATTATTTTCGAACCTCGACCTTGCGCCTTGACGGGGTTCTTCATTTGATCGAGAGCCCTGGGCCAATTCGTCTGCAGTTGTTCTTGAAATCTCTTAATCGTGTGCTTCTCTTCATTATCAAGATGGAATTCCTTGAGTCTGTTTTTCCATGCCGCCCTGAGATGTTGTTTGACCCATCTATGAGGATTGTCAAGCAGCAACGCAACAGCAAAGAGCTTCTCGACTTGCTCCCGTGTCAGGGACACAGCGTCAGCAATGAGAGGGTAATCTTTCTTCTTGAACGCTCGCGCTATAATCAAACGAATGCTCTTGTGTGAAACACCAAACAACGATAGGTGATTCCGTAAAACCTGCTTCAACTCCTCGTTGAGTCCAGGTTGATTCTTCAATGCTGTTCTCACAATATTAATGAGGTCCCGCATTTCGTCATCGACTTTTCTTGCGTTGAGGGATGCAGTCTCGATATTTGGTATATCTTCTACCGGCTTGAAGACCACAGGCGTTTACACCCGTATCCTAAAATCCGCAAATCCTATATGAAGTGGAGGCTCTTTCGTCGATCGGCGAAGATCTTCTCTCAGTTCCTTCTTCGATTGAGGAAACGGTTTCACCCTTGTGTTCCGTCGTCTTGCTTTTGAGACCGGCATGCATCGGAAGCTTCAGAAAGAAAGAACCGCCAAGAAAGGCGCAAGAGACTTCTTCGTTTGACTTCCAACTTTGCATGGTTGTGAATAGGTCAAAGGATATGGCGAAGATAACCTTTGCCTGTCGAACGAAAACAAATACCCCAGCGTGCACAAAAACTGGGACAGATTGTAGAACTCCGTCGGAGGGGTTAGCAAGGAAATATCAGGATGGAACAGACACCCTGCCGGTCGGCCCGTTGAAAGAACTCATACAAGAAGCGCCTGTCCGCATGCCCCGTCACACGCGTTGCTCAATGTGGATTGTGTTGCGGCTGGGCTCTTTAATGTTGAAGCCTCGGAAGGGTTGTTCGTCTGCATCAGGGTGGTGGCAACTGGCATGGTCCGCGCCATCAAGTCGGCACAGGTCGCATCGACATTGTGCATGATTAAAGAAAAGAGAGGACAAAAGATCAATCGCCGGGCATTGCCCGTTTCAGGCCGGTTTATTTCGCGCGGATTTGGAGGTATGGGAAGCCCGGTATTCTTCGAGCTCTCGGTCGGTAACGTCGAAGTGGGTAACGAGCGGACGGTTGGAGGTTGCGTCCAGTTCGCGGTGGAGCTTGAGCG
>JAQUKT010000113.1 GCA_028718945.1 Actinomycetota bacterium | reverse complement strand
AAAAAGGGTTTATTAGTGCCGCTTTCAGGCTGATTCCATCGAAGATTAGGACGCTTGAGGAATTGAGTATTCCGCCGTTTCTTTATGAGCTTACCAAGCCTTCACAAGGTTTCGTATTGATTACTGGTCCTTGCGGACATGGAAAATCAACTACTCTGGCTGCGCTTATCGACTATATTAACCATACACGACAGGATCATATTATTACGATTGAAGATCCGATTGAGTACATATTTAACCCGGACATGTGCATCATTGATCAGAGAGAGGTTTTTCAAGATGCGACTGATTTTGGAACGGCGCTCAGAGCTGTTTTTCGGGAAGATGCTGATGTGGTAATGGTGGGTGAGATGAGGGATATTGAGACTATTAGCACCGCTATCACTGCAGCCGAGACGGGCCACCTCATCTTCGCTACTCTTCACACCAATGATGCGGCGCAAACTATCGACCGGATGGTGGATGTCTTTCCGGCTCACCAACAGAATCAGATAAGGATGCAGCTGGCCCAGACTCTTCTCGGGATAGTTTCTCAGCGACTGACAAATCGCATTGATGGAGGAAGGATTCCCGCAGTTGAATTTCTCTACAACAATAATGCTGTTGCGAATTTGATCAGGGAGGGGAAGACTCATCAGATTGATCTCGTGATTGAAACATCAAGAGAGCAGGGCATGGTTTCACTCAATCACTCTTTGTCGGATTTGGTGAAAAGAGGTATAATTTCAATTGAAGAGGCGGAGGCTTATTCCACGAACAAAGAAGAACTTAAAATACTATTAAGGTAGTCTCCATGAAATATAGATACAAAGCGAGGAATCAGGCTGGGGTGAATCAAGAGGGGGTTGTCGAAGCGTCAACGCTTGCTAATGCGACATCAATTCTCCAGCAGCACAATCTCGTAGTAATTTCTGTTATTCCCGAAAAAGAAACGGATATATTCGCCGGCTTTTCGAGAATATGGGAGGGCGTTTCATCCAAAGAATTTGTGATTTTTTCAAGACAATTAGCTGTTATGATAGAGGCCAAAGTTCCCTTGCTTGCGGCCTTTAAAGGCATTACTGATCAGTCAACAAATCCTTATTTCGCGAGGGTGCTTTCTTCTGTGCTCTCAGATATTGACGAAGGAAAGTCTCTCTCCGATAGCTTGAAAAATCATCCCGAAGTATTTTCAGATTTGTACGTCAATATGGTTCAATCGGGCGAAGTTTCAGGAAACTTGCAGAGCTCTCTCGAAAACCTAGCCGACAATATTGAAAAGAATTATGCCCTTACCCAAAAAGTGAAGGGAGTCTTGTATTATCCGGCGTTTATACTTTCAGCCTTTTTTATTGTTGCTATCATTATGCTGACTTTCGTGATTCCGAAGTTGATGGGAATGCTCAAAGAAACAAATGCCAAATTGCCAATCACCACCAAAATTTTGATTGCGAGCGGGGATTTTATGCAGAAATGGTGGTGGGCAGTTGTACTCGTGGTTATTCTTGGGGTAGCGAGTTTGATTTATTATATTCGGACCGAGGATGGGAAAAAAGAGTTTGATTTAATAAAATTCAAGATTCCAATAATAAAAAGAGTTCTGCAATACGTCTATCTCGCAAGGTTTGCGGAAAATTTGAGTACGCTCACGAAAAGCGGTCTTCCGATTATCAGTGCGCTCCAAATATCGGGAAAGGTTATTGGCAGCTCGGTTTTTGAAAATGATATAGCAGAGGCGGCTGAAAAGGTAAAATCGGGTGGGACGATCAGTGAAGTGCTGTCCGGGAAATCGAATTTTCCTCCCATAATGGTTCAGATGATCAAAGTTGGCGAAGAAACAGGAAAGCTCGATACAACCCTCAATGCGATGTCGAAGTTCTACTCCCGCGAAGCTGATCAAATGGTATCAAATCTTTCCTCGGTTATAGAGCCAGTCCTGATTGTTCTTTTGGGAGTCGGTGTCGGAATATTGGTCTTTTCAATAATAATTCCCATATATAATATCGCTCAAGGAATAAAGTAGCTTATAAGAAATAATCTAGGGAGGTGGTGTGATATGAAAAATAAAAATAAGGGTTTTACTCTGGTTGAATTATTGCTGGTTATTGCTATAATCGCAATCTTGGCTACAGTGTTGTTTGTTAGTCTGGGTGGTCAGCGTGAACGGGCGAGGGCGACTGCTTTCAAAGAAAATGTCCGCGGTCTTGTAACGGCCTTTACGGCTTGCACGGATGGTCAAGGGACAATCTATAGTGGTGATTTGGATGGTGTTGGTAAAACTTGTGAAGGAGGAACATCGGGAATCTCCAGTGCTGTTCCCAAGGTAATTGACTGTGATGGCAAGAATAGTGTTTCAATAAGCGCAAGCCCTTCAAGTGGCGACAATTGGGCATTCACGACTTCCTGCACGAGAAGCGGAGGAGTTTGCAACGCGAATTGTAATGCGGACGGGTGCGTTTTTACCGGGACATGCGAGTAAAGAACTGTTCTTAAAAAAGGTTCATTCTTATGCCAAAGAGCAACCAAAAAATAATGAGCGGATTTTCTCTGATTGAAGTGTTGCTTGTCCTGGCTGTCATCTCCATACTGGCGACGGTAGTTTATACGGCGGCTGCAGGCCAGAGGAAGAGAGCGAAAGTTGCAGCAGCAGCTTCTTCAGTGAAAAGCGCTATGACTATCGCGGTAGCGTGTTTTTCACTGGATGGAGAAGTCATAGCACCGTCTGTTGGAAGTATTGGAGGGGGGATTATTTGCAATACTGGAGATGAATTTTCTGGAAAGCCTGTTTGGCCCGCTCTAGTAAATGACTGCTTCTATTGTGGAAAATCGGGAGAAAATGTGCAATTCCGGTGTTCCGGAACGTGCGGAACAGGAGATGAAAGCTATTGTAACTTCAAGACAACTCAGTGCAGTCTGCGCTCTTGAGGAAATGCGAAGGATTACGATCGATCGTCTGAGAATGATTCATC
>JAQUKT010000112.1 GCA_028718945.1 Actinomycetota bacterium | reverse complement strand
AAGAAATCTCCGTTGCAAAGTTTTGAATTCAAGCGCAGAAAGAAAATCAACAACCTCCCTTTCATTCCATAGCCCTAAACGAGCTTCCTCGAGGTCCAGAGTTACCGGAATGTCCGTCTCGATTATTGCAAGTTTCTTTGAAAGAAATGCGATTTCTCTATTCTCTTCGAGTGCCTTTCTTTTTCTACTTTCGATCTCACCTATGTGCTCATAGATATTCTCCAGTGAGCCATATTTAGAAACCAGTTCAAATGCGGTCTTTTTCCCTATTCCCGGCACTCCCGGAATGTTGTCAGATGCGTCTCCCTCAAGTGCCTTGAGGTCCGGAATTCTCTCAGGCGGTACTCCGTACTTCTCAATAACATTTGATCTGTCAAAGATTTCTGTTTCGCTGATACCCTTAGAAGTAAGAATTACACTTACGCCATCGCAAACGAGTTGAAGCGAATCTCTGTCACCCGTGAGTATTTCAACATGGTAACCGCTTTTTCGAGCAACCTTTGCAAGTGTCCCAAGGATGTCATCGGCTTCATATCCCTGAACATAGACTCTCGGGATAGCCATTTTTTCAAGAACATTGTTTATGATTTCAATCTGAGTAACCATTTCTTGAGGCATTGGAGGTCTTTGAGCCTTGTATGCTTCAAAAACTTTTGTGCGATGAAGCTCTGCTCTCGGACCGTCGAAGGCAACCACCACATATTCAGGTTTTTCCTCTTCAATTGCTTTTAGAAGCATGCTTGTAAATCCATAGACAGCGTTGGTTGGTTGACCTTCACTTGTGGTAAGAGTTTTGGGAAGAGCAAAGAATGCTCTGTAGGCAAGGCTGTGACCATCAATGAGAAGAATATTCTTTTTATCCTTCACAAGTTTGATCTCCTCATGTCATCAATATTTTGCCGCATTTAAGAAGGTCCAACTCACGTCCGCCTATTTTTTTCGATTTCAACGAACCAGTGATACGCAACGCTAAAAACTATTCAAACTTCATCATCATTTGAATATTTGTTCCCAGAATGAGATCTTCAAAAACTCGATGTTATAATATAACAACAATAAGCCGAAGTGGCGGAATTGGTATACGCGCTGGTCTCAAAAACCAGTGGGATTATGCCCATGCCGGTTCGAATCCGGCCTTCGGCACCAGAGTTATTTCTTCGCGTTCATCAGGTAAGTTTCACTTATTGGGTTCACTATAGCTTAGTAACAAAGGCAACAATAAGCCCGAGGACCGTGGGTGCAAGGAATCCTATCAGAAACCAGATTTGCGTATTTTTCCCCTTTCTGGACGCAACGGCTCCCACCCATGTTCCAGAGATAATTCCCAAGAATATGCAGCCAAGAACAAGATATGTTTGCCATTGTGACCAGCTAAGCCAGTTTAGCGAGGAATATATGCTCAAAACATTACCTCCTTAAAGCAGTCGAATATCAAATTATTGGTATCCAATGTCAATTTCTTGAATCATTATAATGTTGTTGCTTGTTTCTTTCCATCGAGCGGCCGTCAGGGAAGACCAATGAGTGTAGAACAAGGTGTCATACTTAGATTGAACTCATGCCATGAATTTCGCAATTTTGTCGATTCCCATAGTCTGGTTCATAAGAAACAAAAATGAACACAAAAGCAATGAAGCAATAAATGGATAATCAGTGAATAATTTTCCTTATGGTTCTTGTAATGGTTTTTTTAAAATTGGAAAGCCTTCCTCGCTTCTGACGAGGTTCATTCGCAGGCTCAAGCTGGCCATACGCCATCCAATCCTCACCCGAACCGGGATAAATGGGAGCGCCTCCCGAAACGCCGTATTCCCCGATATCAACAGGTTTGGCAGTTTCAGAAACGTCACCGGTGGGCTCAATTTTATGTCCTGAGCGAACACCATATTCACCTATTTCTACCGGTGGCGCTTCTTGCTGTTCTTCTGTAGGTGGAGTAGAAGCATCAGAAGAGAAACTCGAAGGATATTTTTTCAGGTAACCTTCATCCGTTTCCTCTGCTACGGGAAACTCCGGACTTTCGAATCCAAAGGTTGATAGACAGAGATCACAGAATTCTGCACCATCGGGATTTTCTGCGCCACAATTCGGGCATTTAATTACCAATGTGAACACCTCTTGATTTTATGTTTCCAAAGCAACACAAAACATATCCCTTTGAATACTTCAATCAAGATATGTTATTCACCTGCAAGGTTATTCGGAAAGATTTCCTGCAATGTAATCCTCATATCCTTTCAGGTCGAGAAGCCCATGCCCGCTCATATTGAAAAGGATTATTTTTTCTTCCCCTGATTCTCTGCATTTGACAGCTTCATCAATCACGCACTTGATCGCGTGAGAAGTCTCGGGAGCAGGAATTATCCCTTCGCTTCTTGCAAAAACAATCGCAGATTTGAAAACTTCAGTCTGCTTATACGCCACCGCTTCCACATAACCTTCCTTGATAAGCATTGAAAGTATTGGAGCATCCCCATGGTATCTCAGGCCGCCAGCATGTATCGGAGATGGAATGAACTTATGACCGAGTGTGTACATCATAAGAAGAGGCGTCATTTCCGCTATGTCGGCAAAATCATATTCATATTTTCCCTCTGTCAATGTGGGGCAAGCGACTGCTTCAACCGCGATCGCTCTCAAATCCTTACCTTCGAGTTTGTCCTTCATGAAAGGGAATAAAATTCCCGAGAAATTACTGCCCCCTCCAACGCAGCCAACCACTATGTCTGGGTATGCATCAATTCTCTCCATCTGGGCTTTTGCCTCAAGACCAACCACTGTCTGGTGAAGACAAACGTGATTCAAGACACTTCCAAGGCAATATTTCGTTCCCTCGTGACTCACGGCATCCTCAATTGCCTCGCTTATTGCTATGCCAAGGCTACCCGGACTTGCAGGGTCATTCTCAAGGACATCTCTACCCGCTTTGGTAGTATCGGTAGGGCTCGCGAGGACATTTGCTCCCCATACTTCCATCATTGTTCGTCTATATGGCTTCT
>JAQUKT010000111.1 GCA_028718945.1 Actinomycetota bacterium | reverse complement strand
AAAAAGTTTACTTGGTAGTGAACCAGCAAACGGGGTGTGAGTTATTTGGAATGGTGCGAGGCGTGTCAGTAGCGGAATTCCTCGCTTGCTCTTCATCCCCTTTTTCTGTGATACTATCGGCACAGTGGGCAAGGAATCTGGCTTATCGAGGAGGATTTATGTCTGCGGCGCTTGAGGGAATAAGAATCTTAGACCTCTCCAGGCTTCTCCCCGGACCATACTCGACCCTTTTACTTTCCGATATGGGGGCGGATGTGATAAAGGTAGAAGACCCTTTGGCTGGCGATTACCTCAGGTTTAACCCTCCGCTTGCATCTTCGGGAATGAGCATTCACTTCCATACTTTGAATAGAAACAAGAGAAGCATCGCGATTGATTTGAAAAAAACTGAGGGAAGAAAAATTCTACTCGAACTTGCAAGAAATTCAGAAGTCCTGGTTGAACAATTCAGACCGGGCGTGATGGATAAATTAGGTCTTGGCTACGAGGCGGTCAAGGAAGTGAATCCAGCGATTGTTTACTGTTCAATCACGGGCTATGGGCAGAACGGACCATACCGTGATTATGCGGGTCACGACATAAACTACCTCGGATACTCTGGCATCCTTTATTCCACTGGAAAAGCTTCAGGTCCGCCTGTTATCTGTGGTGTCCAGATAGCGGACCTTGCGGGAGGAGGGATGTTCGCGGCAATTTCAATTCTCGCCGCACTCCTTCACGCCAAGAAGACCGGCGAGGGTCAATTCATTGATGTTTCGATGATGGATGGAAGCGCATCGTTGCTTACAATCAATACAGGCGAGTTATTCGTTACAGGAAGGGGTCCTGAAAGGGAAAGCCAGCTCCTGTGGGGAGCGACTCCGTGTTATAACGTTTATGAAGCAAAAGATGGATATATTGCTTTGGGGGCAATCGAGGAGAAATTCTGGAAGCGTCTATGTGAGTTGCTTGGCAAACCCGAATACTCAAAGTTTCAGTTTGACGAGGACAAGTTTGAAGATATATTTTCATGGCTCAGGAAGACTTTCAAGCAAAAGACAAGAGATGAATGGATGGAGATTTTTGAAGGTGAAGACGCTTGCATGGCTCCCGTTCTCTCTCAGGAAGAAATGGTTGAAAATCCCCATGTGAAGGCAAGGGAGATGATTGTCGAGTTTGATGATGAAAAACTCGGGAAGACTAAAACAATCGGGATACCGGTCAAGTTCAGTGCCACTCCGGGAAGAATGAAGAGAAGCGCTCCGTATTTAGGTGAGCACACCGAGGAAATTCTTCTTGAACTTGGCAGAACCAAAAAGGACATCGAGAAATTAAAAATGGAAGGAATAGTAAAGTAAGAACTAACTGGCGTTTTTGTGTTGTTTGAAACAATTAGTTTGCTTTGAGGGGGGGCAAATGGATGAATCAATTCTAAGACTTGCCAAAGGACTTGGTTTTGAGAATGCCGAGAAAATTCTTCATCTTTATCTTTACGGGAGATACCTGCCGCATTATCTTTATCATCTTGGCTCTCCGGTCGGTCTTGCCGAGAAGCCTCCAGATGAGGAAATACCACCCGAGATTGACGAAATGATTCAGATTATCACCACAAAGGTGATAAGGGACATTTTGTCACCGGACACGTCAACATATCATGGGAAGGTTCTGCCCCTGAAACTTGCCGAGGACCTCGTGAGCGTAAAAGAAGATGTGGAATTGAGGGGGCTTGAAAGGATAATTCCTTACAGGCTCGCTCGCGACATAATACTAAGAAATCCTTCGAGCATAGCGCTTGTTGACTGTGGCTGCAGAATGCTCCGGGATAATCCATGCCGACCGATTGATGTTTGCCTTGCTGTTGGCGACCCCTTTGCTTCTTTCGCCATTGAGAAAGGCTTCATGAACGCAAGAAGAATCAGTCAGAAAGACGCTGTGGATGTGCTCGAGGCTGAAGACAAGCGGGGTCATGTCCATGCTGCTTATTTCAAGGATGCCTTTGGCGACAGGTTCTACGCAATATGCAACTGTTGTTCCTGCTGCTGCATGGGAATGCTTGCCTGGAAAAAACTGAAGACCCCAATTATCGCTCCTTCTGGATTCGTGTCGAAGATAAGCGATGATTGCACCAGTTGCGGTGAGTGCCAGGATGTATGTCCATTCGGCGCGATTACTGTTGAGGAACTTGCTGTTGTTGACCGAGAGAAATGTATGGGATGTGGGGTGTGCGAGCGTGCCTGTGAGTACGGGGCAATATCACTCGAGCTTGAACCGTCAAAGGGCGAACCACTGGACATAAAGAAACTCATTCGTGAGGCGCAAAACTTGCATCATCAGGAGGGATAGGGATGAGTTCGGGCGAAGCAAAAGTAAAAAGCGAAAAAACAGGAATGGGAATGTGAGTGACGGTCCTTGTACATTTCCGGGACATGTTTGGTCAGATGACAGGGCGCTTTGAAGACTGTTCGTAAATGGCGTTTGCAAGTGTGCGGCAAGTTGCAGTTATTCAAGTTAGACAATGAGCGATTCAAGGATTGCAGGATTAGAGTTGAGGGCATCTTGTTGAAACTGGGGGTGCAGAAAAGGAATGTTTATTAGTATTTTTGCTTTTTCAACTCAAAAAGTGGCAATTATCTCATTTGGAGTCCTTGCATGGCTTTTCTGCGCATTTTCCGGCGCCGAGTTTGCCAGGGCAAATGGAGGAAGTTATGGATTCTGGCTTTTCATTGGTATTTTGCTGGGTCCGGTTGGCTTGTTGTTCTCTTACGTATATTTTCGATTGACCGGGGAGAGGTACAGAAGGTACCGCCATGGTGTGGGCAAAAAGTCAGATATTCCGGAGATGGTTAGGTGTCCGGGTTGCGGGGAATGGGTTCCCTATGGTTTCAAGCGATGCCAGTTTTGCGGCTCTTTTGTTGGGAAAAAGCGAAGGTAATTTTACAGATTCTCTACATGGGCATGGGATTTTGGTTCAGCCATGCTAAAAATAACTGTCGTAGCCCATTGTTACAATAACCACACAAG
>JAQUKT010000110.1 GCA_028718945.1 Actinomycetota bacterium | reverse complement strand
GTCTCTAAGAGGAAGACAATGCACACATAGCGGGGTGTCCTTCAAAGCAGACATAGCCTTAAAAACCCGGATATCCGGGATCAGGGGAAGTTTTGTCTTGACTTTTACTTCTTATAGGTGACCCCCTTGCCCTTCAATCGGGTAAGGAAGAGCCGCATCATCGGGTATCTTGTCTATATATTTCTTCCTAAAACTCATATCCTGCATTCTGCATGGAACTAATTTTTTGCTGTATTCCGGATGCTCCCTCATCCTTTTCCAAATTTGCCGCAGTGGCTCATCTAAAACATTTCCAAAGTGAAGGGGGGTGAAATCGCAGGGTGTCACAAATCCATTATGAGTTATATGCAACTGGTATTTTGCACCGAAGCAGCCAATGATATCCGTATCGTTGACATAAGACATGGTCACAATTTTCGGTCCGTCTTTCCTCGCATACTGCCCTTCCTGAATCTGACAGAGATGGTCATGCTCCTCGGGCGTAAGAAGAAGCTCTTCATCTCTGAGCATCTTGCCAGTAGGCGTAACATCGAAAACCGTAATTTCGTTCACGCCTAACTGGCGTCCGAGATGAAAGAATTTCTCAGCATATCTACCAGAAACAAACTGGTGAGTTGCGAAAGTGCTTATTCCAACCGAGATTCCCTGCCTTACCGCAAGCCTTATTCCACGGCAGGCTTTTTCAAACAAGCCATCCACTCCCCTTCCGCTGTCATGCTCACTCCCGTAGGGGCTATCGAGACTCACAAAAAGTACCGCGAGACCAGACCTGGCAAGCCTCTCTACGCTTTCTTCGTCAAGAAAATATCCACACGTGAAGAGCTGCGGGCATGCATCAAGACTTGTGGTGTACTCGATCAGTTCACATAAGTCTTCGCGCATCATCGGCTCACCACCGGTAAAAACAATGCAGCCAGTCAACATATCGACACACTGTCTTATCACATCCTTAGTGGATTGCGTATCCATTTCCCCACCTTTGCTTCTCCCCCAGGCAGAGCAATGGTAACAGGAACAGGGGCATCTTTCGGTCAGGGAAAGGGTTACAGCCGCGGGACCGCTTGGAAGGTGAAAATCCCTCCTCAAGCCCTGCAGGACAACCCTTTTGTAAGCCCTCGTTCGAAACGGAGGAATGTAATAAGTGTAGTAATTTGGGGAAGCGTACTTTGTAAAAGGAATCCTCTCTGGAAATCTTTCAACAAGATAGCATCCAAGCGAAAAAGAACCCGGCATCCTTGGTGGACCCAGATTTCTGTAAAAGAACCTCCTCAACTTTCTAAATGGAGGTCTATTGATCTTTATCTCCTGTTCACAGATTCCCGGTTTGTAACAATTGCTATTATCTTTTCCCTTTTCTAAAATCTCGCTCATCTTTTATATGGATTACTTTCCAAACACCAAAATCGAAGGTCTAAAACCCCATCTGTCCATCTGTTCTAATTCATTTCTGCTTTCTCGACAATTTCTTTCTCTCGTTCCAGAGCAGACTTTAGCTCGAGTCCACATCTTTTTGAGCAAACGATAAAAAGCCAATCATTTCCATCATTCCTTGCCTCCGAACCTTCAGCGGTTGCTATCACAGGGACTTTTTTTTCACCAATCAGTACGAACATCACATAACCAGTATCATTATCAACACCGGTAAATCCAATCGGACACTTGAGCTTCGCTCCCACAGCGAAAACATCGCCTTCCTCGGGGATAAAGTTTCCGCACCAGGCACAATGCCGGGTAAGAATTTCAGTTTCGCACAATCCCTTCCATTCCATTATTCTTGGACATTCGTAAGGTGAAACCCCGCAATCATCGTATTCGCCCTTTTCCTCGGAGCAACTCTCACAAACATCCCAGTGTCCACAGGATTCACCTCTCTCGAGGGGAAAACCGCACATGGTGCACCACATAAAACCACAATCTTCACAGAGAGCAACTGTGGGATCATCAATATCTTCAAACTCATCACAGGATATCGTGTTCTTGCTTCCACACGAAGGGCACTCACCAGAAAAAACCAGTCTCAGGAAATCCTCTTCAGAAAGCGCCTCAAACTCATCATTTTCATACTCGCCTGAATACTCTCGCAAATTCCCAAGGTATTCCTTGAAATCATCTTTATCCGGCAATTTCCTTTTTCTTTTCTCTGATTCATTCTCATCATTTTTCTTCATCAAAAACCATCTCCCGATGACCACAATCAATGGCGGGAAAATTTGATAACTCAAAAAACTACATAAAGGAGAAACAATCGCCTAAGGTCCGCAATGTGAAAATCCGCATGACCTGCATACCCTGCAACCACCTTCCATTTCCATCCTTGTTCCGCAATCCGGACAAAAAGTATTATTTGCCTTCTCCTCGGGAGCGTGGTCACCATAATACTCGAGATAGCGTTCAATTGCTCGCGCGATAGCATCAGGGCATGAAAGAACCTCTGCCTGTCTGGACCTGATGGAAGACATGCATCTTATCCCTCTCAACTGCTCAATAATTTCCCCTATATCGATTCCGGAGCGCAGTCCAAGTGAAATTAGCCTGCTGGTCGCCTCCGACTGCGATGGACAACCTCCTGCCCTTCCCAATGCGGTAAATACCTCGCAAATTCCTTCTTCATCGGAATTCACCGTAATGTAGAGATTTCCGCAGCCTATTTTTACCTTCTCGGTCATTCCCTTTGTAATTTTTTCCCGCTCACGCGGCACCAATGTACGTCTTTTCTCATGGCCGCGGTACAGAACCTGACTTGGCCTGCTTCCATATCTGTATATGGTCACACCCTTGCAACCAAGCTCGTATGCAAGAAGATATAACTTTTCAACATCCTCGACAGTTGAGTCTTCTTGCAGATTCACAGTTTTGCTAACAGCATTGTCGGTAAACTCCTGAAACGCCCCCTGCATTCTTATGTGCCACGTGGGTGAAACCTCGTGAGCACTTACAAATACCTTACGTGCCTTCTCGGGAACATAGTTATCGAGGTCGCGTACGCATCCCTTCTTTGCAAGAACTTTCATGAGTTTTTCCGAAT
>JAQUKT010000109.1 GCA_028718945.1 Actinomycetota bacterium | reverse complement strand
TGGTGGACCTTGCATCAAAGAGTCTCGAAAAAGATTTCGGAGTGAAAGCGAAATTCCCGTGTCGAACAAAGAACAATCCTGTGCTTGAAGCCCCGACGCCCGAAAAAGAAGCCAGGATGCGCGCCTGAGCAAAGAGAATGAAATTCGATGATGATGTGCTTGCGAAGCTACTCAAACAGGGAACATTCGCCTTTGATATTCTCGAAATGGTGAATGCCGACGAATCGCTTGCCGAAAGACTCGCTCCGGACATCCCGTATATTAAAGCTCAGGTAAAATACGCCGCGGAAAATGAGATGGCACGAAGCATTGAAGACTTCCTGGTTCGCCGTAGCGAGATATACTATACATCCACTGATCAGGGGTTATCCGTTGCAGAAGAGGTTGCGAGGATAATGAGCGGCATCCTTGGCTGGGATGAGGCTGAGATAAACCGTCAGATTGAGAACTACAAGGATAGGGTCAATCTTTCAAGACGGTACCTCGACTAACCAGTCTCTTGACAAAGTGCTTATGAAAGGCAATTCCTTGAGAAACTCCTACATTTTTGATAACCGAGAGCAAGCCGGTAGAGTAATCGCTGAACTATATGCCGGGGCACGCGATAACCTCGTAGTTCTTGCCATATCGCGCGGCGGGATTCCAGTTGGATATTCCATTGCCTCAAAGCTTGGGAGTCTCCTTGATGTTGCAACAGCTCGAAAACTTCCAATCCCCTCAAACCCGGAGGTAGGCTTTGGAGCCATAGCGCCCGATGGGAGCGTTGTCCTAAACGAAGAGTTGTTGCCCAAGTTGGGCATATTGGATGAAGAAATATATTCAATAGAACAAACTGTTCTTCGCGAAGTCCACAGGCAAGAAGAACTATATCGCGCCGAAAGAGACCCTACCGAAATAAGAGGGAAAAACGTGATTGTCACCGACGACGGGCTCGCTACCGGCTATACAATGATAGCGACCATTGAAATGACTAGGAAAAAGGAGGCGGCATCGATAACAGTGGCCGTCCCTGTAAGCCCTGGGGATACAGCAAGACTCATAGAGCCAATGGTCGACAGGCTCATTGTGGTAAAACTTTCCTGGTCTTATCCGTTCGCGGTGGCTAACTTCTACCGCGATTTTCACAACCTTAGCGACGAGGAAGTCATTGATTATCTCAAAAGGTTCGATGAGGAAAGTAACAGAAATGAATAGGGCGAAATTCCAATACTCCCGTCTAATAAATTCACGAGCATCTTTGTAAAGCTTTTGAAATGATTTCCTCAATGCCGGAATGTTTACACCCAACAAACACCCCTGCATCGACGGGCATATCCGGGCTATTCTCAAACTCGAACGCCGTTTGATATAATCTTGAAAAAAGGAGGTAAAGCTTGATAAAGTGCGAGTTTTGCGGCGAGGAAATCGATTCCGGAGCCCTCGCATGCCCGAGGTGCGGAAGTCCCGCTCCAAAGGTAACGGACTCACAAAAACACGGAAAGTCCACCTCGGATGAAGTCGGCAAAGAACCTGAACCGCCACTGGCTCGCGAGGAAGTTGATTTTATTGCTCTTGCTGAAGAGAAAGTGGAAAAGGAATCCGTCCCAAAGCCTTCGACAGAGGCAGTGCCGGACGTATCCACAATAGCAAGTCAAGAAATACCGCCGGGAGCCAAAACCCCAGTTGAATCTGTCGAACTGGACACAAGCCTAACCAGTGGCTACAAGGGTCCTGAGGCTCCATCGGTTGGCGGCGCTGGTGAACAGACAGCAGAGGACCCGTTTGGATTGCACATCACAGAAAAGGCGCCCCCGGTCCTACCAGAGGGAAGCCTCATCCTTAGAACGCGTAGGCGTCTAACTCCCTGGGCCATAGCGAAAACCGTAATCTCACTTATTTTGGTTAGTGCGGTGATTGTTTTAGGCTCGTATTTTGGTTTCCTAAGAAAAGGGACTTCTTCTGATACCGCTGAGGGTGTTGTTCACGAGTTCTTCGAGCACGCAGTAAAGGGTGAGTGGAGCTACCTCGACAATCTAACACTGCAAAACGCTCCCCTGAAATACCAGATTCAGGAAATCCTGAGTCCATACTCAAAGATGGGCATACTTGAGCTTAAAGACTTTAGCAGCAAAGTTTCAAAACAGAGCTCAAAAAAGGCGAGCATCGAAATAGAAAAGTTCTCAGTTGAATTACTAACTACTTCTGGAAGTAACGAACTCATCGACGTGCTTTCAATAACAAAGCCCTACCCACTCCCCACGAGCATAGACCTTGTATATCAAAACGGGAAGTGGCTAATCGCGAGTTGAAACCCAGCCAAACCTTGACTATTTCCCTGGATTTCAGTAAAGAAAAGTCATCCTTGTTTTTTAATCATAGCGGTTCACCATTCTGCCCAAACGAAAGGCTTTATTCAGAAGGAACAGCAATCCTCACATTGTTCGAGTAAGCGGGAATACCTTTCCCGGCAATGAGCCCAACCCTGTAAATATATGTCTTTCCAGCCAGGGTGCCTTTGTCTTCGAATGAGGAAACAAGATTCTTGCTCTCAACTCTTGCTATCTGCCTGAAATCCGCCGTTTCATCGCCCTGAGAGCACGTTGCCCTTTCGAGGACAAAACCATCAAAAAGCCTTGCTCCAGAAACAGCCCACTCCAATAGCACTCCTTTGCCAAAGTGTCTTGCAACAAGACTCAAGGAAGTCTTATCCAGTTTTTCCATAGAGGGAACGTTTACAAGAAGCACGTTGCTGTAACCTACTATCTGATCCTGCAGAAGAGCCACAATCCTGTATTGATATGCAGTACCCCTCTCCACACATGTATCAATAGCAGAAGTCACATCCCCCACCATATAGCGGGCAATCATGTCACCAGGATACTCGGGCACTCTCAAACAAGAACGGAGGACGACTATTGAATCGCATGGCTTTTTCTCTACCCATGACCATTCAAGAGAAGCGCCGTTGCAGAAACCAATGCCTTCGAGATTCAGGAGATATTCAGTTCCTCCCCTGCTTTCCTGCCGCTCAAGAGGTTTATCAACCTCAAGAGGAACATCAACAGTTCCATAAATACCGGTCCGGAAACCAGCCCTCCT
>JAQUKT010000108.1 GCA_028718945.1 Actinomycetota bacterium | reverse complement strand
TGGTGCCGAGTCTGCAAGGAACGCATTTTCCGCATGACTCCATCTGGGTGAAATTGAGGAAATATTTCGCGAGGTCAACCCTGCATGTGGAATCATCAACAACCACCATTCCACCTGAACCCATTATTGCCCCGAGCGCTGTCAGTGAATCGTAATCAACCGGCGTATCAAGAAGGCTTGCCGGAAGACATCCGCCAGATGGGCCACCTATCTGAACAGCCTTGAATTTCCTGCCTTGTTTTATGCCTCCACCAACTCCAAATATTACATCCCTCAAAGTGGTTCCCATCTCCACTTCCGCAAGACCACCGCGCCTTACCTTACCGGTCAGACAGAAAACCTTGGTTCCCTTGCTCCTCTCAGTCCCAAAAGAAGCATATTTCTTTTCCCCTTCCCGAATAATCCACGGAACACTTGCAAGGGTCTCGACGTTGTTTATGTTTGTTGGCATTCCCCAGAGACCGCTGTTCGCAGGGAAAGGTGGCCTTGGTCTCGGCATTCCACGGTATCCCTCGATACTTGCAATCATCGCGGTCTCCTCGCCGCACACGAAAGCGCCAGCACCTTCCTTGAGAGAGATATCCAAGCTGTAGTTGGAGTTGAGGATGTTTTTACCGAGAAAGCCTTTCTTCTTTGCCTGCTCAATTGCAAGTCGGAGTCTTTTGAGCGCAAGCGGATACTCCGCCCTGCAATAGATATATCCATGCGTCGCGCCGATTGCATATCCACCAATAATCATTCCCTCCAATACAGCGTGAGGGTCGCCCTCTAAGACGCTCCTATCCATGAAAGCACCGGGGTCTCCTTCGTCAGCGTTACATATTAGGTATTTTTCTTCCCCGGTAGCTCGCGCACAGAATTCCCATTTCCTACCGGTTGGAAATCCCGCTCCTCCCCTTCCACGCAATCCCGAATCAAGAACAATCTTTCGCACGTGCTCGGGCTTCATGCGGAGCGCTCTTTTTAAAGCCTTATATCCATCGCGTGATATATAGTCATCTATGCTTTCCGGGTTGATCGTTCCGCAGTTCCTCAAAACAATTCTTTTCTGTTTCTCGAGGAAATCAGACTCGGGCATCTTCTTTCCCTCTATGAGAAGTGCCTTTTTGTCCCATATTTTCGAGTTCAAAAGGTGAGTCTCGACAATATTCGGAACATCCGAGGGAACAACATTTCCGTAAACTACACGGGGCATCCCCTTTTTCCTGACCTCTACGAGAACCTCGGCAAAGCAATAGCCGATGCATCCAGTCTCATTGAGCTCAACATTGAGTTTTCTTTCTTTGATTTCTTGAGCAATTGCATCACGAACGGCTAACCCACCTGCCGCAATGCCACATGTAGCAAGACCAACGATGACACTATCAGTATCTGCCATGGCTATTCCTTCTGGTACTTCTTTATCACATTTCTTGCCTTCTCGGCATCAAGCCTTCCATGCGCAACACCGTCAACAATCATTATTGGAGCAAGACTACAGGCGCCAACACAAACCACCTTTTCAACGGTAAACTCACCGTCATTTGTCGTGCCCCCCTCCTCACATAAGCCCAGGTGCCCGCAAACCGAGGCGTCTATATCCTCCGCGCCCCCAACATGACAAGCTGTCCCGTGGCAAATCCTTACGAGGTGCTTGCCAATTGGCTGAAGCCGAAACTGCTTGTAGAAAGTCGCGACTCCATAAACCTGTGAAAGAGTTCGACCGCAAGCATTGGCGATGAGCGATAGGGCATCCTCAGAAAGGTAGCCAACTGAACTTTGTGTTTCCTGCAATATGGGAATAAGCGCACCTTTTTGCTTGCTGTATTTCTCGAGAACCCGCTCAATCTCATTCTTTTGCTCTTCGGTCAATTCCGCTTCCATAGCACTCGCTTTCCACTTCGTTAAAAACTTGAGAATCTTTGGCTATTGCGTTTTTCAATTTGATCTACAACTCGAGGTAAGAAGCAGCAAAAAGCGTTTCCTCGCGGAAAAGCTTAACAGTCTTGTGAACAGCAAGTTGGACAGGGTCACTTAAGTCAAGCTCTCCTTCTTTTATTCCCTCCGCTATAAGAGCATATTCATATTCCGGGCTCTCTTTCTTGGCAACCGCCATGAGCTTTTCGTCATTCGGGTCAACAATTGCGGCATCCATTCCATAGCCCATGAGGACAGCAAGGTAAATCCTGTTAACCAGACTTGCATTCTCGGGAGTCAAACCACATCTGTTGGTTACATTAGAAAGACCGCAAATCATGTGAGGGGGTTCAGGAAGCTCGGAAAACATCTTCGTTGCCTTCCTCAAGGCATTGACCTGATCCTGAGCAACTCCAATTGGAAGTACAATCGGGTCAATCCAGTAGTCATCATGTTTTATTCCCGCCTCATCAAATGCCATCATCAGATTATAGCCATTCTCGACCCTCTCATTTTCATCCCTTGGAACGCCAGCCTCACTGGTGCAAAGCCCTACCACCTTTGCGTTGTATTGAAGAGCCATCGGAATTAGACGCTCCATTCTTTCTTTCACGAAAGAAATGGAGTTCATAATGGTGGGATTCTTTGCAGCTTTCAAGCCTGCCTCCATCGCATCCATATTCATTGTGTCGAGAGATAGCGGAAGGTCGGTTACTTCCTCTACGGTTCCCACCATCCACTCCATCAATTCAGGTCCACCCTTTGTCGCAGGTCCAAGATTGATGTCAATCGCGTCGGGATTTCCCTCTAACTGAAGTCCAACCATATCCTGGATTGGTTTTTTGTCCCTTGCTTTCATTGCCGCGTTAATTGAAGTTGTGATTACATTGACCTTCTCAGCGATGATAAACATTTCTTCCTCCTTTTCCTCGATTCCTATTTTGTAAGACTAATGACTTCCTCCAACAAAGCCCCGGCTCGTCTCGAACTTCTTACAAAGGGTCCAGATTCCACTGCAATGAATCCTAATTCTATAGCATATCTCTTGATTTCGCCGAACTCCTCCGGGCTTACATATCTTTGAACAGGAAGGCAATCAACAGCGGGTCTCAAGTACTGCCCAACCGTCAAAATTTCCACTCCCGCACCCCGTAAATCTGTAAGGAGCTCTCCTATTTCTGCCTCTCTCTCT
>JAQUKT010000107.1 GCA_028718945.1 Actinomycetota bacterium | reverse complement strand
GTCGAGAGACTGGGTTTGAAGACAGATTTGAAGGCCCCTGACGCGGTGAAATATCTGGTTGGCAAAATGAAAAAACTTGGCGTGGATGAGCTACTAAAAAGTCATGGTGCGAAGTCGGGTGACCAGGTAAGCATTGCTGGCTATTTATTTGAATACCATGATGATGAGGAAATATGAGTAAGAAAAGGGTCGTTGTCAAAGTTGGTACAGCAATCATAACCGAAGAGACCGGCCGAATCTCAGAAAAAGAGTTAGGCAGAGTTGTATCTCAACTTGCGCTTGCCAAGAAAGCCGACATCGACATTCTCCTTGTTTCCTCTGGTGCAATTGCCGTAGGACTCGAGAGGCTCGGCATGAAGTCGTGTCCATCTGATATTGAAACATTGCAAGCTGTTGCTGCTATCGGGCAGGGTCTTCTAATGCGAATGTACACAGACATGTTTGATGAACAAGGACTAATTACCGGTCAAGTACTGATAACTCAACAGGATTTGAGTCACAGGCAGCAATATCTCAATGCAAGGCACACACTTTCAAGACTTCTTGAAATAGGGGCAATACCGATAATAAATGAAAATGATACCGTGGCAACTGATGAGATTACTTTTGGCGATAACGATATGCTTGCCGCGCTTGTTTCAGCTCTCATAAGCGCCGACCTGCTTATTATTCTTACGGATACAGGTGGACTGTACACGGCTGACCCAAAGGCATGCTCCGATGCAAGGCTCATAGAGAGAGTAGATAAGATTACCGATGACATCGAGGCGCTTGCTGGTGAAAGCAAGGGTCCTTACGCTACAGGGGGAATGTCATCAAAGATACAGGCTGTGAAAACAGCCACCTCATCGGGTGTCGACGGAATAATCGCTGATGGGCGGGTTGATGGAATAGTCAGTTCGATACTTGAGGGGAGAAAGGTTGGAACCTACTTTCCCTCGAGAGGAAAGGTATCCGCGCGAAAACATTGGATAGGTTACGTAAGGAAAAGTTGTGGAAAAATGGTGGTTGATGAAGGTGCCGTAAGAGCAATAAAAGAGAAAGGAGGAAGTCTCCTTCCCGCTGGAGTGGTTCGAGTAGAAGGAGATTTCAGGCTTGGTGATGTTGTTGATATAGTAAGTGAGGATGGGGAACTGATAGCCAAAGGAGTTTCCAACTACGACTGCTCGGAGGCACAGAGAATAATGGGGCTTAGAACAGAAGAGGTTACGAGAATTTCAGGGGATGCTCAGGAAATTGTTCATCGTGATGGCATGGTCGTGTTTTTGTGAAATTGATTTCTATGAGGAGGTGTCAAGTGAGCGATGTTGAACTCGTGGCAAGGAAAGCGAAGGAAGCCTCTTTTGTGCTTGCCTCTGCATCGACTCTTGTTAGAAACAATGCTCTTCTAACTATGGCTAAAGGTCTTGAAAGTAAGGCCGGCAGAGTTATTGAGGAAAACAAGAAAGACCTCGATAAAGGAAGGAAGAATGGCTTAAGCGATGCTTTGATTGACCGCCTGACGCTTGACCGCAGAAGAATAATTGAGATGGCACAGGGCTTGAGAGAAGTTGCTGCACTTCCGGACCCATTGGGAGAAATCGTCGAGGGATGGACACTCCCAAATGGTCTCATAATTGAGAAAGTGAGAGTTCCCTTGGGAGTGGTTGGAATCATATATGAGGCGCGTCCGAATGTAACGGTTGATACAGCGGGGCTGTGCATAAAAAGCGGTAATTCCGTTGTGCTTCGAGGTAGTTCAAGCGCGATGAATTCAAACAGAGCACTTGTTTCTATAATTAGAGAAATGTTGAAAGAATCCGGTCTTCCTGCCGACTCGGCAGGGTTGATAGATTCTCCTTCAAGGGAAGCGGCAAAAGAGCTAATGAAACTCAATGGCTTGATAGATGTTCTTATTCCAAGAGGCGGCGCGGGGCTCATAAGTACTGTGGTTGAGAACTCAGCAGTTCCGGTTATTGAGACGGGATTGGGCAACTGTCATGTTTATGTTGACCTGGAGGCGGACTTAGAGGTGGCCCAAAGAATCATCATCAATGCAAAGACTCAAAGACCCGGGGTTTGTAATGCTTGCGAGACAGTGCTTGTTCATTCAGGAATTGCAGAGGAGTTTCTTCCAAAGATTGCTATGGAACTTGAGGAAAAAGGTGTTGAGATCAGAGGCTGCGAGAGAACGAGAAAAATTGTTCCTGGGGCTATAGAAGCAACCGAGGATGACTGGAAAACAGAGTATCTCGATTTGATTCTTGCCGTGAAGGTTGTTGATGACCTCGATGAAGCTATCGGGCACATAAACAAATACGGCTCAAAGCACTCTGATGCAATTGTTACGGATAGCTACAAAAACAGTCAGCGTTTCACGAAGGAAGTTGATTCGGCTTGCGTTTATGTAAATGCGTCAACGCGATTCACTGATGGAGGCCAGTTTGGTCTTGGCGCTGAGATTGGAATAAGTACGCAAAAACTTCATGCGCGTGGTCCAATGAGCGTTACCGAGCTCACATCTGCAAAATTTGTTATCCGTGGTAGCGGTCAGGTAAGGGATTGATAACTTTTCTCAATACTGACAGACTGGCGACTGATTGCTCTCTCGATTTGTCGAAAAGAAGCCCTTCAGGGTGATATAATCAATCAAGGCAGATCCCTTCAATGTATGCATGAGAGCAAGTACCGAGTTAATCCGGGGAGCAAGTAGAAGAGCGTATGGAAGAAGATAAACCTTAATCAAGGCTGAAATCGAAAGAGGCACGGAGTTACTGCGTCTGCCAACGCACTCTCCGCCCTGTACTCTAAGGGAAGCGAGGAGAAGCGCTTGCTCGATGCTATGTTGCTTGCAGTACCGAGGTAGGAGTCTATGTCAGGACCTATTACTGATTATGTCGTGACGCCGCATGCCACACTCGAGATGCGTCGTCGAAACATTGATGAGGCTGTTGTTGCGCATATACTAGCGGATCCCGAGCAACGCATTCCCGTCCGCCCAGGGCGGGAGGTGCTCCAATCAAGGATCGACTTCGCGGGGAGGATCTATCTGGTTCGCGTGTTCGTGGATGTGGACCGCTCGCCTGCAGAGGTCGTCACGGTCTATCGAGCGGGTAGAATCGAGAAATACTGGAGGAAGGAGCCATGAAAG
>JAQUKT010000106.1 GCA_028718945.1 Actinomycetota bacterium | reverse complement strand
CCAGCCTCGCATAGACCGACTGCCTGATGAGTCCGCTGACCTGGTGCTGGATGTTCTTGCCGGTTCTCGCTTCGACTATCTTGTTCCCAGCCATCTCGGTGAGACCCATCATCTCGCCTGAGTTCTCTGACTGCAAGCAGACCCGCGTCTGTCGTTATCTTCGCTCCCCGGAATTCAAGCCTCAGCCGACGGTCGAATCGAAGCCTCAACCCCCCATTTTGCGTTGCACCCAATGGATTCTCGTCTCCTGAAGTACTACATGGCCAGTATTTGGCTTCTCACAATGCATACTTAAGCAATGCAAGGGGAGAATTCTTCCCGTTTCATATGATTTATGGGGGTTGAAGTAACACTATGGGCTTGACTACATATCAGTACATATCAGTATGGTTAATAACAGCATTCCTGTGATCGCAAGTATTATCAACTATCTATCTCCAAGTATGTGGAACAAGGATTGGGGGTAAATTGCCGTTGAAGGGCTAAAAAGCGGCTATTTCAAACACTTCTTGTTAAGAAAAGCAAGCATTAAGCGTTCAAGATGAGCTAAACTCTCGCTTATCTGTCATCCTGAGCAGATCCTCTGTGAAAGCTGGGGATTTCTTTTTGAAAACATGACTAAGGTTCATGCGTTGCGTTGATATGGAACACAATGTAGGAAATGTGGTAGAAAAAGAGTTGATGATGCAAAGTTCTGAAAAGCATGTTTTAAGAGCATACAGAAGCGTAATGAATCCACGCGGGCTTGAGTGTTACTCCTGCAGAATCGAGGAGAGTGATCTTTTCATCTGCACTGATAAGAATATGAGGGAGCTTGCAAGAGATTCGCTTTCTCATATAAGAGCGGAACTCGAGGATTACCTGGGAAAGCATCCTCATTTTGGAATCAGTTTCAAGCCGGTTCCCGCAACGGAAAATGCTCCTTTGATTGTTCAAGATATGGCAGAGGCAGCTTTTGTTTTTGAGGTTGGACCGATGGCTTCAGTTGCCGGTGCGGTTGCCCAACATGTTGGCTTGAACTTGCTCAAGGTGTCAAAACAGGTGATAGTTGAGAATGGTGGAGACATATTCATGGCTGGGGACAGAAAAAGAAAAGTGAGGATATTCGCGGGAAAACCGTCACAGACAGTTGATATAATAATAAACGATGAAGTTGATGGAATTGGATTGTGCACTTCGAGTGCAACTGTTGGACCATCTATATCGCTTGGTGATGCCGAGGCAGTGACTGTGCTTGCAAAAACAGCAACACTTGCCGATGCAGCTGCAACAGCAATAGGGAACATGATACATTCGCCAGATGACATGGAAGCAGCAATTGAATATGCGAGAAAGTTTCCTCAAATCAGGGGAGTTGTTATCATCATCCATGGTTCGATTGGTGCCTGGGGAGAGATAGAATTTTTGTGAGCCGATGTTTTTTGAAAGCGATGCGGAAAACCAACTTGGAAATCCGATAATAATCAAAGAAGAATGTTTCAATTCAGGAAAGGGCGAACTTTTTGGATAATGACCGTTTTATGAATAGTGATTCAAGGAAACCCTTTGCTCAACCTTTGCATAAGGAAAATAAGAACTGGGGGAGTCCTTCCAGCAGAAATACCTTGCCTCAATATCCTCAATATTACACTCCTTACCCTTATCCTCCTCGGTTGATGGTTCAAAAAAGAAAAAAATTCCTGAACGCGTCAGGATGGGTTGCTCTGGTTCTGGTTCCGATTCTTGTTTTTCTTTCGGTATTTGTTTTCTTCAATTTCATCGGGAGACCATACATAATTCACGGGCAGTCCATGTTCCCAACTCTTCACGATGGAGATAGAGTGTATGTCAATACATACAGAGGAGACGATAAGCCCTCGAGAGGCGACATCGTGGTTCTCAAGAATGTTGCCGGTTTGGATGATTTGCTGATAAAGCGAGTTATTGCCACGGGTGGAGATTCAATTAAAATTGACAAGAACAAGATTGTCGTAAATGGAACGGATACATATACAAATAGCAATCACGGTTCTGAAGTTATCTACAGTAAAGTAATACCTGAAAACTACATCTATGTAATGGGTGATAATGAAAGTGTGTCATACGACAGTCGTTCATTTGGCTTCGTTCCGTGTGATAGAGTCGTGGGGAAGGCAATTTTCGTATTCTGGCCATTGAGCGATTTTCGCATATTTTGACCCCAAACCCATCCTCATTGCCGGAAGGCTTCTCTCGCACATTCAAGAATTGCCAATGTTAGAAGGCGGTCTTGAAAAATGCGAAAAATGGCTTGCCCATTTGCTATTATAAATACCACATGAACCGAAGTTTACTCGAGGTGCAAAGGACATTGACGATAGCATTGGAAAAGGAAGAAGCAGCGAAGGAAATAGAGAAACTAAGAAAACAATTGAACTATCACATCCACAGATACTACGTGCTTGATGACCCGGTGATATCTGATGCAGAATATGATGAACTCTACAGGAAACTCAAGGAACTCGAAAACAAATACCCTGAACTCATCACTACCGATTCCCCAACGCAACGGGTAGGTCCTCCGCCCGCTGTTGGATTCACTCCGGTAAGGCACAGGAGAAGAATGTTGAGCCTTGACAATGCTTTAAGCCATGAGGAACTTCTCGCATTTGCGGAGAGGGCTTCAAGAGGGCTTGGAGTGCCTATTGGTGAGATCGAGTTTGTCTGTGAACTGAAGATGGATGGCGCCGCGGTTGCTCTCGAGTATGAGAAAGGTGTTTTTGTAAGAGGCTCCACTCGTGGTGATGGAGAGGTGGGAGAAGACATTACCCCGAACTTGAGAACAATTCCAGTAATTCCCTTGAGGCTTCTTACCGATAAGCCTCCGGATGAACTGGAGGTGGTTGGTGAAGTTTTTATGCCGGAATCTTCGTTCCTGAGGCTGAACAAAGAAAGGCTCGACAGAGGAGAATCAGTATTTGCGAATCCGAGAAACGCGGCAGCGGGTTCCTTGAGGCAGCTTGACCCTTCTGTTACCGCACAAAGAAATCTTTCCATGGTGGTATATGGAATCGGGTATTCATCTGAAACCATGCCTTCGAGTCAGTGGGGGATACTTGAGTATTCGAAGGAGCTCGGTTTCAGGGTTGGGGGGCACAATAGAATTGCAAGAACGATTGAAGATGCTTTTACGTATTGCGAGGAGTGGACAGCAAAAAGAAAGGAGCTTCCCTATGAAATTGATGGAGTTGTTATAAAGATAAACTCGCTCGAGCAGCAGAAGAAGCTTGGCTCGACAGCAAAAAGCCCGCGCTGGGCTATAGCATACAAGTTTCCACCTGAGGAAAAGACAACGAAGGTCATTGATATAAAGGTTGGCATAGGGCGCACAGGAGCGCTTACGCCGGTTGCTGTTCTTGAACCGGTTCTC
>JAQUKT010000105.1 GCA_028718945.1 Actinomycetota bacterium | reverse complement strand
GCGTTGAATCAGAATTTGGATTCTGAACGAGAATGAATGTCTCAAATCCACCTGCCGTGCATCCTTCAGCAAGATACCAGTTTGTTGAAGGCGCGGTTACCCCTATTGAGTCATGAGCCCAGGTTCTTCCTGAGCCATACATTGAGCGCTCTGCTATGACTGGCTTCGAGGAAGTAACCCTGGTAGATACCTGCCAGTTATTGGGAACCGTACTTCCAACATTGAAGGTTGTTCTCGACTGAGGAGCAAGTGTTATATTGGGACCTTTTACCTCTCCTTCTGAAGTCATGTATGAAAGGCTTACTTGCGTTGAATCAGAATTTGGATTCTGAACGAGAATGAATGTCTCAAATCCACCTGCCGTGCATCCTTCAGCAAGATACCAGTTTGTTGAAGGCGCGGTTACCCCTATTGAGTCATGAGCCCAGGTTCTCGAAGTTGGCTTGAAAGTTCCTCTTCCCTGTGTACCAATGCCCCCAATCCAGTCAGAGTAGGATGAATACGAGCGTGAACTTCCACTTACTTTCCCGGACGTGGTAACCGCAATTCCGCTCGTATCGGATATGTCCAAATCAGAACGCAATTTCCAGGTGGCAGTTCCCATTGTTCCAGTTGTCGTTATAGTTGAAAGCGGCCTCTCCGCACTTCCATCCACTATTTCACATCCCGAAGGAACGGCTATTTTCGCAAAAGCATCGTAGGCATCATACTGACCATTCATCGGCTCAGGACCCGGATAACTGACGGAAGCACCTACCTCGAAAATCTCACCCGCACGTACAGCGGAAGGCTTTTCAACTTCCACTTTCCACGGCAATGCAAGCATTCCCCAGCGGTTTGAATAAGTCCAAAGATCATCCACGAAAAACATTTGATTTATCGCAAGGTCGGGTCCTGAAATCGAACCTGAATACCAAGGGTCATGAAAGACAAAGACATCAAGATTATTACTATAACCCTTCACCACACGAAAATGTGTCGATGAATGCGTACTATCGTAATAACTCAAGACGACTACTGGGCAGTTCTTTGAAATCAATGATTTCAGGTCAGAATAGCGCCTATCGATAAGAGCTGTATCGGACCAGCTCCTCGTTGCTACAGCGTAGCCCAATGACCTTTCATTATAACCACGCAAGTTCGGGTTCTGTATGGATGCGCTCGAAGAGGAAAAATGAGCGGCTCTCACAAGGTCAGTTCCATACGTTCCGTAGGAAGACGAAGCATTTGCAACACTCGCGATTTCATACTGGTTGACATCTTTCCCCCAGAAATCAAAAACCATCTCAATCGACGCGGGACCACAGAAGTAATTCGTTACCTGCTCATGATACGGAACACCGGCGATGTCGTATTCAGCGGGCACACCCTGCCCAGCTGAAGCCGAAGAAACTTTTCCTTCTTGAGCTTGCTTTTCTCCTTGTGCAGAACCGCCATGATCTCCCCCGGTTGCCATGGGAATAGCCTGATGAACTGTATTGAACTTAGTTTTATTAGCCGACGCCGAAGGGAATGAAGTAAATGGCAAGCCGTCGGCAAAAACTGGAGAATAAGCATCGAAGCCCTTGCGAAGCGTAAAGCACCAGTAGATATTCCGATCAGGAGCAGAGACAATTATGGGTTCCAGCGGTTTCTCCTTTATGCCCTTTTCCTCGAGAAATTTTTCGATTTTCTTTTTTGCCTCGAATTTATCATGGAGCGGAAATTTTTCGAATGGGTACGTTCTCGAATACCACCTCCACTTACCACACTCCGCATCCACCCCTATTGTTGAAATCGTCCTGCCAGCTGAATCCTTCACGGGAACAATGAATTCAAATGGGGTCTTTCCCATTGTACTGACAAGTAACGGCACCCCAGCGCAAGCCTTTTTCCATCCCTTAGCAGCGCCTGGGTCAAATGGGCTCTTCTCCGTTACCGCCTTCACCCGAGAAATCAACCTCTGTGCCTCACATACAGCCTCTTGGGGAGAAATCATCCGAGACGCTCGAGCTCCGCCGGGGAATATGAGTAAACATAGTACGAGAAACAAAATGATTGATAAAGTCTTGACGGTTCTACCGTGTCTTGCTATGAATATCACTCCTTATCAAGAAACCTCAAAAACAGGGTGGCTCATCCTCCTATCCAACAAGATTCGCCACCAACATTCCCGACAACGTCGCTTGTTCCGTTCCAACCCCCCTTGCTCCCGCATCACAACCGACAACAAATAATCCATCAACGGGAGTTTTCGGATGGGGTTTTTTTGCTCCAACCTGACCTGGAATCTGGGCAAGACCAATGCATTCTCCAGTTCCCTTCCTCGTAATCTTATTCGTATCTTTGTTTGTAATCCTGCTCTTCCACAGAATGTTTTTCTCTATCTCAGGGAAAAAAGAAAATAACTTTTCCTCCGCAATGTCAAGCATTTTCTGGCTTCTTTCCTCCTGGTCAACCTCATTCGAAGTAGGGACGCCGCAAATTATTAGTTCTCGCCCGCACGAAGTTAGTGTCTTATCCCACGCAGTTGGTATCGGAACGAAAAGGAAAGGGTCACCCGGAAGTCCACCGGGCTCATCGCAATACGTAAAAATTTTCTCTGGCTCCACCCTCGGGATAGGGAAAAAAGAAGGAGCCCTCAAGTTCATCACCTTTCGACAAAGCGCGATTTTCGTCGCAATCCATGAATATGAAAGCTTCAATGACTTGACATATTCTACATATTCGGAAGGGAAATTCTTCAGTCTGGCAAGTTCCATGGTTTTCTTCAACCCCGCGTTTGAAATAACAACATCAGCCTTATATTCAACGCCATCAGAACCAAGAACCCCCCTCACTTTCCCATCTTTCACAATTATTTCCTTTGCCATGACACCAGTTTTCAAAAGACCGCCATCCCTCCTGAAAGCACGCAAGAAAGAATGAGGAACACCAACCGCTCCTCCCTTCGGAACCCCAAGCGTCCCTTTTTTGAATATCTCCGATACGACATATATGAATTCCCCGGCGCTTGACTTCGTGTATGGAACGACCAAGAGAAGCATGGAAAGGCAGTTCATTGCCCGATGAACATTCTCATCATCCGTAAACTGTAAAAGGAAGTCACGCAAAACCATATCGTCATATCTCTCGATAAATCTCTCCTCGCCTGTTGCAAGTTTTCTTATTTCTTGTAGAAGTCCAAAAAAGCCTAAATTTTTCAAGGAGCGCCTTAGAGTATTGGCAATTTTTATCCTTAGTTTTCCGGTCAAAACCGCGTTTATGTTTTCCTTGAAAGAGGGGAAACTCATAAGTTTTTGATTGAGGTAAGAAAATCCCTTTTCATTCATCCAGAGTGCTTCACTCGGGTCTTTGACAAGCCAGGTTTGTGGAACTCCAAGCTCGCGGGCAACCTGACCATGGGGCCCACTTGCGCCTGTTGCAAACATATGAACGCCAGTATC
>JAQUKT010000104.1 GCA_028718945.1 Actinomycetota bacterium | reverse complement strand
AGACAAGCTCTGAATGACTATCTTTCATGATACTTGATGATTTTTTTCAAGGAACCTGATAATTCTTGTCAGAGCCTCATTGAAAGGTGTTTCTATTCCGTGTTTCCTGCCGAGCGACCATACTCTGCCGTTTAGCGATTCGATTTCGGTTTTTCTGCCCATTTCAATATCCTCCTGCATACTCGAGCGATGATTTTTTGTTGGGGGAAGAAGTTGATTTCTCAACCTCTCGAGATAGTCTTCTGGTGTTGGTGATATAAGCCTCACTTTTTCGAGACGGGCTACGTTGTAGAACTCGAAGGTGAGGCCTTCGATTATCTTCCATGTTTCCTCATTGCCGCCAATGCTTCCGTAGTTTGTTTTTAGTGTGGTTGCTAAAGCATTCAGGCAAACGTTATACAAAACCTTATCCCAGATGTAGGAAACTATTTTCTCCTCATGGCGGCACGGGATTTTTGCCTTTGCAAAGGCTTCGCATACTAAGGGAACTTCAGCTGGACCGTCATAGACCTTTCCAAGCAGGACATCATCTGCGCATACAGTAACCTCAACGATTCCTGGCTCAGGCGTTCTCGCTCCAAATATCACTCGACCGCCAACAGCCTTTCCTGGTGCTGCTTTTTCAATAGCCTCGATGTTTCCAAGTCCATTCTGAAGGGATAGTATGCCTTTTGCCTGATTTAGGGCGGAAGAAAGGTCTTCGAGCGCTTTTTCTGTGTCGTATGATTTGACTGAAAGAATAATCCATTCGGGGTTGAAATTAGATTCGAGCACCTCGCTAACACTATCCGTTGCTTTGATATCTTCAATCAGAAAATCTCCCCATAATCCATGAATTTCGAGGTTGCGCTCTTTTATCGCCTTGATATGTTCTCCTTTGCCTACGAGGAAAACGTTGTGACCACCAAGGTGAAGTAAGCCACCAACAACCGAACCGATTGAGCCTGCACCCATTATTAGAAAGTTCAATCCTGCCCCTTTTTTCTCATGATAGCAGATGGAGTAAAATCGATGTTGGAATTATTATTGAGTGAGTTTTATGTTTTGTGGAACTCATGCGTATGTGGTATGGTTTTGTCCGCAAAGCTGAGAAACAATCCGATTAAGAAAGCAAGAAAAATATGGATAAAATAATTTATTCAACAAGAATTGGACGTTTATCGTATGGCGGATTACAAGTTCTTGATATTAAAATTGGCCAAACGATGAATATTGAGTCAACCTTGAGTCAATACCGGAGGAGCAATCGCGATGCAGAGATACTTGATTTGTGGGAGTTAAATTCCTCAAAAAGTTCTTCGGAGTGTGAACAAGGAGTACATAAAATTGCGGAAAAATATGCATACGAGCGAAAAGAAGAAAAATTTATCTTTTTACAAGAGAGCTACCAGGATTTTGCAGAAAATGTAAATTTGCTTTTGAAGAATATTACAAACAATATTACAGACAAAGCTAAAAGAAAAAGGATCAAGAGAAAAGGTGATTATCAAGGCAAAAAGCCAGAGCTAATTAGATTTCGTGGAAGTGAATTTCAGGTAAATACTTGGAGAGAAGTTCTATGCAAAATTACAGAGGAAATCTATAAAGATAAAAAAGACCTCGCTCCTATTTTGAAGATTAAAGGAAGAAAAAGGACTTATTTCTCAAAAAATAGTAAAGAACTCGTCGATCCACAAAAGATTGAAGGAACTTCTTATTACTTCGAAGGCAATCTTAATGCAAATAATATAGTGAAAATTGTTAAAACTCTCTTAGACAGTTTTGGCTACGATTCACAGGAGTTAGAGATAATTCCGAAGTAATTGTATGTCCAATATTGTTCTCCAAAATATAGCCTATAAAAAAAATATAGCCGATGAGATTTCTCTTAGTTCTTTTGACTCTTTGTTATTTAGCACTTGCCAGGATATTTAGTATTTCCGCCTGCCTCCGGTGGGCTAAGGGTGGGGAGGCTACGAGAACAAAGCCAAAAAAAATTCCTTTTTTTAAAAGAGAAGAATTTATTCGGGTTAGAGCACATAGAGAATTTTTTTGATAGTCTCATATGTGTGTTGTTTTCAAAGTGGAAACTCATTGGGAGGTCTTAGATGAATTGTGAAATCGAGGATTGGCAGCTTTCATTTGAAGAAAACGAAAAATGCCAAAAAGCCCGCATGGAAGATGAAGGGCGGATAGAATTACAGGAGAAGGTACTTACTGTTTCGCAGGTGAACAGACTTGCGAGGCTTACTCTCGAAGGGATTTCCGTTACCGTGGAGGGTGAGATTTCAAGGCTTCAGACCGGCTACCGTTATTATGTCTATTTCGACCTGCGTGATTCGGAATGCTCGCTTCCGGCTGTTTTGACTCAAAGGCAGATGCAGGAACTCGATTTCAAGTTGATGGATGGGATACGGGTTGTGGTTTGTGGAACTCTCACTATTTTCGAAAGACAGGGGAAGTACCAGATAAGGATAGAGTCCATTCGTCCTTTTGGCGAGGGTGATATTCAGCGAAGGATAGAGATGCTAAAGAAAAAACTTCACGCTGAAGGGCTTTTTGATGATAGCAGGAAAAAGCCCATTCCCTCTTTTCCCGAGAGGATTGGGGTTGTAACATCACTGCGCGGAGCAGCAGTTCGCGATATCTGTGTGACAATTGCAAGAAGATACCCTTGCGCAAGGGTATTTGTGAGGGGTGTTACTGTCCAGGGTCCTGACGCAATACCAGAGATAGTGAGTGCTCTTTCATTTTTTGAAAAGAGATGGGATGTTGACCTTGTTATTCTCGGTCGGGGAGGTGGCTCATTGCAGGATCTTGAGCCCTTCAACTCCGAGGAGGTTGCGAGAGCGATCGCGTCTGTGAGTGTCCCTGTTATTACGGGAATAGGGCACGAGCCCGATGTGACAATTGCCGATCTGGTTGCAGACAGAAGGGCAAGTACTCCAACCGGTGCCGCTGAGGCTGCCGTTCCGGACAAAGCAGAGGTTTTCGCTTATCTTTCAAAAATGTATCTTTCGATTGCAAGAAAGGTTCAGCACAAATTAGAAGTTCAAGGGAACTCTTTCCTCGCGCTTGTGAGTAAGCCGCTTTATGGCGGGAGTGAATTCATTCTCGGTGGGTTCATGCAGGAATGGGAAAGGTCGGCTTCGAATCTCTTCAGAAGCCCTGTTGAAGGGCTCCTGAGAAGCGAGGCGAGGGTTCTTGCGATTTTTCAAAACCCGGTGTTCAGACGTCCATTAATGTTAACCGATGCGAAATCAAGAAACCTGAAAGCGACTGAATCGCTTTTCCTTGCTGCTGGTAGGAGGGCGTTAGAGAAGGATTTTGAGCATGTTCGCAACATCGAGGAGAAGCTCAATGCCTTGAGACCCCTTTCTGTTCTCGAACGTGGATATTCAATAACATTCAGGGAATATGATAATAAAATAGTAAGGTCTTCGAGTGATGTTGAGGAAGGGGAAGCCCTTAGAATAAGGCTTCAGAAGGGCATACTT
>JAQUKT010000103.1 GCA_028718945.1 Actinomycetota bacterium | reverse complement strand
GTTAGCGAGATAAGGCGGCACGAACTCGAGCTTACCGGCACGTTGATTGAAGAACTCCAAAGCATTCCCGGTCTCAGGGTAATTGGTCCGGCATCTCTTGAAAAGCGCGTTGGGATAGTTTCCTTCACAATGGAGGGTTTCGCGCCTTCCGATATTGCAAATATCCTCGACAGGCAATATGGGATTGCCACCCGCGCTGGGCTTCACTGCTCGCCATCAGCACACAGCACAATCGGCACTCTGAAATCAGGAACTGTCAGGGCAAGCCTCAGTCATCTCTCCAAAGAGGAGGAGGTTTCCCAGCTTTCTTCCGCCTTAAAAGAAATCCGTTTTTCTGTTAAATCTAATTGATGTCAAGGAGTGGAGCTGCTACTCACTCATTGTCCCACTTGGTATGGAAGCCTCTTTGGCATTTAATGCTTCAGCCGGTACGGATACCTTGACGGGCGTGCCGTAATTAGAGAAAGACAATTTCATGTCCATGCTCATGTCTCCAACCTGAGGAATATTCTTCATGGCCATGCTCATTGTGATCTTTTCAACATAGAAAGTTGATTTTGAAATCGACTGGGTCATTTTCATGCTTATTCCCTTGAGCATCTCTTCAATCATCTTTGTTTGCTCCGGGCTTGAGCTTGACAGGGATGCGTCCTCGCCCAGGATTTGCTTGCGAAGGTATTCCGGGCTTAATTCATAGGATATCTTCCAGGAATCACTGTCCTCCGAGACTATATCGAGGTTGACCGCCTGTTTTGCGAATTCGGCTATCTGGGAGGGTGTCATTGCTTGGGAGCTTTTCGTGAACTGGTCGATCTTTGTCTTTGACCAGCCCTGACCTGGCACATTTGTGTATGCCCAGCCGTCTTTCATATAAACTGTTGTCTCGGTTCCAAGAGTTTTGGTTATCATTTTCCCTTCGTAATTGTTTTTGTCTTTCACCTCGATTTCAGCTTCAATTTTGACTTCTGTTTTCCCATCTTTCTCACCGGGTGCGTTCGTCACGGCTGAACCAGTAGATTTGAAGCTCTTTGCATGCTGCATTTTCTGGCTGCTCTTTGCGAGGATCTCCTTCGCGGAAAGCTTGCTACTGGTTCCCTTTCCGCCACCGCAGCCAGCCATTAGCAAGCCAACCATGAGTCCGGCTACTATCACGTACGCGAGTCTCTTTTTCATTTTTCTCCCTTCTGATTGGACAAAAGACTCCTCTACTATTTGAAACGCTCTTCGACTTCAGATTTCCCCCGCGGAGCGTCTTCAACGCGGGTTTGAACACGAATGGCCGTGAAACAAAACTTCAAAAAAGGATACTCAAATCAGAATGTCCAATAAACTGCCCTCAACAGCAACTTCCTTTACAGATGCAGGATCCATTGCAGATTTTACCATTGACTCTACATTTTAGACTAAAGAAACCCAATTTCAAGTCAATTGATATTAAATATTAACGAGCAGTTTTGGTGATTCTATTGACTCATTTGCAATGTGATAGTAGATTTAGTTCAAAGCTGGTTAGGGATTGATTGTTTTCATGTCGGGAGTGAGATGCAATGGAAATGAAGGAAATTCAGAATTTCTTCGATGGTCTTTCTTTGACCCTCGATGAGCTATTTGGAGAAGTGTATGAAACGCTTGTAATGAAGGGCAAAAAGAGACTTGGCCAAAAAGATGTCGGTGAGACGCCACAGATTTCAGAATTGATAAAGAGGACGCATGAGGAACATTCAATTGCGGAGCTTGTCTCAAAGGGGAAGGAGGGCCAGGAGGAACTGATCCAGGCAATTGGGGGTCAGGTCAGAAAAGCTCTTTCTTCGCTTGGGATCGTGACGAAAAGTGACCTTGAAAGAATAGAGCGCAGGATGGCTGGCATAGAGAAGGCTCTTTCGGAGAAAGGAAAGTGAATAAAAATGGAAAAGCCGGGAATTTCGGACTTGCCGTATTTTCTTGTTGGCGCGGTTGTGGCGCTTCAGGAGGAACTTGGGAAGGCTGCTGATTATTTCATAAGAAAAGGAGAGGAAATGACGCCTGAGGGAAGAAAGCGCCTTCAGGCAGCAAAAAAGGGACTTGTTTCAAAGAGCGACGATTTTTCCGTAATTGTTTCCAGGACAATAAAGAGAGTGCTTGAAAACGCGGGACTTGTTACGAAGGCGGACATCGAGGGTATTGTGAAGAGAATCAATGAACTCGAAAAGAAAAAATGGGGTCAGGTCTTGCAATAACACATTTTCAATCAGTATCCCATTTTCTTGAAATTCTCATCAAGACCCTCTTCCACCAGGTTCTGGTATGAAAGATATTTGTCAAAAAGACTCTCATCTCTGATGATGTCAATGTTGGGAAGCGCCCATTTGAGGAGGGTCATTTTGTGGGTCGCCTTTATCTTCCTCTGAAGAATCAATCTTATCGGGTCCTTTCTTCCAAGCACTACATCAGCATAGTCCTGCCTTGAACTTATTGAAATAACCGGTATCTTTTTGCTTTTTATTCCTCTCTCAATCTTGAAATAGCAATCCATGATGGTTACCGTTGACTCGTATTCACCTTCAACCGCAAGCCCTATTTGCCTTCCGGAAAATTCCCCTATTAGGCTTTTGACCTTTGGGTCTTCCATGAGGTATGGGGTTGCTTCTTCAAAGAGCACAACCTGCATCTGAAAAAACTGCCCTGGAGTAGCATTCAGAATAAAACGTTCGATCCTGTCCTCGAGCCCCGGGAGCGTTATCTTAGGCCACATATTCATGAGTTCCCAGAATCTCTTTATGAGACCCTGGTCCACTGCTGAGAGTTTCAGGGCTTTCTTCTCGGCCTTTCCTATGGCTTTTCTGGATTCCTCCTCGGAGAGCTCTTTTTCCTTTTTCAATTCACCTCACCTCAACATGGCTATCATGGCGAAAGAGAAATTGGCATAAAGGGCAAAACAAGAACACGCCCGTTTCACTACAAAAAGGCTTCCGCACTTGAAATATAATACTTCCAATGCTTGAAAAGTTCCTTCCCTGGTTGAAGGTCTTGTTAGTGTTCAATTGGCAAGAGGAGATGAATTTCACTTTGCGGGGATTCGAAGGCTACAACAAACCGGGATTCTTCAGGAATACCGTTCGAGGGGCTTTCTCGAGCAGTGTCTTGGAATCAAGCGGCAGGATACATCTTCAAGTGATAATGTTCAACTGTACTGCGAACAAAGAATTCAAGTTATTTTGATTCATGCGGTTTCCCGGAACACTAAGTGTTCCGTTCCATAGATACGGTGTCGTATAGAGAGCGTCGAGGCGCCGCTAACGCGAGGCGCGCTACTGACGCGTACTTCTGTTGTACTCGGAGGGAGCGGAACGCTCTTTTGTGGATGGATCGGCGATCGAATGCAACCTGTATTTATGGGATGGAGCACTAAGGGGCGAGGGGCTCCTAACAGATCACAGATATGATAATATATGCGTACATATGTGTTATGCCATGCACATGAAACTCTCCGAATGGGCAAAGAAGAATGGGATAACATACAGGACAGCACTAAGGTGGTATCAC
>JAQUKT010000102.1 GCA_028718945.1 Actinomycetota bacterium | reverse complement strand
GGATTGGGAGCGCCAGACCTTACAAAAGTTGTTGACAATGCTGACCATATCAAAAAACTTGTTGGCTCGAGGCACCTTGCGCTTGGTTCTGACTGGGATGGACTTATCAAAACACCGCGCGGGCTTGGCGATGCTTCTGACCTCCCTGCTTTGACCGAGGCGTTTTTGCGGAGGGGTTATGACGAGGAGGAAGTTCGAGGAATTCTCGGTATGAATTTTCTCGAGGCGTGGGAAGAGGTTGCCCGTATGGCTGATTAGCGGGTTGTTTTCGGATTCCGTGTTCAGGATTTGATTCCACTGATTGAAAGGATTTTCCGGATGAGCCTGCTTTTTGCTTTTCCTGCCAAGACTCTCGGTTGACAGTAATCGTAGATTTTATATGGAACAATTTCGATTTTCGAAAGGACATTTCTCTTGAATTCACACTTTAGAAAAAAGCCCTCGCGTGTCTGGTCGCGCTGCATCTGGTCAAATACAAAATTTCCAAGGCTGTACGCGATGAATTTCCCCTTGAAGAACCCCAAGGGCTGGACGGTGTGGGGATGTCCGCCCACCACCATATCCGCGCCGCTTTCAATGCAGAGGTGAGCCATCTTTTTCATTGATTCATTTGGCTTGTAGGTATCCTCCTTGCTCCAGTGAAAAGAAACAACAACGAAGTCAGCAGTTTCTTTTGCGCGTTTTATGTCGTTTGCTACAACTTCGAAATGCTCGGGATTTTCATCTCTCCATGGCGGCATGCTAACCCAGGCGACCCCGGGCTTATCATCGCCTGCATCAATGCTGCCCTCGATTGTGTTGTATTGCAGGAAAGCGATTTTCAAATTTGCTTTTCTTATGAGGAGAGGGTTGTGAGCTTCGCTCCAATCATATCCTCCTCCGACATAACCGATTTCGTTTTTCTTCAGGAGTTCGAGCGTTTCGCAAAATGGCGCGGTTCCGTAATTTGTGCTGTGATTGTTAGCCACTCCCGCGACATTCAAGCCCAGTAGCTTCAAGCCATCAATTGTTTTGGATGGAGCAACAAATGTCATTCCCTCGTATTCTGGCTTTATGCTGTCTGTGAGCGGACATTCGAGATTACCGAAAACGATGTCTGCTTTTCTCACGTAGGGGGCGATTTTTTCAAAAGGATACTCAACCCCGTGCTCTGCCATTTTTTCCGCCACATGTCTTCCGGGTATGATGTCTCCGACCATGTTCATTCGAACCGAAACTTTCGAGTAGTAGTTCTCGATTGATTCTTTCAAGTCTTCTACGAGCTGGTCTTCGATTTTGAATATGGCACTACCTTTTTTGTAAGAAAACCAGCAATGAAGAGCCTTTCTTCCAACTATTTTCTTTTTTCCCGCTTCGAGGATGAGTGGAGGAACAAGTTCTATTTCTTCATTCTCGAGCCCCGGTGTCTTTTTGGAGTCAATCACAACGTCCGGGTTGTTTGCGCCGTACTCATCAATAACTATCTGTGGATTCGATCTTGCGAATTCCTTCACAGCGGGGAGCGCGAAATGTGAAAGACCTTCTGAAATCTGAATCCTATATCTGCGGTTTTGAACAAGGGGGAAATGCGTCTCCTGCGAGACGAAGTTGATGAAGGATAGCAGGACAGCAAGAGCGGCAAACGAAACAACAAGAATTCCTGAAAGTTTCCTTATTCTCACTTTTCCAAACCCAAATTGAAAATTCTTTTTGAAGAATTCTCCTATTCTCGAAAACATATTCGCCTTTTCTTTTGTTTCTCCCTCAAAAATCCTGTTGCTATTTTCGTTTTTCAACTTTTCCTCTACGGTAACTGTTCAGTATTCCCGACACTCTGAATCTTTTTCCATAAACGTCCCAGAAGAGGTCTTCCTTGAGCCTCGAGTATTTATGGAAGGACGAATCGGCTTCCTTGCTGATGAGAGAAAGGCGTCTTTCTTTCTCGATTGAGTCAGGCATGCTCGTTGTCTCATCAAGAAACTTCAATGTCTCGATGTTTTCATGAAGAGACTTCCTCAGTCGCGACGCATTTTTTTCGTTTATGATTTTGTTTTCAAGCTTGATTCTGGCCAGTTCGAGAATTGAATCATAAGTCGCATGAACGATTTCTTTCCTTGAAAGTTTTTCTGTCTCGTAGGTGAGGGTATCTCTCCAGTGTGGCTCGAGAAGGGCATTCCTGTAATCGTCGAGGTTTTTTGCAAAGACTTCATATCCATACTTTTCGCGTTCCGAGGAAAAGAGGCTTTCGGGGTCGAGAAAGGGGGCAAGAGGACCGATAAAGGGAACAAGTTTTTCCCCGGAGAGTCTCACCAAGTCTTCAGCAAAGGACAGCGTTCCTTTTATGGAACTCATTGTCTGTTTGGGCAATCCTATCATAAAAAACATATCGAGCCTCTCGCAGCCTGATTTGACTGCATTGCTCACGGTTTCCACTATTTCGTCGTTTGAATATGACTTTCCGGTTAGCCTTCTTATTTCTTCATCATGGCTTTCGGGTGAAAACTGGTAACAGAGCTTTGGGACGCACTTTGCTGCCGTTTCGAGAAAATCTCGTTCTGCCGGGGTGAAAAGTTCAAGGACGACCGTATTCTTGATATTCTCCTTTGCAATGCCTCTCAAGATCTCTTCCGCGTATTTTTCTCCTCCTTCTCTGATGTCTCCTATTACGAATATCGGCGCGCCGGTAAGAGAGGATATCGTTTTGATTTCAGAAAGAATTGCTTCCGGGTTCCTGAAGGCGACTTTTTTTCTGCTGAAACATTTTTCGGAAGAATGAGCCGAGCCGCCGCAGAAGCCGCAGTTTCGCCTGCAGCCTCTTGCGGTGACCACTGTGGTAAGCGGATTTTTCCACCAGTTGAAATACGGCTCGATTCCTTTCCATCTTCCAAGGCGCACCGGCGAGGTGAACATGAACGAGTATATGTCGCCCAGGTAATCGAGATTTTCTGGCACGAATTCCATTTTGTTTTCAAGGATTTTGTTGGGGGGTTTGCCGTGCGTCGAGACATTCGGAATGGAGGAAGTATCCTTGCCATCGAGTATTGCTTCAACAAGAAGCCTCAAGGGCTCCTCCGCGGAATCCCCCCGGACAACGAAGTCGATTTCAGGATATTCGAGAAGTTCCTTTGAGAATATCGTGGCGGAATATCCTCCTAATATTACGGGAATATCCGGGTGGATTCTCTTCAGGAGTTTTGCGATTTCAATCGCGCCATGGCAGTGAACAAGCCAGTGAAGATCGATTCCAAACGCCGCGGGCTTCAGTTTTGAAAGAAATTTTTCGAGATTTATTTTTTCATCTGAAAGCAACAGGGAGGCAAGGTTGATTATCCTGACCGTGACCCCGTGGCGACATAGATACTCTGCGAGATACGCAAAACCAATGGGGTACATGTCAAAAAGGTTGCCGGAAGGTATGAGGTCGGAGATGGGGCTCGGGACGAGAAGCATTTTTCTATGGTCGTAAATGGATGGAGGATGGAGAAGCACAAGGTCATGGTTGCAAAAAAGACTTTTCCTTTCTGTCATTTCATATTTCACTTCCGACGTGTTGTCCCGGGTTTTCCTCTTTTGTTTTT
>JAQUKT010000101.1 GCA_028718945.1 Actinomycetota bacterium | reverse complement strand
GCTTTGCTCGCAAGGCTTGTTCACAGAGCAGTTGGCTTTGACGTGACTTTAAAGTGAGCGTGTGGTTGCCGAGTCGAGCCGCTTGATGGGTTGAGTATGAACTGATTGCTTCAACGAAGAGAGTTCAAGGAGGTTGGTCTCAGATTGATTGAAGGAAGGATAACCCGTGTTTCCGGTCCGGTTGTCGAGGCGGAAGGGATGACCGGGGCGAGGATGTACGATGTTGCCTATGTTGGCGAATTGAAGCTGATTGGCGAGGTCATAAGGCTGGAGGGTGGACGTGCCGTCATTCAGGTTTATGAGGACACCAGCGGACTTCAAGTTGGGGAAGTCGCCACATCCGAGGGCGAGCCACTTGTTGTTGAACTTGGGCCTGGTTTGCTTACCTCGATTTTTGATGGAGTTCAGAGAAGGCTTACAGACCTTGCTTCTCAGTACGGGGATTTCATTACGAGGGGAACGGTTTCCGATGCACTTCCAAGGGGGCGCGAATGGGAGTTTATACCGGCTGTAAAGGCGGGAGATAGAGTTGGAGAGGGAGATGTCCTTGGATTTGTAGATGAGACTGAGAGAACGAAGCATCTTGTAATGGTGCCTCCCGGTTCAGGTGGGATTATTTCTGAAATAAAATCCGGGACTTTCAGGGTTGATGAGACAATAGCGGCAACGGATGATGGCAAAGAGTTCACCATGATGCAGAAATGGCCCACCAGGATTCCACGTCCTGTTGTGCGAAAACTTGACCCGGTTGTCCCATTTGTCACGGGCACTCGGGTGCTTGATACATTTTTCCCGGTTGCTCAGGGGGGCTATAGCATTATTCCGGGTGGATTCGGAACCGGAAAGACAGTAACCGAGCAAACACTTGCCAAGTGGGCTCAGGCTGACATAGTCATATATGTTGGTTGCGGCGAACGTGGAAATGAAATGACTGAGGTTCTATCGGAATTCCCCGAACTCGAGGATTTGAGAACCGGAGAACCTCTCATGAAAAGGACGATACTTGTCGCAAATACCTCGAACATGCCTGTTGCCGCAAGGGAAGCTTCGATCTATACGGGAATCACCATGGCAGAGTATTACAGAGACATGGGTTATGACGTTGCGATGATGGCAGACTCAACCTCGAGATGGGGCGAGGCTTTGAGAGAAGTATCCGGGAGACTGGAGGAGATGCCCGGCGAGGAAGGCTATCCTGCCTATCTCGGGACGAGACTTGCCGACTTCTATGAGAGATGTGGCAGAGCTACCTGCCTTGGCTCGGAAGAGCGAATTGGCTCAATAACTGTTGTGGGAGCGGTTTCACCTCCCGGCGGTGATTTTTCTGAACCGATGACGCAAAATTCGTTGAGGATTTCCGGTGCCTTTTGGGCTTTGGACACCCCACTCGCTCAGAGAAGGCACTTCCCTGCAATCTCCTGGCTCAAGAGTTATTCACTTTATATTGATCAGGTGGAGGAATGGTTTGCAAGCAATGTGGCAGGTGACTGGAAGCAGATTCGAGACAAGGCAATGATGATACTTCAGAAGGAAGCCGAACTTCAGGAAATTGTTCAGCTCGTTGGACCGGATGCTTTGCCCGAGTTCGCAAGAGCGACTCTTGAGGTGGCAAGGATGTTAAGGGAAGATTACCTTCAGCAGTTTGCCTTTTCAGATGTAGATGCATTCTGCAGTCAAAAAAAGCAATATCACATGCTTAAAGTAATTGTTGGATACTACGATGTTCTTCAGGAGGTGCTGGTTAAAGGAGTTTCGCTAAAGGAGGTATTGGAGATTCCTTTCAGTGAGCGAATTGCTCGCATGAAGGAGATACCGGAGGAGGAGGCTCCGGAGAAACTCGAAGACCTCCTTACTGAAATTCAGAACAGCTTGAGGAAGTTGATCAAGTATTAGTCTATGGAGAGGATATGAAAAGAGATAGTCTCGCAACTGTGGATTACAGAACGATAAGGGATATTTCCGGGCCGCTTGTATTCGTTGATAAGACAAAGGGAGTTTCTTTCGGTGAAATGGTTGGGATTCGCTCTTCCGATGGTCAAGTGAGAAACGGGCAGGTAATTGAACTAAACGGGGACATGGCTGTTGTTCAGATATTTGGAATCACTCATGGTCTCGATGTTCAAGGTTCGAGTGTTCGTTTCAGAGGGGATGTCATAAAGATAGGGCTTTCCACTTCTCTTTTGGGTCGCGTTCTAAATGGGCTTGGCGAGCCAATCGATGGCGGAGGGAAGATTTTGCCCGAGAAGGAATCGGAAGTTACCGGTTCGCCTATCAATCCGTTTTCTCGAGATAACCCGAGGGATTTCATCCAGACGGGCATATCAGCGATAGATGGACTGAATACGCTTGTTCGAGGACAGAAGCTCCCCATTTTTTCGGGCGCAGGTCTTCCCGGGAATGAGCTTGCCGCACAAATCGTTCGCCAGGCAAAAGTCATCACGGGGGAGGAGTTTGCCATTGTATTCGCAGCGATGGGCATAACCCGGAGGGAAGCGTCCTTCTTCCAGCGTTCCTTTGCTGAATCGGGTGCCCTTGAAAGGGTCGTTTTTTTCATGAATCTTGCGGACGACCCTACTGTTGAGAGGTTGATAACTCCCAAGTGTGCGCTTACCGTGGCTGAATATCTTGCGTTTGATTGTGAAATGCAGGTGCTTGTCATTCTGACTGACATGACCAATTATTGCGAAGCATTACGGGAGATATCCGCGGCACGAGAGGAGGTGCCTGGCAGGCGCGGCTACCCGGGCTACATGTATACAGACCTTGCGAGCATCTACGAGCGAGCGGGTCGTGTAAAAGGGAAAAAGGGTTCAATAACTCAGATTCCAATTCTAACAATGCCTGATGATGACATAACACACCCGATTGCTGACTTGACCGGCTATATTACCGAGGGGCAACTCGTCCTTTCGAGAGGTCTTCACAGAAAGAACATTTTTCCTCCAATGGAAGTTTTGCCTTGCCTTTCGAGGCTTATGAACCAGGGGATTGGTCCTGACAAGACAAGAGAAGACCACAGAGGCGTGGCAGACCAGCTATATGCTTTCTACGCTCAGGGCTGCGATTTGAGGAGGCTTGTTGCGGTTGTTGGCGAAGAGGCACTTACGGAGAGCGACAGACTTTACCTGAGATTCGCTGATGAGTTCGAGGAGCACTTCATCAACCAGGGGGATGAGAATCGCGACATCGAGGAAACCCTTGACATAGGGTGGAATCTTCTTTCAATAATGCCTCAAAGTGAACTCAAGAGGATTAAGCTCGAGCATATCCAAAAATACTATCCCGGTGAGCCAAGCGGAAAAGGCGGTTCTGAAAAAATCTCGGGAGAAACTCGGCTCGAGGCAGACTCCACCAAGAGTTCTCCCGATTCCAGTAGTGGTGTTTGATAATGGAGAATGTAAAGGCAACTCGAAGTGAACTGCTTTTTAGAAAACAGCAGGTTCACCTCGCTGAGCAGGGCATGGAGCTTCTCAAAAAGAAAAGGGATGCTCTGCTGAGAGAATTTCTTCCGATAATAGACGAGACGATGAAGCTCTCTTTGAGACTCGAGCGCGCAACTGCTGATGCAAGTGCAGCTCTGGCACTCGCCCAGGCCGTCGAAGGGAAATCGGTTATCAGGTCAGTTTCCTTTGCA
>JAQUKT010000100.1 GCA_028718945.1 Actinomycetota bacterium | reverse complement strand
AAGAGGGAACAAGTCTTTCGCAAAATCGAATTGTGTACCATCAGGAATATAATCGAGTACATCAGGATTGATGACATAAATTCCAGTGTTTATGGTGTCCGAGAAAACGTCTCCCCATCCAGGTTTCTCGAGAAACATTTTTACCCTGCCGTCGGAATCGCAGATCACTATTCCAAACTCCAATGGATTTTGAACTTTCTTGAGAACAATCGTAACCGAAGCACCTTTATTGAGGTGAAATTCAACCACCTTTTCAAGTTCGATGTCGGTCAAAGCGTCACCGCTTATGACCAGAAATGGAGAGTCAAGGAATCCTCGCGCATTTCTGACGCTTCCTGCTGTGCCAAGCGGGATCTCCTCGACAACGTATGTGAGATTTACGCCAAGATTTGAACCATCTCCAAAATAGTTTGTTATGGTGGATGGCAAAAACTGAAGAGTAAGCACAATATCCAAATATCCATTGGCGGCAAGTAATTCTATGATGTGTTCAAGAAGAGGTCTGTTCGCGACCGACAACATTGGTTTTGGCTGATTGCTTGTAAGCGGTCTAAGTCTAACGCCCTGTCCCCCCGCAAGCACAATTGCTTTTTTGTCCATTGACTTTACCTTAATTGACACTCGCAAATTCCTTCAAATTTCATGCTTCCTTCTCTTTTGAAACCAACATAGGAATAACTCGTGATACATAAACGCCAGCAGAGTATAAAGACCACAAGATTCCCACTACGAAAAGCCATAATCCGTATGTTTGAAAAGAGGTGCCCGAGGTGAATGAAAATCCGTAGAAACCAGATCTGCTTCCCTTATGGGGAGAAGGTGAGAGGACAAGGAGCGCAAGCGCTACGAAAAGTGCCGCGGTTGCGGCTTTTCCAGTCCAGTGAACAGCAACCTTCGAGGAATCAATTTTCCCCACAAAGGGATAGCCTCCCGCAATGAGCAAATCGCGGCCGAGCACCAGAATTAGAAATGCAAGTGGGAGTATTCGCATGCAGTAAAGCGTAATTAGAGAGGCTCCAATAAATAGCCTATCAGCAAGGGGGTCTGCGGTTATTCCGAACCTGGAGATGGTCTTTGTTTTTCTTGCGATAAAACCGTCAGCCCAATCAGTCAAAGCGCCCAGAATGAAAAGAGCAAATGCGATGTAACGGAAGCTTGAATTAACATTCGATTCCACCATGCACCATACAAATGCAGGAATAATAACGATCCTGGTTAAAGTCAAAGCATTTGCCATTCTATCTCCAGTTTTTGATTCATATTACTTCAAGAGTAAATATGGTCGGGACGGCCGGATTTGAACCGGCGACCCCCGGTCCCCCAGACCGGTGCGCTAACCTAACTGCGCCACGTCCCGCCTTTTCTTGAAAACTGTTTGTGAAAATTCTAACAACACCTGGCGTCCTTAAGCAAATAAAAAACGAGACCCCTATTAGGGGTCTCGAGATTCTCATGAGCCGATGAGATTACTTCTTGCCTTCTACAGCAGACCTAAGAGCCTTGCCGGGCTTGAACGCAGGCATTTTGCGTGCCGGAATCTTGATTTTTGCTTTGGTTTGCGGATTTACTCCCGTGCGAGCTTTTCTCCTGCGCACCTCGAAGGTTCCGAACCCAACCAGCTGCACCTTCTTTCCTTTCTTGAGTGCTGCTGTTATCGCGCTAAGCACTTCATCTACCGCAGCTTCTGCATCCTTCTTCTTGAGCTTGGCTTTTTTTGCCACCTCATCTGCCAATTCTTTCTTTGTCAAGTACCGCACCCCCCTTCTAAAACTGCCTGTTTAAACGTTTATCAATCATTATCATAAACTTTGCATGAAGTAAACAGAAATATGCTAAAAAATTTGATTTTTTCGAATCAAGTATGAATGTCTAAAATTCCTTTCTTTCTGGTTGTTCTAAAGTGAATTCTCACAGGGCATCCGCTAAACCCATATTCATCCCTAATTTTTCTAATGAGATATTTTTTGAACTGCGGAGTCAAAAGTTTCGGGTTGTTTACGAAAAAAACGAAGGTGGGCGGAGCTATGCCGAACTGCGTAGCATAGTATATTTTCAGTTCGAGGTTCCCTTTGTAGATGCGCGGTCTTTCTTCTTCGAACTTTGACAGGAATGAATTGAGTTTTGCAGTCGGAATCCTCTTTGTCCACTCTCCTTTGACTTCATCAACAATCGGAAATATTATCTCGATTCCCTTTCCGGTGGTGGCAGAAGTTTTATGCAAGGGAAGATGCGTCGCGAATCTGAATTTTTCAGTTATAGAAGTAATGACTTGGTGAGCATGTTCTTCATTCTTTATGAGATCCCATTTGTTTAGTAAGATGACGCATGCTTTGCCATAATTATCAATTTTTCTTGCCACCTTCAAGTCTACTTCGGTTGGTCCAATTTGGGCATCGATTACAAGAAGGGCTACGTCAGCTTCCTCTATTGCCCTCATGGCGCGAACTGACCCGTAGTATTCGACATTGTCAAGACCCCTGGTTTTCTTTCTGATTCCAGCGGTATCAAGAATCCGGTAAACTTTTCCACGGAATTCAACAATGGCATCTATTGTGTCTCGAGTTGTATGAGTTTTCTCATGAACAAGTGCCCTTTCCTCACCAGCGAGTTGGTTGAGAATTGATGATTTGCCAGCATTAGTCCTTCCAACGATTGCAATGGACGTTTCCTCCTGGCTCGTAGGCTCAATTTCTGGCAGTAAAGAACATATGCGGTCAAGAAGTTCACCTATGCCGAGTCCATGATATGCGGATATGCAAATTGGCTCACCCATGCCGAGTTTGTAGAATTCGCTTGCAAGAATCTGCGAATTCACTGCATCAGCTTTGTTTAGCACAAGAATTGTTTTCTTTCCAAGTCTTTTGAGGCGTTTCGCAAGCCATTCATCATCAGAAGTTATGCCTGTTCTCACGTCCACGAGCATGACAACAACGTCCGCCTCACGAGCGGCAATGAAAGCCTGTTTTTCAATATCTTTTGAGAGAAACTCTTTTCTTTCGGTTCCTACTCCTCCCGTATCCGCAACGATAAAATTGTAGTTTTTCCACTTTGCTCTTGCATATTTTCTATCTCGTGTGACACCTGAAGTCGAGTCAACTATGGCATCCATTTTTGTAACGAGTCTGTTGAGGAGAGTTGATTTTCCAACATTTGGCCTTCCCAATATCGCTACAATCGGAAGGGATTCCGTGGTTTTCATCTTGCACCACCAAGAGACTGAAAGAGAGAATTTGGATTTGCCTCAACTATTTCAATATCCATACCGGTCAGATGTGAAACTTCTTTCGATGTCATCCCATCAATGAAGGAATCGCCACTGACCGCGACTGCTGAAACAAGAGCTCTATTTACGTCATTTCTCATGGCGAGTGTTCTCACTATATCTTTGCCTGGAAGAAGTCCGCAAACCGTCACATATTTACCGAAAAGAGAGTTCCGCAATACCTCTATTTTGGCATCCCTCAGGTCAAGGTCTCCAAGAACCCATTTCCCCATTGGAGTTGTAATTATGAGAGTTTTTTCATCAAGGTCTTTTGTTTCGCGCTTTTTCGATAGGGCATCCAAGAAGAATCTTGAAAGACCTATTCCATTTTCGAGTTGTGGATATCCACAGTAGTATCGAGCATCTGGCGGCCTCATTCCGGCAAGATAGAAGAATTCATCCGATGCGAAGGGACCGGCGTCACCAAATTCTTCTCGCCATTCTTCGAGCTGTTCAATGAGCTCGCAAGCCGAG
>JAQUKT010000099.1 GCA_028718945.1 Actinomycetota bacterium | reverse complement strand
TTTCGCTCTCGAGAAAAGATGCTATGAAATTCATTGCGCAATAATCACCGCACATCGAGCAGCCCTTATCTTCCTTTATGGCAGGATCAAGAAACGAGCGCGCCTTTTCGGGGTCAATTGAAAGTTCTATTTGGTCCTCCCATTTCAAAGATTTCCTTGCGCCCGACATTTTGTTATCCCACTCCATGAAAAAGGAAGAATTCTTTGTTATATCGCCAGCGTGAGCGGCGATTCTCGTTACAATAACACCATCGCGAACATCCTCAACTCTCGGAAGACCAAGGTGCTCTCTCGGGGTAACGTAGCAGAGGAAATCTGCCCCGCTCGAAGCAGCAAGCGCGCCGCCTATTCCTCCAACAATATGGTCATAGCCAGGAGCAATGTCTGCAACAAGCGGTCCGAGAACATAGAAGGGAGCATTTTTTGTTATCTGCTTCGCAATTCTGACATTCTCAATAACCTGGTCAATCGGGACATGACCGGGACCCTCAACCATGACCTGAACGCCAGCCTCCCGCGCCCTTCCTGCCAGAGTGCCTATGGTGATGAGTTCCTGAATTTGAGCAACATCGGTTGCGTCTCCAACTGCTCCAGGTCTCAAACCATCACCAAGGCTCAGCGTGAGCTCATACCTCCTTGCAATTTCAAGAAGCCTGTCAAACTGCTCATAAAGTGGATTCTCTTTTTCATTGTGAAGAATCCAGCCAGCATGGAAGGCTCCTCCCCGGCTCACAATATCCGCGATTCTGCTGGATTTTTCGAGACACTCGAGAGCATGCATTGTAACTCCACAATGCACTGTAACAAAATCGACTCCACCAGACGCGTGTCGCTCGATTACCTCAAACATCAAATCGGCAGGCATGGAAACTATGCTTCCATATCGCTCCTGCGAGATTATAGCCGCCTCATAGATTGGAACCGTTCCAACCGGAACGCTGGACTGTTCGATAACTTTTTCCCTCACAAGCCCTATGTCTCCGCCGGTTGAAAGGTCCATCACAGTATCAGCTCCAGCCTCTATTGCAACCTTGAGTTTTGAAATCTCCAGTTCAAGGTCGGCACAATCGGCGGATGTACCGATATTTGCGTTTACCTTCGTGCGAAGGTTCTTCCCAATCACGCAAGGTTTTTCCAGACTTCTAAGCGAGTTGAGAGGAAAAACAGCCGTGCCTTCAATTATTTCCTCCACAACCTCCTCAACAGACAGTGGCTCGTTCCCACAGGCTTCTCCAAGTGAGCCAGGCACCCGGCCTTCCCTTAGTTTCTCGACCAGTGTAATTTCCTTTTCCAACTAACTCTCCTTTGACGCGTATGAAAGTGCGCCTCTAATCGAATCAAGTATGCGTCTGGTTTCCTGAACGCCATCATTCGATTGCGCGACCGCAGAAGACACAGCAACTCCACAAGCACCTGCCTCAATCACTTCTGCCGCGTTCGTCGCATTGATTCCTCCAACCCCAATAACAGGAGCAATTCCTTCGCGAGTAAAAAGAGACAGCCCATCAATGCCAATGGGCAAACCCGCATCAAGTTTTGTGGAAGAAGGATAAACCGAACCAACTCCGAGATAGTTCGCTCCGTCTTCAATTGCGCGGCGTGCGTCTTCAATGTTCGCGGGTGAGTATCCAATAATCGTTTCTTCCCCTAACAACATTCTTGCCTCAAGCACGGGAATGTCATCTACTCCAATGTGAATCCCATCACTTCCAACAATCATGGCAATGTCAACCCTGTCGTTTATGAAAAACAGCGCATCATATTGTGCACAGATACTCTTGATTTGCTTTGCAATCCCAAGAAACTTCCTGTCGGGTAATTCCTTGTCCCGTAATTGAATGGCTCTGGCTCCTCCTTGAAGAGCAAATCCCGCAATACCGAGATGCCCTGAGAGATCACTCGATGTAATAACAACAAGCCTCAACTTATCAATCCATGAAACGCTCTTCATTTTTCTCTCGTCAGCAATGCAGGCAAAACCTTCAACAACTACCGATGAATTCTATCCAGTGCGATTTCAGCCGCTCTTTTTCCTGATAGAAACATCCCGCCAAAAATGGCTCCCATCCTTGGAGAACCCATGACAGTGTTGGCTGCCATTCCTGCAAGAACAAGACCCGGCCAGACTTCACGGGTATTTCCTACAATTTCTTCTTCTCCAGCCTCAGCCCACATTGGTTTTTCACCAACCACATCACCGGTATCGGTCAACAAACGACACCCCGGAACCTTCCTCGCGAGATTCCTTGCTACATAAGCATCGTGACCGGTGGAATCAATGACGATGGTTGATTCAACCCCAAGAGGGTCAACATGCAAGCCGGAAAGTTCAACCGCCCCCCAGTTGACCACAACTCCCGAAACCCTATCGTCTTCTCTTATGAGCACATCCTCAACCGAAATTCCAACCCAGATGCGCGCCTGAGCCGCAATGGCAGCGGCGGTCGTCTTTACAACAACTTCAACGGAATCAGCGGAATAGTAACCGTCACCAAATGGTTCGAGCCTTATGTCAAACCCTTCCATTATCTCAACCGCATCATCCTGAACAACTATCTTGGGGAAAAGCATTCCTCCTCCCCACATACCTCCGCCAATATGGAGATTGCGTTCAAAAATAGCGACTTTGGCGCCCTCTTTCGCAAGGTAGTATGCCGCTGTCATTCCCGATGGACCACCACCCGCAATCGCTACATCGAGGCTCGAGTACTCCAAGAAATCGCGAGAAAAACGCTCCACGATGCACTTTGTAATATCAATTTCCGAAAGAGCCATTTCACGTACCCCCTATAAAAGAATGCATATAATAAATAAAAGCCGTGCCAACGGGGCTCGGCTACCTTCTTGAAAAAGATGCCCATACTCCCTACGCTGGCATTACCCAAACAGGTTCATTCGGTCGACAGGTTCTGCCTGCCCTCTCAGCCCGCAAACACGAGCTCCCGCTGTCAGGGGCCCACTATTCTTCGTATTATGATAGCGCGTCTGAGAAATTTTCGCAATGAATTGTGCTGGTTCAATACATGGTGGACACATGCTCCTTATGCTTGTTCGAATCATAACACGAATTTGAAAAACTCATTGGGAGTTAGATAACCAAGAGATTGATGTGGACGAACATCGTTATAGGTCTCGTTCCATTCCGAGACTATCCGATTCAACTCACAGGCATCATATCCTTCCGAATAGGACCACAGTTCTTGACTGGTCGTCTGAATCTTGCGTTCGACGCGTGCATTCTCCTTGGGGCAGTTGGGATGACTGAAGTAGTGGGTGATTTTCCTATCTTCGGCTGCCTTATCGAAGTTACCCATGTACTCACTTCCATTATCCGTCTGGATAGCGGCAACCGGGAATGGAAAGTAATCCAACAGGTCATCCAGGAAACCTTGAGCATTCTTAGATGAATTGCTCGGGAAGACCTTTGAGAAACTCATACTGATCAGCGACAATAGGAATTGAGGGTTGACGACAGCAGGAATTGCGGTTTCCTGAACTTAGATAGACTGTCTGAAGTTCCAAGTCACAAGGAGGATTTCAGATGGTCACCAATCAGGAAGTGAGGAGACTGATGGAAAATCTAAGAAAAGGCAAAACATTAGCCGCGGCAGCAGCCAATGCAGGGATGAGCGAGAACACGGCAAGGAAGTGGCGGTACAGCCCGCTTCTGCCGAGCGAGGTCATAAGAGGGGGTCACCTATAAGAAGTAAAAGTCAAGACAAAACTTCCCCTGATCCCGGATATCCGGGTTTTTAAGGCTATGTCTGCTTTGAAGGACACCCTGCTATGTGTGCGTTGTCTTCCTCTTAGAGACAA
>JAQUKT010000098.1 GCA_028718945.1 Actinomycetota bacterium | reverse complement strand
ATGTATCGAACTTTTGGAACCCTCCGAAATCAATGAGCGCGAGCCCACTCTTCTCGAGAAGGCTTATATGATGTACCCCTCCCTTCCGGTTGAGAATGTTGATGTCCTGATAGTTGATGAGATGGGCAAGAGCCACTCGGGCATTGGTATGGACCCCCTTATAACCGGGAGGGGCAAAGAGACAGGGCGAGAAAAGGGGTTTTTCACAAGGAGGCTCGTTGTGCTTCGCATTTCGCCTCTTTCCTTTGGGAATGCAACAGGAGTGGGACATGCGGACATAATTACAAAGAAACTCTGTGATTCAATTGACTTTGATGCGACATACAGAAATGTGCTTTCTTCGGGAGCGCTGGAAAGAGCGAGGGTGCCCTTGGTGGCTCCAACCGAACGAGATGCGATTCTGTGGGCTTTTGAAAGCATCGGGGTTGTTCCCGAGGAGACACGCGTAGTCAGAGTTGGAAGTACATCTAAGCTCAGTGAAATGGAAGTTTCGGAATCGCTGCTCGAGACCGTTACCGAAAAAGAGGGCATAGAGGTTCTTTCCGGTAAGGGGGAAATGAAATTCGACTCAGAAGGAAATATAATGACCTTTGAGTAACGTCACGGAGTTTGTCGGGCGCTTTATGGGTGCAGAGTGTTTGTTGGAGGTAGATGTGGAAAAAAGTTATGACGCGGTCGTTATCGGTGCTGGGATTGCGGGGCTCGGAGTTGCCGGGCTTCTTCAAAAAGCGGGTAAGTCAGTTTTGTGTGTGGAGAAGGACGCAAGTCCCGGCGGGAGGATGCAGGGATTCGATATTGAGGGGGGCTGGCGGGTTGACATAGGGCTGCACATGGTAGAGCTCGGGGACAAATCCTCGTCGGCTCTCCTTGTTAAGGAGCTTGGCAAGGAGGTTCTTTGGGGCAGGTTTTCTGAGACGGTTGAGGTATTCAAAGACGGGAAATGGAGGAATCTCTTAGAGTTGGTGTCTTTGTCTCAAAATGATGTGGAGCAGGTAAAGGGCGCGATGAAAGAGATTGCAAGTATGGATGATCGAGAAATTGAGGCGAATGATGCGAGAAGCTGGGCAGACTGGCTTAAAAGTAGAGTGAAGTCGAGGGTTGCGAGAGATCTTTTCGAAGTCAACGGCATGATAATGACAACAGTGCCGGAGGCTTCATCCATGGCCGCCGGGGAAATACTTTACATTGCGAGAGAGAATTTAAGGAAGAAGAGGGACTTCCTTACGGCGGCGTACCCCAAGGGAGGGATGTTAGGCATAATAGAGCCTCTGAAAGCGGCGTTTGAGGAAGCTGGAGGGGAACTTCTTATTTCCAGCGAGATTGACCGCGTGCTTTTTGATGGCAATGAGGTAGAAGGGGTGGCATTGAAGCGGAGGGGTGCATCACCTTACCCTGAAAGTTTTTACATAGGCGGAAAGCAAGTGGTAAAAGCACCCGTTGTTGTTTGCGCAGTCCCACTCTGGAGTCTTGATTCTATAATAGACCTGGGCGATGAAAGTTCCCTATTGCCGGGGTGGTGGCTCAAGAGGTATAAAGACTTGAAATACCAGACCACCGGGCTTATAGGTTATACTATCGCTTTGAAGGAGCCGGTTTATGATAAGCCGAATTTCCTTTCCGCGCTGAGGCTTGAGCGTACGGGGATGCCCTTTCAAGCTTTTGTCCCATCCGCTTTCGACCCGGATGTCTCGCCGCCGGGGAAATCAATCCTTCAGACCGACTGTGTGGTAGAGGTCAAACAGGTCTTTGATAAATTTGAGCTCAACAGGCTACTCGATTCCATGTGGGAAGACATAAAGGAGCTATTTCCGGGTATCGAGAAGAAGATCGAATGGAAATTTCCCTATAAATGTATCGGCTGCGACGGTCTTGCGAGGAAACCGGCGAACGTGGGAATCTTCAAGCCGGACGTCGTTGCGCCGGGAGTTAGGGGTCTTTACTTTGCGGGGGACACCTACCGAGGCAGAGGTCTTGCGGTCAACAGCGCAGCGGTTTCTGCCAGACTGTGCGCGGAAAGGATTCTCGAGTGTGGGGCTTAGAAAAATGAGAAATTTGAAAAGAGTGGCGTGATGCTCGGAGCGAAAGCAATAGCACGCGCAAAGTTGAATCTTTTTCTCGACGTCGGTGACCTGAGGCAAGATGGTTATCATGAAATCCGGTCAATCATGCAGACACTCGAGCTCTCCGATGAACTTTATTTCAGAAGAACAGACGGGGCTAATGGGAAGATAGTGACAAGATGTAGCAACTCTTGTGTGCCTTGCGGTGAAGAAAATCTGGTTTTCAAGGCAATTAAAGCTTTTGCAATGAAGACCAAAGTGTTGGATGAGGAGGGCATTGAGGTTTTCATAAACAAAAGAATTCCTGTTGGCGCGGGACTTGCTGGCGGAAGTGCCGATGCGGCTGCAGCGATAGTTGCAATGAACAATATCTGGGAACTCGATCTCTCGACGCGTGAGCTCATTGACGCCGCTTCACTTGTAGGGTCAGATGTTCCCTTCTGCATTCTGGGTGGGACTGCACTTGTCACCGGCAGAGGCGAGAAGGTAGAGAGCCTGAATCCACTCTCTGGTCTGAAGGTGGTGCTTGCTTCAAGTGGACAGGAAATGTCTACTGAACAGGTTTATGAGCGATTTGATTCATTGAGGTCTAATTCTGATTTCCCGGATTCTGGCGAGGTTGAGGGGAAATTTAGGGCTCTCATCGAGGGAATCGAGAAAAGGGATGTAAGCGGGATAGCGGCGGGCTTGCACAATAGCCTTGAGTTTGCAACGATACGCAGGGACTTGGTTATTGAATACAAGAAGAAGGCAGAATCAGCCGGGGCGGTGGCTGCCCTGATGACAGGCAGCGGTCCGTGTGTTTTTGCGCTTGTTTCTGGTCTTGAGGAGGCAGCGGAAGTTGCCTGGGAGCTCGAGAAGCTTGCCCCGGTGACGATAGTTACCAGTTTCTCTGACATTGGGGCGCAGGTTTTGAGGTAAGGAACTCTTGTTTAGCTCTGGGGTGTGGCCAAGCGGTAAGGCAACGGCCCTTGGAGCCGTGACCGCAGGTTCGAATCCTGCCACCCCAGCTTGAAATGGTTTAGTGTAAAGACGGAGATTGGGCAGATGAACGAAAATCTTGCGGTAGTCATACTTGCCGCCGGGAAGGGTAAAAGAATGGAGTCGGCCACTCCAAAGGTTCTTCATCAAGTCTGTGGCCGTCCGATAATAAACTATGTTCTCGAAGAAACTCTTGCGATAGGGGCGGGCGAGGTGGTTGTAATCGTCGGGCACGGCTCGTGTGATGTTAGGAAGGTGCTTCCTGATGAGGTGAGGGCGATTGAACAACATGAGCAACTGGGGACTGGACACGCCGTGAGAGTTGCGTTGGAGGAGCTCAAAAGATTCAGCGAGTTACTCGTTTTGCCAGGGGATAGTCCTCTTGTAAAGAGGGACACACTCAAGAGGCTTATCGAGGAAAGAAGGCGAGAGAATGCTGTTGCCAGCATTATTGTGACCGAGCTCGAGGACCCTACTGGCTATGGCAGGTTGGTGAGGAACATATCGGGAGGTGTAGCCAGGATTGTAGAGGACGCTGATGCAACTCATGAGGAAAGAAAAATAAAGGAAGTCAACGCGTGCACCTATGCGTTCGACTCACACGCTCTCGGGCCTGCTCTTGATTCTCTCAAAATTGATAACGTACAGGGGGAGTACTATCTTACCGGGGTTGTGGAATATATGGTTGAGAGGGGGGGAAGAGTGGTGCCTGTGAAAGTGCCATGGGGAGAAGTTCTCGGCATCAATGACAGGGAGCAGCTCGCGTTGGTGGAGAATATTATGAGAAGGCGGATAAATACAGCGCTCATGGGGAATGGAGTAACCATCAAAGACCCCAAGAGCACCTTTATTGACCATGGTGTTGAGATCGAACGTGATACGGAACTGATGCCCTTTGTGTTCGTTAGAGGCAAGACAAGGATAGGAAGTGGTTGCAGGATAGGGCCATGCACGCTGATATCGGATTCGACTATTGGGGATGGGACGAAAGTGGA
>JAQUKT010000097.1 GCA_028718945.1 Actinomycetota bacterium | reverse complement strand
GCGTTAGGAGTGGAAAAATGTTTGTGGACCTCGAATTTGCTGCAAGGTGGCAACTCGAGAGCCAGTTCGTTTCCCAAAATAGGATTTTTACGATTGACGCGTGCACGATGTCTGACAGCAGTTATTTCTCATATAGGCGAAGCGGAGGAATAACTGGTAGGCAGGCAGCAATTGTAGCTTTGTTATGAATAAAAGGTAGAAAGATGGGAATAGTTCGCGCAAGGGTTAGGATTGAAGGAAGAGTTCAGGGGGTATTCTTTCGTGCGGAGACTCTAAGGGTTGCGAGGATGTTAAGTTTGGGGGGCTGGGTGAGGAATATGCCTGGTGGTTCGGTAGAGGCAGTGTTCGAGGGAGATGAGGAAAAAGTAAAGGCTGGAATAGAATGGTGCAGGAAAGGACCATCACATGCTCGAGTTGAGAAGGTAAGCATTTCATGGGAAGAACCGTTGAATAAGTGTGACTTTGAGATACTTTATTAGGTTTGGCATAACCATGAAAAGGAAATGATTGCCATGGAATCGAAAAATAATACAAAACGTATTTTACAAAATGTGAATAGAATCCGGGAGAAGATCAAGAAGGCCGCTGAGAGGGCGGGGAGGGATTGTTCGAGCGTTCGTCTTCTTGCTGCGACAAAGAATAGGAGTGTCGAGGAGGTTAGAGAAGCACTTATAGCTGGTGTTGACTTTGTGGGTGAGAATAGAGTGCAAGAATTGCTGACGAAGTGCTCATGTGTTGGAGATATTGAGCAATGGCATTTTATTGGTCATCTACAAAGAAACAAAGCAAAGTATGTTATTGAAAATGTATCGCTCATTCACTCAATAGATAGTTTAAGGATAGCGAGCAAGGTAAATGAAGAAGCGGTCGAAGCAAATAAAGTTCAGGATGTGTTGATACAGGTCAATGTTTCCGGGGAGGAAACGAAGTATGGCTTAAAGCCCGATGAAGTTTTTGATTTCATGAAGGAGTCTAAGGTTTTGAAGAGCATAAGGATTAAAGGGCTTTCGACATTGGCTCCTTATACAGAGAATGCCGAAGATGTACGCTGGGTGTTCATTAGGTTGCGGGAACTCGGTGAGAATCTAAGGGATTCGTTTCCTAACTTCGCCCTTGAAGAGCTTTCAATGGGAATGTCGAAAGATTTCGAAGTTGCGGTGGAGGAAGGTTCAACAATAGTAAGGATTGGGACAGCTATATTTGATGATGAAATGGTATAAAGGAGGTCTAAAAAATGCCTGGTATCTGGGCCAGGATGGCAGAATTGCTTGGCTTGAAAGAGCCCGATGAATTTGGAGAAATGAGAGCGAGAGAGGAAGCGGTTGGAGAAATCTCTGACAGAATTCCAAGAGGCAGGAAGTATGAGAACAATCTTCAACCTGTTCTTGAAGCTACTGCTAAAGTTCACGTTATTGAACCGAAAAGTTTCAATGATGCAGAGCAGATTGGTACCAAATTCAAGAATGAAACACCCGTAATTGTAAACCTTCAGAATATTGACCACGAACTTGCCAAACGACTTATTGATTTTGTTAGTGGGCTTACTTACGGTCTTGACGGAGGAATTCAGAGAGTTGCCGAAATGGTATTTCTCCTAACTCCAGCGAACGTCGAGGTTTCAGCGGAAGACAGAAAGTGGATGCGAGAAAAGGGGTTCTTCAACCAGTTCTGAGGAGGTAGTTTGTCGAGAGTTGCTCTTATTGGGGCAGGCAACATGGGTGAGTGCATGCTTGCTGGCTGGCTTGAAGCAGGCGTGAAGGGAAATCAGATTCTGGTTTCTGATAGAGATGCAACGAGAATGAAGGAGATCCGTGGCAGGTATGGTGTTTCTGTTGCCGATAGCAATTCCCAGGCTGCTTCCTCGTCAGGTTTGATATTTCTTGCGGTCAAGCCTCAGGATTCAATTGAGGTTCTCAATGATATATGCCAATATTTGGGAAGTGGCAAGACTCTCGTTTCCATTGTTGCGGGTCTTCCTATTGATAGAATAAGGTCAATTGTAGGTGAAGAATCACTGATCGTCCGGGTCATGCCGAATATCGCAGCGAAAGTTGGAGCTGCTGTATGCGCGTATGCGGTTAGTGGTGAAAATAAAGACTTGCTTCCTTACGCGTTAAAGCTTATTGCCGTAATGGGTGAAACCGTGGAGATTGAAGAAAGCTGGATGAATCTTGTTACAGCAGTAAGTGGAAGCGGGCCGGCTTACTTCTTTTACCTGGTTGAAGCTCTTGAAGATGCTGGAGCGAAACAGGGGCTTCCTGTTAATGTTGCAAGGCATCTTGCAAGAGAGACTTTCTGGGGTACTGCAAAGTTTCTGAAGGAGACTGGTGTTGAGGCTACTGAAGGTCGCAGGGCTGTATCTTCGCCTGGTGGAACTACAGTTGCTGCCTTGGAGGTTTTTGACAGGAAAGGTTTCAAGGAAATTATCATGAAGGCAGTGGAGGCTGCTCGGGAAAGAGCCGAAGTACTCGCAAGTTGAAAATCGGTATGAATGGAGGGATAAAGCATGTCATTGACACCACTTGATATACATCATAAGGAATTCAAAACAGCTCGCTTTGGAGGTTATAACGAAGAGGAAGTCGATTCCTTTCTCGACCAGGTGGCTGATGATTTAGAGAAGTTGATTCAAGAAAATTCAGAGTTGAAGCAAAAAATAGAAATTATGACGAAAAGGTTACAAGAGTTTGAGGAAATGCAAACATCATTGCAAAGCGCACTTCTCGCCGCAACGAGGTCAGCGGAAGCAGTGAAGGAGCAGGCAAGACAGGAGGCGGAGACGGTTCTTTCAAAAGCCCAGGATGAGGCGGATTCGCTCTTGAGGGGCGCTCAGGAGCAGGCAAGACAGGTCATCTTCAGGGCACAAAGCGAGAGACAGAAAATGGAGCGGAGTTTCGCGCAACTGAGGGAGATAAAGAAAAGATACATGATTTCATTGAAAGAACTTGCCCGAGAACATCTTGCTCAAGTTGAGGATCTCGAATCACGGGAAGAAGTGGAACCTCCAATTGATGAGTTACCACTTGTTCAGGGTGAAGTTGTGAGAGGCGAGGCACCACCTGCTCATGAAGAAGTCAAGAAGTCTGAAATAAAAACAGAAGAATCCCCGGTGGAAGTTCCTAAGGTTGAAGAAGGGCCTACTCAACAAAGTATGGATAACATGCCTCAAGGTTCCACTGAGGTAAATGACCAGGTAGACAAATCTGAAGGGGAAGAGCAAAACGCAATGACTGTAGATGAAAGTCAGATTTCAAAACCTGCTAATGAGAAGCCAGAATCTGATGTTGCTACAAAAAGAGAGCATTCAAACTCGAATCTTGTTGACGAAATACTGGCGCTTGAGGAGGGTGAGAATATCTATTCTGATTTTTTGAAGGAAGAGGACACTTCAATAGAATCGAGGAGTAAGAAAGCAAGAAAAGAAAAGCGCGATAAGCACTTTTTTTGGGAATAGAAATGAAGATTTTTTGTATCTGATTAGCCGGGTGAAATTGCACCCGGCTATGATGTTTATATTGGATTTAGAAACGCCAATTGAAACAGAAAAAAGTCCAAATAGAAATCAAAGTTATCCCTGGAGCCAAAAAACAAGAGGTCAAAAATCTTGATGATGGAACCTACTGTGTAAAGCTGAAGAATGCTCCAGAAAAAGGGAAAGCAAATGAAGAGCTCATATCTATTATTGCTTCATATTTTGATGTCGATAAAAAAAGCGTTTCAATCGTAAAAGGCATGAGGGGCAGGAGGAAAGTATTGGAGATAATAAGTTGAGTATTTTTGCTTGGATTGCTATAATTGATTTGCTTTGAGCAAAAAGTAAGATGACGAAAGAAAAAAACCTCAGATTATTCATCGGAATTCCTCTTACAGGGGGCTTGAAAACGTTGGTATCCCAGATTGTTGATGCTATAGATAAGGACCTCAGTGGTGTCAGATGGGTACCTAAAGATAATCTCCATGTCACTGTGAAATTTCTTGGGCGTTGCAGTGAGATGATAGTCCCGGGGTTGCTTGACACTATGGGAAAAATCAAAGAATTATTACCTTTGAGCCTTATCGTTGGGGGAATACGCGGTTTTCCGTCATCAAGCTCTGCTAAAGTAATATGGGTAGGTACGGAAGATAGCAAAGAAAAACTTAGAAAGATTTACAAAAA
>JAQUKT010000096.1 GCA_028718945.1 Actinomycetota bacterium | reverse complement strand
AAGGATTTTGAGCATGTTCGCAACATCGAGGAGAAGCTCAATGCCTTGAGTCCCCTTTCTGTTCTCGAACGTGGATATTCAATAACATTCAGGGAATATGATAATAAAATAGTAAGGTCTTCGAGTGATGTTGAGGAAGGGGAAGCCCTTAGAATAAGGCTTCAGAAGGGCATACTTGGTGCAAGAGTTTTTGAAAAGGAGTGAACGTTGATGGATGAGGAGCTTACTTTCAGGGAAGCGATATCCGAGCTTGAAAGGATAACCGAATCCTTGGAGAGCGGTGAGCTTGAACTCGAAAAGAGCATTGAGCTTTTCGAGCGGGGAGTGGAATTGATAAAGTACTGTCAGGGCAAGCTTGATAGCGCACAATCGAAGGTCAAGGCACTTGTGGAATCAATTAAAGGAGAGGTGAAAGAGGTTTCGCTCGAGGAAGCTTCGGGGGAGAACGAAGAATCTTCTAAATCGTGAGCGAGTTGCTTTTCTACCGCACTGCTATTTGGATGATTATGAACAAGATGATAAGCAGCGAATAAAAACAAATGTTTATCCACCCGAGTATGCTTCCTGCTTTCGCGTAGCTTTCTCCAGTCAGAGTCCCGCCACTTTCTTCAATATTTCTCATGGCAATTTGACTAAAAACGACAGCGAGTATTCCACCAACTATTCCGCATATGAAGAAACTCAAGATTCCAATCACAAGGGAGGCAATCGCATATCCGTCATTTTTTCTGTATAGGTAGGAGGCTTGCTGGTATTGTAGTCCATATTGTTGCAAAGGTTGTGAAAGCGGACCTAATCCAGTTGGCGGTGGTACCGTTCCGGGTTGTGGTTGGGAACCTTGAGTAGATTCAATTCCGCCTGGCGGTTGAGGAGCACCAGTTCTTTGTTCCTCTGGACTTATTGTTGATTCAGAAGTAATTTTTTCGCCACAACGTAAACAAAATATTGCACTGTCTTCATTACCTTGGCCGCAATTCTGACAAAACTTCATATTTTCTCCTTTTTATGAGGCAAGAGCCTTGTAAAGATAGTCTTCCCAGGCAACCTGCGCTTCAAAATGTGTGTTGCCATCCTCTATGAGGACATACATCCAATACAAACCGAAGATTCCACACGTAAGAAAAGAGAGAAGAACGTAAATGGCGAAGTTCCTCTCGGGGATATTTGGAACTGCGCTTGATGCCTCGGTTGACCTTCCAAGTTTTGCAAGTGCGGATGACATTAGAGAAAAAAATTGCGACTCGCAAACATCGTGTTTCTGGAAATCGTCCATGATGAAATAGTATCCAATCAATACCCCGATTCCTCCGGTAATAATACCAATTATCAACCAGAGGGCAGCGCCTCTTTCCCTGCTCTGCTCGTATATTTCTCTCTGAAGCATTTCAATTTGAGGAAGTTCCTGTGCAATTTCTTGGGTTTTTCCAGATTGATTTGCTTTTTCCTTGAGTAGCGCCACAGCCGTGTTGACAACATTTGCTATGCGAACAAAGTGCTGGTCTCTTCTATCCATCAATTTGTAGAAAATGAACCAACCATAAATCCCGAATGTAACAAGTGAAAGGACTATTGCCATAGCCGGGTCAGTTGTCCAGTCGGAGTTTATTCTTTGCTGGACAAAGTAATAGAGGTTCTGCACAAGCCCTTGTTCGCTCTGCTCGTTCATCATCATCCCCCTTTTGGCTATTCTCAACGACAGGCAATTGAATCGCATTCAATCAGATTTTTAGCAATTTACCAGAAACTCCTCATGAATACAAGTTTTATCAACCAGGGTACTACCAAAACGATAGCGCCTGAAAAAAGGAGCCATCTTCTTGCACTTGAAGAGAGTTCAAGGCGAATTCTTGTTCCGGTCAATACTACAGAGAGAAAGTAGATAGTGAAAAGGATTGTCATAAAAAACAGGGGAGGTCCAAGGAGGTGCATCTTGAACGCTTCAGAGACTTTCCAGTCAGCCATAAGAGAAAAACTTCTTGTCAAACCACATGTAAGACATGGAAGGTGAGTTATCGTTTTGAAAAGGCATGGAATCGAGATCCAGATTCCTTTTGACAGAAGATAAGGTTTTGCGAAAGAAAGCCCTAAGATTCCAATTCCAATAGCAGAAAACGAGCCCTCATGCTTGAGGCGGCTTTTAATGTTTGCTTTTTCGAAGTGTACTTTTGCGTGTGCACTCGCGACCCCTGGGGCAGCTAATCCCGGTGGAATCAGTGGTTTTTTCTCAAGTACTTTGCTCCCGAGCATTTTTCCAATCCGGCTGTTTTCATCGGAACTGTTCTTTAAAAAAATGTTTGTCATAGCCAGTTCTTCTTCTTGGCAATGATAACTATAGAAACAGTGATGATTATCATTACTATCCAGGTGACCAGGTAGCCGTAGTGCCATCCAAGTTCGGGCATATATTTGAAGTTCATCCCGTAGAGACCAACAATAAAGGTAGCTGGCATAAAAATGAAAGCCAGTGTTGTAAGTCTTTTCATGATATCATTCAGCCTGTTTGAGACTATGTTCAATTGAATGTCGAGAGCTGTCGATATAAGGTCTGCGTTGTTTTCAACTTCCATGTAGATGCTCGTGAGATGGTCATATATATCCATCATGTAGATTGACAGTTCCTCTGGAATAAAGGGAACATCGTGCCGTGCAAGCTTCACGACAACATCGCGGTGTGATGCGGCAGCCCTTCTAAGTGCCATATTTCTGTGTTTCAGAAGAACGAGTGTTTTCATGTCTGGTTCATTCTTGTCAACGAGAAGCTTCTCCATGGAGGAATCAATGTTCTCGGTTAGAGTTTCAACCAAGGGAAAGAACTCATCAACGGAGGTATCGAGAATAGCGTAAACAATAGGCGCTGGATGACCATGGTACAAAGAAGGGTCTTTTTCAAGCCTTTCGTAAATGTTTTCAAGTTCCAAAAGATGTATTTCATGAACAGTAACAAGATAGTTTTCCCCGAGAAAGATGGCGACTGAAGACATTTCTATTTTTTCGGTAGTGGGGATATCTCGGATGAAGTTCCAGACGAGGAACAGGTGGTTTGGGTACTCATGAATCTTTGGAACGCTTGGCTTCCGTGCTTCCGAGAGTGCAAGCTCATGGATACCGATGAGTTCTTTAATATTCCCGAGGTCTGACTCAGTCGGCTTTTCGGCATCTATCCACAGAAGTTCGCATTCAGCGAGTTCTATTCCCTCAGTTGTTTCCTGTTTGCAAGTTTCTCCCGTCTTTTTCTTCGCATAGATTCGCATTTTTTGCTCTCCTTTTTGAATAAATCTCAAGGAACGGCTTTTTTGATATTATAAAACCCAGAAAGATTCTTTGGTATTCTGAGCCGCGGCCAAATCATTGTATCTTCATGCGAAATCCTAAAGTATTAGGTAGAAACAGTGTTTTTGTTCGTTAAGATATAGACTGTTCATTTGATATGAGAGAAAAAATGGAGCCGGAGACTTTCGAGAAGATATACAGATTCAAACTCGACGATTTTCAAAAGGAAGCGATAACACATCTAAGCAATGGGAAATCCGTTCTGGTTTCTGCGCCGACCGGCTCCGGCAAGACGGTGGTTGCCGAGTGCGCGCTTGAGATTGCGCTTGAAAAGGAGTTGAGGTTTTTCTATACGTCTCCGCTGAAAGCGCTATCCAATCAGAAATTTCGCGATTTTCTGTTGGGCTATGATTCTGTTGGTCTTCTTACGGGGGATAACAGCATAAATGGGGATTCTCACATTGTTGTCATGACAACAGAGGTCTTGCGCAATATGATATATGAGGAAAGCCCTTTTCTCCATAACTTGGGGGTTGTCGTCTTAGATGAAATACACTACATGCAGGACCCTATAAGGGGTTCTGTGTGGGAGGAGATTGTAATTCTACTTCCCCGAGAGGTGAAAATAGTTGCCCTTTCTGCGACGGTATCAAATGCAGGCGCAATAGCGGGGTGGATGAATAGCATTCGAGGGGATGTTGAGCTTGTCGAGGCTTCAAAAAGACCAGTTGAGCTAAAAGATTTCTATTTTGTCGGAAAGGCGCTCAAGCCACTTTTTTCAAAAGCCCTTCCGAAAGTCATAACCGAGCAGCTGACCTTTCTGAAAAAAGAAGCAACTGCAAAGGAATCTCGGAGAATGAGGCGTTCTGTTGACCTCAAACCATCAAGACATGATGTTGTTTCCGAGTTGAGGAAACGAGACATGCTTCCCTTGATTTATTTCCTTTTTTCAAAGCAGGCATGTGATGATACCGTTTCAGACTTGATATCAGATAGGGTCAGACTTACCACGGAAGAAGAGAGAACTGAAATAACGAATTACCTCAAGGATAAATTTTCCGCTGTTGATCCTTACGACCTTGAATGCCTTGACTATTCTAAATTCAAAAAGGGGATACTGTCGGGTTTTGCAGCTCATCATGCCGGTCACCTTCCACTTTTCAAGGAAGCAGTGGAGGAGCTTTTTTGCGCTGGACTCATAAAGGTTGTCTTTGCGACGGAAACCCTTTCTCTTGGAATAAACATGCCCGCAAGGAGTGTTGTA
>JAQUKT010000095.1 GCA_028718945.1 Actinomycetota bacterium | reverse complement strand
CAAGGAGTTCCTCTATCAAGAGTACCTGAGTGCTTTGAGAGAAGAAACAACTAAAGACTGCAGATACGCAGGTTGTCGAGATTGCGGTGTTTGTGAAAGTCAAGTTATGAAGGATTTTGAAGGTAAGACTTTCTGATGGAAGATTTTCTTGTGTTGAGAGTCCAGCTCGCAAAAATTGGGCCGATGCGCTTTCTTTCACATGCCGATTTCTCAAGACTAATTATGATGGCAGTTAGAAGAGCAAAACTTCCTCTCGCATATACTGGAAAGTACCGAAAAAGGATGAAGATTTCTATGTCTCCGCCAATCCCAATAGGTGTTGAAAGTAACTGTGAGTATTTTGACTTGTTTTTGAGGTCATACATTTCTCCGGCTGAAGCAGAAAAGAGACTTTCCTCTTCGCTTCCTCGTGGCGTTCATGTAGTCAGGTCGAAATTATGTGGCAGCGGGACAAAAGCAGTTGGCAGGTTGATAGATACTGCCAAATACACGGTATTTGTTCCAGAAGGCTTCTGCACGAAGCGAGAACTGGAAAGAGCGGTCAAGCTGTTTCTTGAAAGAGACTCGGTTAGATGCGAAAGGGTCCAACCAAGGAAAACAAAAATCGTTGACATTCGCAAGGGGGTGCATTTACTCGAAGTCGAGACAAACGAAGAAGGTCTTGGGATAATAATGATTTTGGATGATGGAATTGCCGGAACGGTAAAGCCCCTTGAAGTTCTTGAATCATTATTGTCGCATGTGGATGTTCCGCTGGAGAAAATTGGCGAGTTTCGTGTGAAGAGAGAAGGACTTTATATGAGAAGAGGGAACAGGCTCGTATCCCCCATGGATGTCAATGTTTTGACAACTGATGTAAAAAAACCTAAAAAAGTTTCAGGGAGAGAGGAATAGAGATGAAGAAGAAAAAAGAACTTCTCATTTCAAGGTCAAACAGTGGTCTTGGCGTTGCAATACTCGAGGATGGAGAGCTTGCTGAAATCTATTTTCAAAGCGAACGTAAACGCTCAATCGTCGGGAATATTTACATTGGCAGTATCGCCCGAGTACTTCCCGGTATGAGCGCCGCGTTTGTAGATATCGGATCGGGGAGGAATGCTCTTCTTTGCCTTCAAGATCTTGTGCTTTTCGAGGATGGAACAAGAATCAAGCCTAAGACAATTAGTAAGGTTCTCAAAGAAAAGGACAAAATAGTAGTACAAGTCACAAAAGATTCCATAGGAGGTAAGGGGGCAAGGGTAACAACAGTATTGGGCATACCGGGGAGACTCATGGTTTACATGCCTCATGGTGATAGGTTCGGGGTTTCGCGAAAGCTTTCAAATAAGGAGCGCATCAGGCTCAAGCGAATTGCTTCCGAAATAAAACCGAAATCTGGAACCTCCATAATCAGAACTGCCGCACAGGGAGCAAGGAAAAAAGAACTTGAGGCTGACTTGAGATTTCTCGAGGAGGAGTGGGAAAGGATTTGCGCAAGGGTCAAGAAGTCCAATTCTCCTTCTGTTGTTTATTGTGAACCTGATCTTGCCGAACGGGTAGTGAGAGACAGTTTTTCTAATGATTTTCTTAAACTTGTTGTTGATTCTGAAGATGAGCATAGGAAAGTGTTTGAATATCTTTCCAGTGTGGCGCCGAAACTGAAAGATAGGGTTGAATTATACTGCGGTGAGGAGACGCTTTTTGAGAAGTTCAAGGTTTATGAAGGTATCGAGGCTGCTCTCAAACGAAAAGTTCCATTACCTTCGGGGGGGCATATTGCAATTGACGAAACGGAGGCACTGACTGCGATTGATGTTAATACCGGGTCCTTTATCGGAGAGAAAAGTCTTGAGGACACGGTACTTAAGACAAATCTTGAGGCAGCACGGGAAATTGTTCGCCAGCTCAGGCTCAGAGACATTGGGGGGATTATTGTGATTGATTTCATAGATATGCAGGATCGAAAGAACAGGGAAAAAGTTCTTAATACTCTTGAGAAGGAACTTTCTTCCGATAGGACAAAGACACAGGTTGTTACTCTTTCACGCCTTGGTCTTGTTGAGATGACCAGGAAGAACGTGACCGAGGGCTTGAGCGGGGTGTTTGGGAGATCATGCTCAAATTGCGGTGGAAGTGGTCGAATATTTAAGCTGGATAGGAACTTTGGTAATTCTTAAGTGTTATAATGTGAAAAGTGTTTCGAGGTGAGATGAATGTATGCAGTTATCAGAACCGGTTCAAAACAATACAGAGTAGAGCCTGGAGATATTATTACAGTTGAAAAACTTAATCCAAATAAGGGCAATGTACTCAAATTCAGAGATGTTTTGCTTGTTAATGATGGTGACGACTTGATAGTTGAGAAAGAAAAGCTAAAAAAGTTTCATGTTAAGGCGAGGGTTATGGAGCAGGTAAAGGGCAAGAAGATTCTTGTATTCAAGTTCAAACCCAAGAAAGGATACAAAAGAAAAAAGGGGCACAGGCAGGAACTAACAAAAGTGAAAATTGAAGGAATAGTAAATGGAAGTTTGTGAGAGGATGATTTTTGATGTCGAGTAAGAAAGGTGTTGGAAGTTCAAGAAATGGTAGAGACAGTGAGTCTAAGCGTCTTGGCGTAAAGAGGTTTGGCGGACAAAAAGTAAGATGCGGTACGATACTTATCCGCCAGAGAGGTACCAAGATTCTGCCTGGCTATAATGTTGGTGTTGGGAAAGACTATACCCTTTATGCAAAAAGAGATGGAATTGTTAAGTTTTCAAACTCAGGGAAGAGGTCAACCGTGAGTGTCATTCCCGATTAGCGATTCCCCTTCAGACTTTGTTTGCCAAAAATGTAACTATTACGGGGGTTTGAGTTGCCAAAGAGAAAGATATTAGTAGTGGATGATGACCCTACGATGGTGAAGCTCATAAATGTGAATCTCAAATTGAACAATTACGCGATTGAGGAAGCGTCTTCAGGTGAAGAGGCTCTCGAGATTATCGAAAAGGCTCCTTTGGACCTCGTGGTGCTTGACATCATGATGCCCGGTGTCGATGGCTGGGAAGTTTTGAGGCGAATCAGAGCAAATCCCGAAACTGAAGAGTTGCCGGTGATTCTTGTCACTGCAAAGACACAGGATAGTGATGTGATAAGGGGCTGGGAATTAGGAGCCGATGAGTACGTGATAAAGCCTTTCAATCCACTTCTTCTTGTCGAAATAATAAAGATGGTTCTTGACAGAAGCTATGAGGAGAGACTCGAAAGAAGAAAGAAGCAAAAAGAAAAGCTTGAGGTCTTAAGGAGCCTCTCCAGACCGAAGAGCAACTAATTGAAGCAAACAGTTTTAGCAAGCCTCTGTAAAAATTCCACAGGTATATGTATTAAGTTAAACTTTCTTAGAGTGTGCCAGTGAAGAAAAAAAACAACACATTTGTTGATCAGGCTCTGATATCTGTAGAGGGAGGGGGGGGAGGTAGCGGATGCGCTGGTTTTCACCACCAGAAGTACTTGAAAAAAGGTACGCCTTTAGGTGGTGATGGCGGTGATGGGGGAAATGTTGTGGTCGTAGCTAAACAAAGCAGAAACAGTCTCCACGAGGTTTCTAAGAAGCACAGTTGGAAAGCAAAAAATGGTTCAGCTGGTGGATTAGAGGGCATGAAGGGTGCAAGAGGGAGAGACTTGGAGGTATTTGTTCCTTTGGGAACTGTTGTTTATGATGAATCGGGATCAGTGGTAGCGGATCTTGTTGACGGCGAACAAAGATTTGTACTTGCGAGGGGAGGTAGAGGCGGGAGGGGAAACCTGAGTTTATCCAGAGAGGTTGGCAAAGGTGCTGAGTTTGCGGAAAAAGGAGAAGCAGGTCAGAAAAGGAATTACCTTCTTGAATTGAAAGTCCTTGCAGATGTGGCAATCGTTGGCTTTCCGAATTCTGGCAAATCAACGCTTCTTTCGAGGATTTCAAACGCGAAGCCGAGAATTGCGGATTTTCCATTTACAACGCTTGGACCCCATCTCGGTGTTGTTGAAGGAGTTGAAATGGAATTCGTGGCTGTTGACTTGCCGGGATTGATTGAAGGAGCGCATGAGGGAAAGGGCATGGGTCACGATTTTCTCAAGCACGTTGAGCGTGCGCCGGTAATTCTTTACCTTCTTGATGTTTCACCGGATACTGGAAGAAATCCGATTCATGAACTCGAGATTCTCGTGAACGAACTAAGTATGTATATGCCTGAACTTTCCGAAAGGAAGGCACTTGTTGTTGCCAACAAGACCGACCTGCTGTCTGCAGATGAGACTCTGAGCGATTTGGAGGAAGAATGTGAAAAGAGAGAACTTCGATTGTTCTTGATAAGCGCGCTTGAAAACAGGGGGCTTAATGAACTCAAAAGCGAGCTTGAGAGGATTGTGATGGGTGAGAGAAAGCAGCGTAAGACAATTGGAGAGGAGGTCCGGATTGTCTTGCCTGAACGGGAAAATGATATTTTGGATATTGAAAGGTCTGGAGATGTCTTCGTGGTGACGGGTGGCTTTGTCGAGAGACTGGTTTTGAAGACAGATTTGAATTCCCCTGACGCGGTGAAATATCTGGTTGGCAAATTGAAAAAACTTGGCGTGGATGAGCTACTAAAAAGTCATGGTGCGAAGTCGGGTGACCAGGTAAGCATTGCTGGCTATTTATTTGAATACCATGATGATGAGGAAATATGAGTAAGAAAAGGGTCGT
>JAQUKT010000094.1 GCA_028718945.1 Actinomycetota bacterium | reverse complement strand
TGGTTGACCTGCCCGAATGCGACAAAGCTTGTCTCGAGACTTGAAAGTGAGCAAACAATAGAGAAAGTCCGGAAGCTCCTCAAGGAGCACACTGGCTTTAGGGAAAGGTTTCTTTTTGAGGAGAAAAGGTATTCCCTTTTCTTGAATGAGATGCTCACGCGCTATTGCCCGGGGGATGTTGCCCGCGCTCTTTCCAACAGGGGAGTTTCAGGGGGAAGGCTCGGTACCTTGAAGTGCCTGCATTCCCATGTTGCCTTTGCCATTCTTGGAAATTTCTCAACGGGTGTTGTCGGTAATATATGTATCGAGAGGCTTGGCGGAGTGGATAATGTCTGGTGCAGAGACAAGCCCAGCGTTTGCGTCGGTTGACATAGGTACGAATTCGACCAGGGTCCTTATCGCTCGGACCGATGGAATTCACACCCGAACCCTTGAAAGGAGAATGGAGATAACCCGCCTTGGGGAGGGGGTGGATGCTACCGGTGCTATCTCGGACAAAGCCATTGAGAGGACGCTTGAGACACTTTCTTTCTATCATGAGAGAATCGATGAATTCTCATGCGAGTCCGTGGTGGCTGCCGCTACCAGCGCGATTCGTGACTCAAGGAACAGTAAGTATTTTCTCAATATGGCAGAACGCATTCTTGGAACTCACATCAAAGAATTGTCCGGGGAGGAGGAGGCATGGCTAAGTTTCATAGGAGCGTCATCTGACCTCGAAAGAGAAGGCGGGGTTTTTGTCTTTGACATTGGAGGTGGAAGCACAGAACTTGCATTTGGCGTACCCGGCATTGAGGGGAGCAGGAGTTCAAACGAGTTTCTTTCGGCGAGCGTTGATGTGGGCTGCGTAAGAATGAGCGAGCGATTTCTCGTAGGTGACCCTCCTTCCCCTGTTGCCATTGGCAGAATGGAGTCGCACATTCTTCTTACTCTCAAGCCTGTTATTGAAGATTTTAATATGCGAGACATCCAGCTCGGCGTGGGACTTGCGGGCACCGTCACAACCATTTCGGGCATTTCCCTTGGGCTCAAGGAGTACGACTCGGAGAGAATACACCACTCGACTCTCGGGAGGGACACCGTAAGGGAGATATTCGAAAAGCTTGCCTCCGTCAGTTCTGGTGAAAGAAGGAGATTGATGAAGGTCGAGCCTGGAAGGGCTGATGTCATAGTTGGCGGTGCTGCTGTTTTATGTGTCCTCATGGACCTTGCGAAACTCGACGAGATCATGGTGTCAGAGAAGGACATCCTCGATGGGATGATTCTTGAGGCGTACAGAGAAGCGGCTCTTTGACTTCTTTTGTTGAAGGTGTGGAAGCTCTACATTTGGAATTCATATCGTTTGCTATATACTTTTGTCCGCGGGAACGACTCGTGAAGCGGGGATGGTGGAATAGCTATACACGGCGGACTTAAAATCCGCTGCCTTCGGGCGTGAGGGTTGGAATCCCTCTCCCCGCACCAGCCCAAGTTCTATTTAATGTTATAGGGCTTGTGCGTAAAGGGCTGAAAAAAGCAGGCCATTCTGATATGGCAAAGGAGTTTGCAGAGAAAGCGATGGCTTCGACTTCTTATGGTGAGGTACTTTGCCTTGCTATGAAGTATGTGGAAATAGTGTAGGGTATAAAGATGGGGTTAGAAGAAACAGAGACTAAAAAAGAAAATGGAAAAAGTAAAACAAAAAAATTCAACATTAGGAATAGTCGAACTTTGGTGCTATCACCCTGAAAAAAATGAGGACAAGATATGCAATATTGAATTAGGAGTTGAAGATGAATTGTGTAAACTATGTTGTTCTTGGGGTCGTCGAAATAGAACGCAACAAAGTCAGACAAAATATATTGGAGCAAAAGAGGAAGCTACTGAAAAACAGTCTTGGTCAATAGCGGGCGATAGGGTTGGATTTGATTGAAAGGAGGAATGGTTAAAAAATGAAATGCATAGATTGTGGAGCTGATTTAGCACAAGAAAGCGCTGTCTGGTGTGATTGTTACATAAGCGGTAAATATTCTAAGTTCGGCCATATAGAATACGGTGTTTTTGTGGAAGATAAATGAAAATAGAATTAAAAAACAACTTTCATAACACTAAAACGACAATAAAGGTTTCAGAAAACCGTCTAAGAACTTTAACATTATCGCAAGCGAAGCGTATAACAAAACGTTTATGCCCCTATCCTAATTGCCTTTGTGCCGATGGCTATTTAGGTATGCGTGGCCGCAACCAAAATTGCCGGACGATAAAAAATTGATTGTAGAACCTGATTATAATAATGTCTTGATTCTATGGATTGGGAGGAAAGAAAATGAAGTGTGAAATTTGCGGGCAAGAAACCTCTTTTTGGGAAGAAGTCTATTCCGAAGAAAAGGGGCGAATGATCAAAGTATGCGGAGACTGCGAAATATGGGCGGAAGAAGGGATTTTAGATATAGTAACTGGAATGGGGGAAGAAGAATTCTTTGAGGAAGAAGATTGGTAAAGGGGGATAAAAATGGCAAGAAAAACCGAAATAAGAACCTATGAAACAAAAAATGGGGAGACCTTAAAATATAAAGTATATTATGTGCAGGAACGCTCCTCACCCGCAATTGAGGAAGGAGAATGTTTACGGCTTGCCCTTGAGGCAGGCTGCCATTCTATTAAGCTTAACTTGAACAGCGTTTGCTTGCCCCGGTAACCAAGAACCGCTTGATTTAGGCACTTTTGGGACTCAAAATTGCATTTTTAGCCTGAGACTGCTGCCACTCAATTATGTATTAATTTTGCATTATGCCTTGCAATAAAAGGCATATTCTGTTATTATACTGCTGTCATGTATGTGAGGACGAAGACCACAGAAGGCCGCACATACCTTCAGATCGTCGAGAGCATCTGGAGGGAAGGCAAATCACACCAGAGAGTGGTGGCGACGCTCGGCAGGATCGACAAGCTTCAGGCCAAAGGGGATATAGACAAGGTAATCCTCGCACTCTCACGCTATTCGGAGAAGGTGAAAGTCACCGAGGAATACAGAGAGGGAAAACTCGAGGCAAAAAAGGTCAGCCGGGTAGGCCCAGACCTCGTGGCGGGAAGGCTCTGGAATGAGCTGGGGCTTGGTGAGGTGATTGGCGGCTTGCTCGAAGGCAGGAAGCACTCCTTTTCCGTGGAGAGAGCGATTTACCTCTCCACCCTCTCCCGCCTGTTCTTTCCCGGCTCGGACAGAAAAGCCAAGAGGATAACCCGCGACTACCAGGTAGTGGGCGCGGAAGGTATCGAGCTCCACCACCTCTACCGGGCGATGGCCTGGCTGGGTGAGAACAGGGAGGTAATCGAGGAGAAACTGTTCGATCGGAACCGCAACCTGTTCACATCCCTCTCCGTTGTCTTCTTCGACACCACAAGTATCTACTTCGAGGGTGAGGGCGGAAAGGAACTCGGGGCAAGGGGCTACTCAAAGGATCGCAGGCCCGACGAGAACCAGATGGTTGTGGGGGTGGTTACCGACCAGGATGGCAGGCCCATCTCCTGCCCCATGTGGCCAGGTAACACCACAGACGCGAGAACTATAGTGCCGGTGGCCCGAGGTTTGCAAAAGAGGTTCGGCGTGGGTGATGTTGTGATAGTGGCCGACCGCGGCATGGTGGGCAAGAAGAACGCCGAGGCCCTCGCACACTTGGGCTTCACCTACATACTGGGTGTAAAGATGCGCCTCGAAAAGAAAGCGATGCGTGAGGTGCTCTCACACTCGGGCCGCTTCACAGAAGTGGAGTCCAACCTGAAGGTAAAAGAGGTCATACACAATGGGAAGCGCTACGTCGTGTGCCTCAACCCAGAGGAGGCCAAAAAGGACGCCGCATCCCGAGAGGCCATAGTCTCCCAGCTCAAGGAGAAGCTAAAGAAGGGAACTGGCCAGCTCGTGGGCAATTCCGGCTACCGGCGCTTCCTCAAGGTCACCAAGGAATCGGTGATTCTCGACGAGGAAAAGATAAAGACCGACGAGAAGTTTGACGGGAAATGGGTACTCATAACCAACAGCGATCTGCCCACCGATGAAATCTCCACTCGCTACAAGGAGCTCTGGATGGTGGAGCGGGTGTTCCGCGAGGCAAAGGACACGCTCGAGACGAGGCATGTATTCCACCAGAAGGACACCTCCATAATGGGTCATGTTTTCATCTCATTCCTGGCGCTCCTCCTCATGCACGAGCTGAAGAGGAGAATTGACTTCCCGGCTGAATGGGACGAGATACGGGCAGACCTGGATGCCCTCTACGAGGTTGAGGTCCAGAGTGATGGGAGCACTTACTTCCTAAGGAGCCCCCTCGAGGGAATCTGCGGGAAGGTGCTCAAGTCAGTGGGAGTGGCCATACCCCCCACTGCCAGAAAACGATAATCCTGCTGCCATGCCCTATTTCGGATGCTGAAAAAGCTCTATTTGAAGGGATTTTTGAAAATCAACTGTTCGACTTGAGTTAAAAGGTCTCAATGCTGATATTGAATTCCCTGACCAAGACGTTGATATTAAAGCCCAACAAAAGGCTGTAGAAGAAGTTGGAATCCCTCTCCCCGCACCAGCCCAAGTTCTATACGGATACCCGTTCAAGTCCGGTTGTGTATATCATTCCGAGTTGAATCGGATAGTCTCAGACTGGGACGGACCTAAAAGATTTTCGTTCACATCAGTTGCTTGATTATCTGACTTACAATGAGTTTTTCAAATTCGTGTTATGATTCGAGCAATCGTAGGGAGTGTGTTTCCACCATGCGTTGAACCGGCACATTGACTTTACGTGGTATGTTGTTTGTGGTATCTGTTTTACATCGAGCGCCATCAAAAGGTAATAAA
>JAQUKT010000093.1 GCA_028718945.1 Actinomycetota bacterium | reverse complement strand
AAGTCTATCCAAGAGAGCATACCGGAAAGGGTGGGACGAGAAACCACGGAGGGGTCAGGTGCACGAATTATTGATATTTCAATTAACGACGGATTATGGTAAATTAGACAAGTGAATGTAGAAAGTTTATTCGAGGGCTAAAAGGATGGAGAAGAAGCGAATACTGATAGTGGATGATGAGAGGTCATTCACAAGTGTCTTGAGCGTGCTCCTTGAAAAATCGGGGTTCGAAGTTGTCGTGGCGGACAACGGGCTAAGGGCTGTGGAGGAGTTTGAGATATTCCAGCCCCACGCGGTGGTTCTCGATATCTACATGCCTTTGATGGACGGCATAAAGGTCTGCAAGTTCATACGCGTCGAAAAGCAGAACTTAAGCGTTCCGATAATTGCAGTCACTGCTTACCATGATGAAGAGAAGCAGCAAGAGGTTATTGAAGCAGGGGCAAGCCTTTATCTAAAGAAACCGATTGAAGCAACGGAACTTCTGGGACACATAAGAAATGTACTCGAAGGCTCTTCGGACGTTGAGGGCAAAGAAAGCGAAGTGAAGGAACTGGAAGGAACTGCGCCAGAAGCAGGCGGCGGAACAACCGTTGAAGTTCCACCTGGTGCAGAAGACGAGAATTAGTCACTTTCCAGCGAAACGAGAGTAAATAAACATCAAAGGGAAAAAGTGCTTATTTTTCTTGGGTTTGTTTTTTGTATTCTTTCATACGGCACGTATCGAACGATAAAGGAAAGAAGCTTTTCTTATTTCCGCTGGTTTTGGGGGTTTTTCTCCTACACTTTCTTCAAGGCAGACAAAACCATTTCTGCGATTCTCTGGACAACTGTTTTTTCGAGCGTCATTCTTTCGAATATATTAGGCCCCACTAACATAAATCTTTATCCCCTGAATCCAATATCGCATATCCTATTCGGCTTTCTTTCAAGAGAGCTTATAGAAATCGGAAACGGCTATTACCCCTTCATTGAGAAGACAAAAAGCAAGTTACCCAAAAGAGTTGCAAAACATGTTAACCCAACAACGTTTGCTTTTGCTCTTTGCATGGGAAACGGAATTCAGGAGGAGATACAGAAACTGATACCGGGCTTAAAGGCACTTGTCTGGACGAACCTACCTGACCAGATTTCAGATACTGTGATGGACATTGGTGGCATTACTCTTTCCGCAAAAAGAGTTGCAATAGTTGAAAGACTAAGAGAAAGAAAACAGCAGGAAAACTAATACGGTCTTCTCGTTTGTAACTTAACAAAAACAATCAAAGGTAAAGCAATCACCCTTTGAGAATCGCTTCAATGCTCTTCGTCCAGCTGTGGAGATGCCTGCGGCAACTTCTTTTAAGAGAATCAATGACAATGAGGAGAGACTCCACAAGACCATGTGTCTATGTTTCCCGCTGCGCATAATTTGAAGGTCGAGCCTCATCAGGTACTACCGTAGGAGGTCAGAGTATCTCTGCTGGGTCACCTTTTCTGATTGTTCCACCTTCTATGACTCTGCAGAACAGTCCTTCGGATGGTAGAAGGCTAACGCCAAAAGTCTTGGTTACGATACTCGGGTGGTCCTCTTTCCCGACCTGGGTTACCTCCAAGATTGCAGTCCTACCGAGCTTCAGCCTGCTTCCCTGAGAAAGAGCTGACAGGTCGAGTCCCTCAATGAGAATATTTTCAGCAAAGTCGCCGGGTCCGGCGTTCAGGTCATGCTCTCTGTTGGCCCTATCGACGCTTGCCCAGTCGAGGCAAGTTACCTGGCGCCCCCAGTTCCCGGCGTGACCGTCACCCACTATGCCGTGGTTGGGCAAAAGGACAGCCTCCTGAACCTCGGTTTTCAACTGCCCTCTTTTCTCGCTAATGGATATTGCCTTTATTTTTCCTCTGTTCATGAACTTCCCTTTTCTGACTTTGCTTTATAACATGTGTTGACAGCAGAAGCCAGAGAAGTTATAAATATTATGAACATATGTCCATAATATTGAAAGGCTGAAAAGGTTGAACTTTGAATTGAATGGAGGCAGCTGTGAAGAAGAATGAGGAGAATGGGAAGGAGAGGGAAGTTGACGAGGAGCAACGCTGCGCGGCTTCCTCTGGCTCTGAACACCAGGCTGGTCCACCGAGTTTCAAGCCGCACAAGGATGCGAGGATCAATAACACCATTGCGGTAATGAGTGGCAAAGGTGGGGTTGGGAAGTCGGCAGCCACCATACTTCTGGCGGTTGCGCTGCGAAGGCGCGGCTTCGAAGTCGGTATTTTGGATGCGGATATCACGGGGCCCAGTGTCCCCAAGGGGCTCGGTATGAGTGGCCCAATCATGGTGGACGAAGTAGGTGCGATTCCCTCTGTGAGTTCCACTGGCATAAAGGTGATGTCCATGAACCTGATTCTGGACTCGGAGGATGACGCGGTCATCTGGCGGGGTCCGCTCATAAGTTCGGCGGTAGGGCAGTTCTACAGAGACTGCAAGTGGGGCGACCTTGACTTCCTTCTTATAGACCTGCCTCCTGGCACCGCCGATGTGCCACTCACCATTATGCAGTCAATACCACTCGACAGCATCATCCTTGTGACAACGCCGCAGGAACTTGCGGGAATGATAGTTGGCAAAGCCGTGAACATGGCTGAGAAACTGGATGCTCCGATAAAGGGGCTTATTGAGAACATGGCACACGTTGTATGCCCATCATGCGGACAGCTTATTGAGCCATTTGGTCCCAGCCACGGTGAGGAAGCGGCGCGGAAGATGCGCACGATGTTCCTCGGCAGCTTACCTTTGGACCGGGCGATATCGGAAATGGCTGATGAGGGGCGGCTCGAGGAGTACCGTTCGAAAGAAGTTGACGAGGTAATAGGCGAGGTGGTCAAACAGTTCTCGGATGAAACAAAGACCGATGACGCATCTTCGTTCATGAATGAAGAGAGGATGAAGGTTGGAATAGTGTTATCTGGAGGAGAGATATCTCGCCAGTTTGGGAGGTCTGAGGAGCTGATGGTGGTTGAGGTGGAGGGTGGTGAGGTGCGCAGCCGTGAGTTTCTAAGGGCGCCGGCGCATGAGTGCGGGGCGATCCCTTCGTTGCTCAAACAGAAGGGTGTGCGCTGCGTGATCGTAGGCGGCATAGGCGACGGAGCTATGAAGCAACTTGAGAGTGCTGGTATTCGTGTTTATTCCGGTGCAAAGGGTTCGGCTGAGGATGCGTTGGGGAAACTTCTTTCGGGAACGCTCACTTCGATTGAGGAGATATGTGAAGGCAGAAAGGGAAGCTGCTGTCATGATAACGGCGAACGCTGTGCCCACTAAAGGTTTGTTGTCAATGAAAGGCATGAGGAAGTGCTTGTCATGAGGAGAAGGTATGGGCAGAATTCAAGCAGTTCTGAAGTGGAGGAAGCGCGGACTTCAGAGGAGACCGAGGATAAAGAGGGGATAAAGTCATCAGGTGAAAAAACGGATAGAACGAAGGGTTCGAAGGGCGTTTCCTGGATGGATGCCATAAGGACAGGCACCCAGCTGACTCTGGACTTAATCAGAGTCATCCGAGAAGCAGCTGACCTCAAGCGAAAGTTGTTCCCATAGAAGGCGTTGTTGAGAGTTATGTATCGGCCAAGGCTTCCTGCTGAACGAGAACCAGGAATACTATCGAAAGGAGGTGATGGGATGGTAGCGATGAGAAAGTTTACCTGTTACGATTGCAACGAAACGTTCGAAGTTCATTACGGCACGGGTACACCGGGGTGCTTGATGAAATGCCCGAAGTGCGGTGGCCGGAACGTACACCGCGCCGAGGGAGACAGAGGCTTCGAGCGGGTAGCCGGTCGGGGCGGCTCATTCGCCCGTGGCGCCGGGGCGGGAAGAGGACCAGGCGTAGGAGGAATTGGTCGTGGTGGATCGGGTCGAGGGCCTCGCTGGGTTTTCTTCTTGACTTCTTTCCTGTCAGTTGTTCTGCTGGTGACTTGTATCCTTTTCGGGGCATCGAGTTGCGGGAAAAGAACTGAGGGCAAGATCAAGGTAGCCGCCTCGATAGTGCCTCTGGCTGACTTCTGCCGTAACGTCGGTGGAGGCCATGTCGAGGTGGAAACAATGGTTCCCCCCGGTGCAAGTCCTCATACCTTCGAGCCGACAACGAAGCAGATGAAGTTCTTGAGCAGTGCAAAGGTTTTTGTGTACAACGGCCTGGAACTGGAGAAATGGATAACAGACGTCGTAAAGAAAGTCGGCAACAATGAGCTCGTGGAGGTAGCCGCAGCTGACGATATACCCAAAGCAAGTCTCCTGCCGGCTGTTGAACACGAGCATGAGGAAGAGGGGAAAGAGGAGAGCGGTACCCATCATCACGAGGAGGAGATATACGACCCACACGTATGGGTAGATCCAAACCTTGCGATATACGAGGTCAAGGCAATAAGGGATGGACTTTCCGAGGCAGACCCTGATAACAGGGAGGACTACACGAGAAACGCTCGTAGGTATTTGAGGGAACTCAAAGAACTTGACGAGTACGTCAGGGGTGAAACCTCGGCTTTCACAAAAAGAAAATTCGTTTCGTTCCACCCGGCATTTACTTACTTCGCTCACCGCTACGGTTTGGAGCAGGTAGGCGCTATCGAGGAGTTACCCGGGAAAGAACCCAGCGCGGGCGAGATAGCAAAGCTCGTGGATGAGATAAAGAAACAGAGTGTACAGGTGATATTCACCGAGCCGCAGTTCAACCCACAGGCAGCTGAGGCTATCGCGTCGGAATCTGGTGCCAAGGTTCTGCTCAAGTCCCTGGACCCGCTCGGAAACCCTGAGGACCCGGAGACTTCCACTTACGTCAGGCTCGTCAAGCACAACATACGCGTGATGGCAGAAGCGATGAAGTGAAACGTTTGGAACTATTTTTGGATAGACTC
>JAQUKT010000092.1 GCA_028718945.1 Actinomycetota bacterium | reverse complement strand
CCGTGAGTTCCACGGAGAGTATAAACGGACGTGGAGGAGATGTAAGACCTCTCCAATCCAAGAGGCAGACTCCCGTGAAGCGTCAATCAGAATGTGTGGCGTAAAAATACACGTTTTGAGGGACGGTTTGTCATAGCGCGTCGAGTCATGGCAAATTAAAATGTAAAAATGGACGCCGCTCAAGGTTTTCTACGGACCGGCGGAAGCTGTAGAATAACTTAAGAATTTGTGGGTGAATCCTCCGCGCAAGTAAGGAATGGGTTTCACAGGTGAGATCGCCTTGAGGTATAGATTTAAAATCTGAGGCTCGGAGTTTTCGGTTTTCAAGAAGGAGGCTAAATTGGAAAGATTCTCAATGCAGAGTTTCAGAAAACCGGATATGAAACTTGAATTAGCCACGGGTCGTTCACAGAGATACCTGGTGGTTATTAATCCCGTTTCGAGGGGAGGGAAAGCCGTGAAGGAGGGGACATGGCTTATCAACAATTTGAGAAAACTCAACGTAAAGCACGATGCTTTTTTCACGGAAACCCCCGGACATGCCGAAAAGATTGTGAGGCGCTGGCTCGAGTACGTTGATGTCGTAGTCGTGGTTGGCGGTGACGGTACGATAAATGAGGTTGTCAATGGGATGCTCTCTGCTGAGGGTTGTTCCAAACAACTTGCAGTTTTTCCTGCTGGAACCGCTGATGATTTTTGCAACAATGTTGGCATTCCGAGAAACGACCGAAAAAAGGCGCTTGAGATTCTTCTTACTGACAGAAGCCGCACGATAGACTTGATAAAAGTCAATGACCGATATGCTGTTGTCTCAACGGGAGTAGGGGTTGATGCGGAAATCGCTTACAAGACCCTCAGCCACAAAAGCGTAAGGATTGCCGCATACTTTGCGGTTGGATTGAGGCTTGTTTTCATCGAACGTTTCAGGAATTCACAAAAAGCCTTGAGGATCACAAGCGAGCATCGAGAGCACGAGGGAAAATTTCTGATTGCTGTTTTTGGGAACGCTCCATTATACGCCAGATATGTTTTCTGGATGCCTGAGGCAAAGATGGATGATGGAATAATCAATATGTCGGCTTTAGGACCCATGTCGCCGTTACCTGCCTGGTTACTTTTTCTCAAGTGCTGGAAGCAAGATTATCGCTCGGAAAAGGTAATATACGATTCAAGTTCGTCATATAAGGTTGAATTCTTAGAGGATTCATTCATTCAGACCGATGGAGAGGTTTATAGATATAACACCGGAGAGGTTCTAAACATTTCAACAGCACCGAAGGCTCTGTCGGTGAGAATGCCAGACACACCCCCTGAGGGTCACCACTGGCCATTTGTTGAATCTTCAAGAACAGGAACGCCGAAGGAATTGTAAATGCCTTATGTGCTTGCAGGTGTTGTTGATTCGGCAGTTCCGTTATCAAAATCCATGTTTTTAGAAACTCGAGATTGTTAGCGTATGATATTAAGGTTCATCCATAGAGGCTATGCTTTAGGAACGTGCGTTTATGTTTTTCAAAGAAACTGCGAGACTGCTACAAGAACTGCGGACTATGCAGGAATACGCTTCTTGTGCTACGTGTTTCATTTACGGTTGTCTTTTTGTTTTTTCACAGGTTGAAAGGGATTAGGGAGATGGAGAAAGAAATCAAAAAAGTTAGAAGTGAGGGAAACAGGAATGCGGAAAGTGAGCGAAACGGTAAGAGTAGAAAAACAGGCGGAATCAATATACAGAATAAGGATTGAAGTTCCGTTTGGCGTCGAGTCAGTATCTCTGTATCTGCTTGACTTCCCCCCGCTTGTCCTGATTGATGCAGGCCCGAGGATGCCGGGGTTGTTCAAGTCCATTTTGAATTCAATCAAATCGGCTGGCCTTGACCCTGAGAGAATAGAAGCTCTCATAATAACCCACGGGCACACTGACCATCATGGGCTTGCTTCAAGGTTCAAGGAACTTGGCGCAAAGGTCTTAATACACGCTGAAGATGTGAAGAGGCTGAACCATGAGCCTCGCTTCATCGAAGAGGAGTTTTCCTATTATGCGGAACTCTTCGAAAGGCTTGGCATACCTCAGGAGTCTGTCTCGGACTTCAATGAAGTTATGGAGCGGTTTCGTGAGTTTGCCTTACCCTGCGGTTGCGATAAAGAGCTTGAAGGAGGCGAAGTCTTCGAGGGGAGAAACCTCACAGCGAGAATATGGCATTGCCCCGGGCACAGCGCTGGGCATATTGCGATTGAGATTCCTGAGGAAAAGATACTTATCACCGGCGACCATCTTCTGCCTGAAATAACACCTAATCCTGAACTCTACTATCCGCCCAGGGGAAAGAGAATTTCCGGACTTCCCGATTACATAGAATCCCTCGAGTTAATCAGGTCTCTCGAAGGAAGGGTAGCCCTGCCGGGTCATGGTGAGCCCTTTGCTGACCCGACTGATCGCGTTCGAGAAGTAATTTTTCACCATGAGGAAAGAGCGAGAAGGGTGAAAGAACTCATGGATTCCGGAGCTTGTGGTTTGTGGGAGATAACTTTCGAGATGTTTCGGGAGGAAATCAAAACAGGAGGAAGCCTGCAAGCTTTCCTTGCGCTGAAAGAAGTGCTCGGGCATCTTGAAATACTCAAAGAAAGAGGGAAGATAAAAGGGATTCCTGGACTTGACATACAAGAACCAAATCGGGGTATTGATTAGGCTCACGAAGATTGAACCTGCCAAAAGAACTTTTCAAGTTACGAGACCGTCTCGGAGCGCTCGCGCTACTGTTTCCGTCCTGTCCGATGTCCCGAGTTTGTCGAATATGTGCGCGACGTGTGTTTTGACGGTTTGTTCGCTTATCCACAGAGCCTTTGCGATTTCCTTGTTTGTTTTTCCCTCGGATAGCAACTGCAAAACCTCCATCTCCCTGTTTGAAAGCCCGTACTCTCTTGCTTTGTTTTCTGCAAGGTTGACAAATTCTTTCAGGAGTTGAGCGGTTGCATCCGGATGGAGCAATGCTTTTCCCTCATTGACTACCTTTATTGACCGGATGAGTTCATCCGATGAAGTGCTCTTTAGCATATAGCCCGTCGCTCCTGCCCTGACAGCTTCGTAAACATAGCCTTCCTGGTCGTGCATGGTTAGAATAACAACCTTGATTTCAGGGTTTTGATCTCGTAGGAGTTTGGTGGCCTGTATTCCGTTCATTCTCGGAAGACTTATGTCCATGAGTACTACGTCAGGGTTGACATCCTTGACAACCTCAAGGGCTTCCTCGCCGGTATCTGCTTCGCCCACGACTTCAATCTCATCCCCCTGTTCGAGCACAGCTTTCAATCCCTGCCGCACAATTTTATGGTCATCAACAATTACTAAACGGATTGGCATTTTCAAACCTCCAATATCTGTCTTAATGGAAACTCGAGTGTAACCACTGTGCCTCTGCCTTTTTCTGACCTTACTTGGAACTTACCACCCAGAAGCTCGGCTCTTTCCTTCATGCTCGCAATACCGAGATGTCCGGGTTTTCCAAGGCGCTTCTTCATCGAGAAGCCTTTCCCATCATCCCTTATCGTTATGAAAAGCTTCTCGGATGTCAGTTCTAAGCCGGTCGTTACGTGTGACGCAGAGGCATGCTTCTCAATGTTGTTCAACGCTTCCTGGACTATGCGGAAAATGTTTATCTGGGAATCACGGCTCAACTCCGGCGGATTCTCGGGCACATTTAGGGTTGTCTGAATGTGATTTTTGATTCCAAAGTTCTTGTGGAGACTTTCAAGTGCCGGTAAGAGTCCCATGTCATCAAGCATCGGTGGTCTCAAGCCCAGGAGAAGCTCTCTCAAGTCATTGAGGCTGTTCATAAGTTGCTCTTCTACTTCCCTTAGCTCCGAGCAGACACTATCGTCTGCTTCGGCAGGCAGTTTCTTATGGATAGCCTGGAGTCTGTATGAAAGACCTACGAGGCATTGCAGTACGCCATCATGTATTTCAGCGGCGAGTCTTCTCCTTTCCGCTTCCTGCGCTGTAATTGTCTGCTGCAAAAGCCTTCTGTGAATGAGTTCGTCTTCTTTCAGTTGTTCGTGAAGTTTGGCTCGTGCTATGGCGGCTGCCACTTGATTTGCTATTGTTGAGAGCAGGTCTTCCTCGTCAGGTGAGAGCGAAAGCCTTGATTTGCTTGCAACTGCAATGCAACCAAGAAATTCGTTTCGCTCAAAGAGAGGAAACAGAAAGCCATCTGATAAGTCAAAACCGGGGAATATATCTTCGATTTCCAAACCGCTTATTTCGGAAATTTTCAGAGGGTGCCTGTTTGAAACAAGGTTATGGGTGATTTCTTCATACGCATTCTTTGAGAGGGCGAGCATGCTTGTTCCCGTATCCCTGCTGGACTTTCCGGTTGTTTTCCTGAAGGCATGAAGTTCCGGCTCTTCATTCGATATTATGAGCGCGCATGCCGGAATGTCGAACAGGTCCATAAGTCTTTCGGCTACTGTGCTGAGCAGGTCATCGAGAGTGTATGTTGATATGAGGATATCTGAAATTTTACGAAGGGTGGAAAGTTGAAGCCTCTCAATTGCCTCGCGCCTCTCGCGCGCAACATCCTCTTTAATCTGAGGCTTGAGCACGCTTTTTATCGCTTCAGTGAGAGCCATCGGACTGAATGGTTTCATTATGTATTTTGCCGCCCCTGCTCCGAGTCCTCTCAACTGGTCTCTTTCACTGGTTTTCGCAGTAACCATTACGACTGGAATCTCTGAGAGTTCGGGGTTTGATTTTATTTGCTTTATGATTTCCCAGCCACTGACTTTTGGAAGCATTATGTCGAGCACAACGCAATCCGGTTTTTCTTGCTCGATTTTTTCCAGGGCAGTTGCACCATCGTGAGCTTCAACTACATCCATTCCCTCGAGTTTCAAATTTATGCTTATTACCCTTG
>JAQUKT010000091.1 GCA_028718945.1 Actinomycetota bacterium | reverse complement strand
AAGAAAGGGCGTACGCTTTGAGGGAATTGGGGCGTGAATTATCTCTTAGGTTTCACAGCAAGATGGTAGGTCGTATAATCGAAGTAATCGTTGAGTCAGAACACAAGGAAAGACGAGGTTTTGTTTTCGGTAGAGCGAGCAACTATGTACGTGTTTTGCTACCTGCCGATTTGATTCTTGTGGGTGAGGTTATTCATGCGCGTGTTATTTCAGCATGTGATGAATACGTAGTGGCGTTGCCTTTGACATAGCTGAAAATGGATGTAGGGGAGGCACCTATGGAAGAATGTTTGTTTTGCCGTATTATCAACAAAGAAGTCGGATGCGATATTCTTGAGGAAAGGCCGCTGGCCATAGCTTTCAGGGACGTAAATCCTCAGGCGCCAGTACACATAATCGTGCTTCCGAAAGAGCACATTTCATCCTTGAGAGAACTTGATACTAACAGATGTGATGTTCTCTCTGAGATATTCTCACTGATAAATGACCTCGCGGTTAGCGAAGGCATTGCGCAGTCCGGCTACAGAGTGGTAACAAACGTTGGTGAGGAAGCAGGTCAGGCGATTGACCATCTTCATTTTCACCTGCTTGGTGGTCGTTTTATGATGTGGCCCCCTGGATAAAGCATGATATTCGGTTGAGGAAAGAGAGGTGTGTATTTGAATGGCTTTGAAGGAAAAACTCCAGACTGAGATGAAAGAAGCATTGAAAAGGGGTGAAAAAATACGGCTTTCCACAATACGTATGATTCTTTCAGAAATAAGGTACGCGGAAATTGAGAAGCGAGGAGAGTTGAGTGAAGAGGAGCTTCTTGGCTTACTTACAAGGGAGGCAAGAAAAAGAAAAGAGGCAATAGCCGAATTCGAGAGGGGCAAAAGGCAGGACCTGGTAGATAAGGAAAGCGAAGAGCTAAGGATAATTGAAGGGTATCTTCCAGAGCAGATGGCAGAAAATGATATAAGGGCGCTTCTTGAAAGTGTAATCAAAGAAGTTGACGCCTCTTCTCCTTCTGATTTGGGGAAAGTAATGTCCTCTGTTATGCCGAAGGTTAAAGGGAAAGCCGATGGGAGGCTTGTCAATGAAATCGCGCGTGAGTTGCTTTCCCCCAAAGCAAGCCAAACAGATGAAGGGTGACGTAGTTTGAATCATGAAATAACTGAAATAAAGGTGGTTGTGCCTGGCAATCAGCCAATGGTTTCGCTGCTGGGGCAGGAAGACAGATTCTTGAAGATTATTGAGGATTCTTTTGGTTGCAGAATTGTTGCAAGAGGAAATGAGATTTGTATCAGAGGGGAGCCTCGAGAAGCGGAAACATGCACGAGGCTTTTTGAGGAGCTTATAGAACTTGTGCAGGAAGGGCTGATAATAACTCCTGAGAACGTTGGGGTTGCGATAGATATGGTGAAGGGTGGCGGAGAACTTAAACCCATCGACGTTTTCAGGGAATCCGTCTTGACAACAAGGGGTAAGGTTATCAGACCAAAGACTACTGGGCAGAAACAATATGTCGAGGAAATGAGAAAGTCCACAATTGTGTTTTCAATTGGTCCAGCCGGAACCGGTAAGACTTATCTCGCATTAGCATTTGCCGTCCAGTTTCTTCTTGATAGAAAGATTGACCGTCTAATTCTCACGAGACCAGCCGTGGAAGCTGGGGAGAAACTCGGCTTCTTGCCTGGAGACATTTACCAGAAGGTTGATCCATATTTGAGGCCTCTTTACGACGCCCTCTATGAAATGCTCGGTGCCGAGAAATTTCATCGGATGATGGAGCATGGGACAATCGAGGTTGCCCCTCTTGCCTTTATGAGAGGAAGAACCCTGAATGATTCTTTCATTATTCTCGATGAGGCACAGAACACCAGTCCTGAGCAGATGAAGATGTTCCTTACACGGCTTGGTTTCGGCAGCCGCGCGGTAATTACGGGGGACATCACACAGGTTGACCTCCCAAAGAATACTAACTCCGGTTTGATGGTTGTGCGTGAAATTCTTGCGGGAATAGATGGTGTGAGCTTCGTGTATCTTGACGCTCGAGATGTCGTGAGACACAGGATTGTGCAGCAGATTGTTGAGGCGTATAAGGAATATGAGAATCGCAGAGCGGATTCTTCAGACAACGAACAATGACTTGTTTTAAGAGCGAACTATGTTGCGCCGCCTTTAGCACTTCAATATGGCTCAGTATGGTTGCGTTTTTCACGAGTTCTTTGAGCCAAATTCATGATGATGCTCTTGTCATCATAGAAGTTTCTTTTTTGAACGCAAACACGAGACTTTTGAAATTGTCATCGCGAGACTATCCTTTTATGCATAAGATTTCGCATGGCAAGCTTGATAGCAGCGAACTGGCGATGTTAGTGCACCGTCCCTCGGATAACCTAACATTCGAGCCGAGCGCTCCTGCATCCACACCAGCCTCAAGGTGCTCCCTCGACGTACATCCTCATACGATTTCGGTTGCGAGCCTTGCTGGCGTGGCGCAGAATGCCACTCTCGGTGCGTCAACCTACCTATGGGACGGTGCATTAGAGATAGAACAATCAAATGAAGCATTCGAAAAAATACTATCAAGTGCTTGCATTCCGAAAGGCGAACATGTTTCAGAATGCACATCATCAAGGAAAGAAAAGAATGAAAGTAGAAATAACCTGTGAGGAAGAAGTCAATATGCCCCAAAAGCTTCGCCTGAAGAGAAATCTAAAGAGTGCAATGCGCAAAATGACGGGTAGGCGTAATCTTGAACTGAGTTTGCTTCTTGTCAATGAGGAGCGCTTTCGCGAACTTAATCGCAAATATTTAGGAAAAGATGAACCATCTGACGTTCTTGCATTCCCAATGCTGGATAGCACTGTAATGAATAATGGTTTTTATGATAGCGGTCCACTCGAACCTATTGGTGATGTAGTAATCTGTGTTCCCGTAGCGAGAATGCAGGCTCGTGAGTTTGGTTGCAAACTTTCCGATGAGCTCTTTCTTCTCGCGATTCACGGACTTCTTCATTTGCTTGGATTTGAAGATGAAAGCACTCAAGAAAAAGAGAAGATGAGGGAGAAAGAGAAAATGTTACTTGGCAGGGCAGCGCGTCGTTTAAGGAGTTGGTGATGGATATTATAGCTGGTGGCATTGGAATTTTTATTTTGATTGTATTGGCTGGTTATCTTGCTGCGAGTGAAACTGCCTTGATGAGGGTAAGCCGTATAAGGGTAAGATATCTTGTTGAAAAACAAGAAAAAAGGGCGGGGAAACTCGAGAGTTTAGTAGAAAATCCAGACAGCTATCTTCCTACCCTTCTTCTTGTTGCTCTACTGGTTCAGTTGGGATCGGCTTCACTTGCAACATGGCTTGCAACCCGATTGACGGGTAATGCTGGAATTGGGGTGCTGGTTGGGACCGCGACGATAACTGCCTTGATGTTTGTTTTTGGCGAACTCGTTCCAAAAGCTGCTGCGAGTCATGAATCCGAAGAAATCGCGCTGAAGGTAGCTCCCAAGATAGCAACAATAAGCAAGGTGCTCAGACCTATTGCAAAAGTTTTTGAGTGGATTGCGATCAAGTTGCTAAAGGCTTTTGGCAAAGAGTTTGTGAATGTGGAGAGAATAGTGAGCGATGAAGGTGAGATAAAGGCAATTGTGACTGCTGCGGAAGAGAGCGATTTGATAGAAGAAGAAGAAAAGGAAATGATTCATTCAGTTTTTGAGTTTTCAGACACGATTGCCCGCGAAGTTATGGTTCCGCGCCCTGATATGGTTATGCTTTCTGCAGAGGCAACCGTATCCGATGCGGCAACTCTTGTAGTTGAGCATGGATACTCGAGAATTCCAGTTTATGGCGAGAGCAAAGATAGGATAGTAGGAGTTTTGTATGCAAAAGACCTGCTACATTGTCTTAATAGTGGGAATTTGAATGGTGACATAAAAGGAATTCTGCGCAAACCAATATTTGTTCCTGAAACGAAAAGGCTATCGGACCTACTCAAAGAGCTTCAGAAGCGAAAGGTGCATATCGCAATTCTTGTGGATGAATATGGGACTATAACTGGACTTGTTACCATTGAAGACATTCTCGAGGAGATTGTTGGGGAAATATTCGATGAGTTTGACCATGAGGAAAACCTCTTGGAGAGAACTGGGCCGTCGAAATATAGAGTGGACGCGAGAATGAATATCGAAGACTTAAATGAGGCACTCTCAACGAGCCTCCCCAAGGAGGAGGATGTTGATACAATGGGTGGCTTGGTAATGAAGATTCTGGGTCATGTTCCTGTACAAGGCGAGAAGCTTGAATATGATGGCATCGAATTCAAAGTCGAGAAAGTAAGGGAGAATAGAATTCAAAAAATTCAGATTGACTTAAGACGCGCTGATGAAGGCGATGTTTCGGGAACCAATGGCGATTGAAAATGTATCTTCGAATGGTTTACATATTGTTCGAGACCTGGAACTCGAGGCTCGGTATGGGATTGTTGTGGCGTTTACGAATGGCTTTGGTGGTGTGAGTTCTGGACCCTTTGAGAGCTTGAATCTTTCTTTCAATGTTGGAGACAGGCAAGAAAATGTTTTGTCAAACAGGAAAAGAGTTGGTGGTGAGATTGGCATTCCTCCCTCAAGCTGGATAACAGCGAAGCAGGTTCATGGAACAAATATTGTTTTGGTGGGTGAACGTGAAAAGGGAAGGGGCGGGCTTGATTATTCTTCTGCAATTCCAGATTGTGATGGTCTCATTTGCTCAACCAAGGGCATTGCTTGTGTTATGTTGATTGCCGATTGCCTTCCGGTTGCGATTATCTCACCAAAGAATCATGTTGTTGCAATTTCACATTGTGGCTGGAGAGGAATTCTTGGAGGGATGCCAGAACTTCTGCTTGAAAACCTGTGCAAAGCAGGCAACGTCGAGCCTTATGATTGTTTTGCTATTATTGGACCTCATATATGCAATTCATGTTTTGAAG
>JAQUKT010000090.1 GCA_028718945.1 Actinomycetota bacterium | reverse complement strand
GCTTATTCGCAGTCATGTACCCAAATGTGCCAACGACAAAATCTTTCGAGGAAAATCCAAGTATTTCCCTTACCTGCTCACGCTTTCTCAAATTATTCACCGGAGGCGGAGCAAAATGGCTTGCGATTTTCCTTACCTTCAGATGAGGGTCAGACCCAAGAACTATCCCTTTTGCAAAATCGCTATGAACAATAATGCCAAGAGATGAATCAATGATTCTATCAATCATGGGGTATTCATACCATGAACTTTCATCCCTTGCTTCGAGCGTGGTTTTTACAATTTCACGGCGCCTTGAATTGTAGCAGTAATCAAGCTCCCTCAAGTACTCACCAACACGGTTGTTTCCAACAGTCTGAGAGAACACAAAATGATGGATTATCGGCTCATGGAGAACAACAAGCCCCGGGTATCTTTGAAGTGTCCTCCAGATATAAGCATGATTATCACTATTTCCAAGATGGTAAACATTCAAGTCATATTGGTCGTTCTTATTCTTCTCGATAAACTCTCTATAGTTCGAAACCTTGAAATTCTCATAAAGCCAGGAGGACGTAGGCATATAGCCATCAACATAAAGGTCAATTGAAGCATAACCTGCCAAGAACTCCAGCAATTCTTCCGAATAATCCGAAACTCCTGATTTAACAGGGTAAAGCGGGCTAAAATACGCTATCTTCAGTTTCTTCTCCTGTTTTCCATAAAACCATCATTCACGAGCAAATTCAATGTGCTTGAAATATTATATATGATTCAAGCAAAATAAAATAATATGCTCCCCTTGTGGTCGAAATGGCTGTGTCCTTGAAAAGATCAAACGCTCAAATGTCTTTATTTTCCGAATAAGGTGCTTCTCTCGGCAGGCGCTTAGCAAAAAGCGCATAATTCCCATGGCTTGACAATAACTCGTTTATCACAGCAAAATTTTCCTCGATTCTCCGGAAAATCCCAAGCTCCTCCTTTCCAACCAATGAAGACATTTTTTCAATTTCAAGGCTTTCAAAAAGATTCTTTTCTCCTCCTGAATCCAAATATATTACTTTGGTCTCATTGAAATCATACGCTGAACATAATACCTTCAGAGTTTCAGGATGAACAGGATAAATAAAGCTCGCTCTGTCACCAATAACCGTTGAGGCAAAATAAGCCGAAAACGGATGCACTGCTTCAACCAAAAGGATTCCGTTGTCCTTGAGCTTATTACAACAAATACCCAACATCCTCATAACTTCAGAAGGGCTCTTGCTCCCAATAAACCTTTCAAGCACAATTCCGTCAAGCGATGAGTCCTTCTTTGATTCAATGAATTCCACAGGCTCACAGGTAACGACATCGAGACTCTTATCAACGCAATATTCGACGAGCACATCGCTTGTCTCGCTTCCAGTAACGTGAATCCCATCTGATTCGAACAACTCCAAAAGTTCACCTCGTCCGCAACCAGCAACCGCCACCGTGCTGCCTTTCCTGAAAAGTTTGAGAAATCTCTTCTGGCGCTCCTTCTTAGCAGGAGATGAGCCCTCAATTTTTTGAATCGCAGTAAGAAGGTCAACGAATTCTTTTTCTGAGGAGATCGAGCCCTCATTTACTTTCAACTCACCAGAAACTTCTCTCCCCTTTCTCTCGATCTCACGCTCAAAACTCGCCATTCTCGTTTCAAGAGACTTTGTCATATACGCGATATTCGCGCGAAAGAGAGCAAGGTCACGACTAACCACTGTCCCAAGCACATCCTCGTTTATTTGCAAGTGGTCAAGGTAGAGCTTTATTTCATTGAGGGTTCTCGTTGCATAAGCATTGAATTCCCTCTGGTTCTCCACAATCGGGTTTATGTACCAGCCAAATACTCTCACAATAACCCTTTTCGCCAACATGAAGAAAGGACCGAATATTTTCCGTTTCGAAACCGGCTTTCCGGGCATGCTTCGGTCATATAGGGCATTTGTGAAGCGGAGATTTCCCATGAGTTCCCAGTCATTGAAAAGGCTCAACCGATGTGTTCCCGTAGCGCCCTCGTTATCGGGTATGGATATGTCACGAGAATTCTCAGATTGAGGCTCGAAAGCCTCGTTTCCAGTACCCGATGCTCTTCCTTCGTCCAAAAAAGCCTCCAGTTCTTCACATAGAAAAACTACAAAAACGCACAACCTCTCGAAAAAATTATATACCAGTGTCTATCAACCTGAAATTTCTGAAAGCCTTTCCTTTATGTGAGAAGCGGCATTAAGCCAGGTCCACTTCTCCTTTGCCCAGAGGGCAGCTCTCAAACCACGCGCCTTTGCCTCTTCTCTATTTTCATATACATGTCTCATGAGTGAACGCAGGTGATCTTCATCCGGCTCAGCCCATTTCCACCCCTTGTAATAGGGGCACTTTGCCACCGCAGGAACGAGCCCTTTTATCGCAAGGGGATAGGCAACCTCGTCATTCAAGAATTCAGTTTGCGCACTCCAGTGAGTGCTTATCACCGGCAATCCACACGACATTGCCTCAAGCGTTGGCATCCCCCAGCCCTCTCCCCGTGTAGGAAGAACGAAACAATTACAGGCACAGTAAAGCGCACCCATTTCGTGTGTGGGGATATTCTGATTCACAATCATTACGATAGGAGCTCTATCACCAATCAATCGTATGTCCTCAACCTGGCGCTCGATATTCACCGCCGGGTCGGTATTGGTTATTTTGAGTATCAGGACAACATCATCTGATCCTGAAAACTCCTCGTTGTATGCTCTCAGGAGAATCTCCGGAGCTTTGCGCTCGCCCCATTCAAAAACTGAAAGAAACGCGAACTTCTCGCCAAAGGACCTGGTTGAAATGAAAGGATGGAAGTAATCAGTATCAACCCCGAGTGGCATTACGTATATTGGCTTTTTCACTCCACTTCCCTTAAATGTCTCTTTGTTGAAATGAGACGGCACCCATACTTCATCCATTACATTTGCCTGCTCAACCCAGTCTGGGGGAATACCATCAACCTCAAGCATGGAATACCCAACTTTATACCTTCCGCTATTTTTGAAAAATACATCGCCCTGCCCGTAAACAACCTGTGTGACGGAAAGGTCCTTCGGCTTTCGCCTCACTTCCATTATCCGCTCATCATCGTTTGGCGGCTCCTCAACTCCATACACGAATCCATACCTGACATCAACCCCTAATATTTCCAGCGCGCTCACCAGGTATTGGGAAGAAACCGCATAACCAGTTGGAGCGTTTATCCAGGAATGCCACATCACCCTTGTCTCATACCTGTTTTTGTAATATTCCTCCCATCTCCGGCGGTAAACTTTTCTATAACGCTCTACTTCTGTCTCCTTGTGAGAGATGGTGGAACCGTCCTCACCTTGGGAAACGACAACGGGAGCTCCCCCGATACAAATCAACGGAAATCCTTGAATCTTCACCTTGAGGCAAAAGTCCATATCATCGTAAAACGCGCCGAGTTCGGTGTCGAAAAGAAAGGAAGAGGCGACACGGGGAGAAATCAACATGCATCTTGAATCAATACCTTCCACCTCACGAGAATAATAGAACTGATTAAGGTCTTTCTTACCGTTTCCCTCGGGAAGGAGTTCGCAGGTGGGCTGAATCACATGATACCCGGCGTTAACAATCGCTCCCTTTTCATCCTGTAACTTGCACCCTACAATACCATCCGCACCTCTTCTTTCAAGTTCATCCATCATCTTCTCAACGAAACCAAGGTCGCTCACTTTAAGCATGCAGGAAAGAAAGAGCACTGCTCCTTTTGCTCCCCTCATGACCTCATTTTTTCTTGCCGCATTTGAAGCATTATCATCCACTACTCTTTGTTCAAAACCGAGTTCAGAAAGAGACCATGACTCTCTCGAATCACTCTTGGTCAAGACGGCGACTTTTGAAAGTTCGCTTGTCCACGGATCGGCATTCAAAACCCTTGCGAGCTCAATCGCTCCCCCGCATGGTTTGAAATCGTGAATCGCTATTACGAGATTCTCAAACATTCTTACCGCCCGTCATGCTTTTCTTGCAACAGCGGAATAATCCATATAGCCATAGATAACGGAATTGAGCTTATTGATGTTCCTGTTCATTTCTACAACCCATCTCTCGCCTGCTTCATCAGGAACAGAAATTGGTAAAAGTCGCTGTTCTTTTGGAACTGGGTTCGTGAATTCAATCTCAATATCCTGAAAACCAGTGGACTGGAGCAGAAAGTGCATCGTATCCGGATGAATCGGCTGCATATGGGAAAGGTCGGCATAGAAAAAACTCGCGAAAATCAAAAGACACTGGGGGTTGGGGGTCTCGACAACAATATTGCTATCGTACTTGAGTTTCGAAAAAGAGAAGCCAAGAAGCTCGATCAGTTCTTGAGGCAAGAGGTGTTCGGCAACCTGTGAAAGCATTATTCCGTCAAGGCTTTCATCGGGAAGTTGGGCAAGGTACTCAATTGCTTCCGCCTCCTTTGCGTCAAGACCATTTTCTCTACAGAACTGCACGGCATCTCCCTCGATATCGATTCCATACGCGCCAATCCCTTTTTCCTTCAAAAGTTCCAAGAACTCTCCCCATCCACACCCTATATCCAGGACATTCTTGCAACCATCAAAGAAACGAACATAGGTCTTTAGTCTTCGCTTGATAAGCTCCCTGTCACCTCTGTGTATGCTCTCGAACCAGTAGTAGTCGAAATGAACTGGAAGTTGCCTCGGGCGACGATTACCGGAAATGCCACTTTGATAAGACTCCTTACGCGCGGGAATATCGACCGGTCTTTCGGATTCGGATGCCGGACGAGATGCCTGCCTCCAGGTTCTTTCTATTCTGCTCACCCGTTCCCCAAGTTTTTCTTCCTCGAGAACCGCAAGCCTCCTTGTGATTCTTTCCTTCTCGAGTGTTTCAAGGCGCTCGTCCATAACCCTCAACTGGTCAGCGATTCCGTTGAGAGCGCGGGCAGAAGCAGCCTGCATCCTTTGAAGCTGCGCTTCAACCGGATTTACATACCAGTAGATTGCCTTATGAATGATGCGCTTG
>JAQUKT010000089.1 GCA_028718945.1 Actinomycetota bacterium | reverse complement strand
CGGTGATGCCTCGAGTCGAATAGAAAGTATTAAGAAAAGCGAAACATTTCTTTTCTCAGGTTGGTTCTTTTAAAAATAGGCAACTGCGGCGCGCGGTGACCCCTCCGTGGCTTCTCGTCCCACCCTTTCCGGTATGCTCTCTTGGATAGACTTCTAACGGAGGGGGTGGGATTCGAACCCACCCCACGCGCCAATGAGGTAATCGTACTGAAGCAAGGATAAGCGGTGATGCCTCGAGTCGAATAGAAAGTATTAAGAAAAGCGAAACATTTCTTTTCTCAGGTTGGTTCTTTTAAAAATAGGCAACTGCGGCGCGCGGTGACCCCAACGTGGCTTCTCGTCCCACCCTTCCACGGAACTATTTTTGGATAGACTTCTGGCGGAGAGAGTGGGATTCGAACCCACCCCACGCGCCAATGAGGTAATCGTACTGAAGCAAGGATAAGCGGTGATGCCTCGAGTCGAATAGCAAGTATTAAGAAAAGCGAAACATTTCTTTTCTTAGGTTGGTTCTTTTAAAAATAGGCAACTGCGGCGCGCACCTGACCCCTCCGTGGTTTCTCGTCCCACCCTTCCACGGAACTATTTTTGGATAGACTTCTGGCGGAGAGAGTGGGATTCGAACCCACGGAACCCTTTTGGGGCTCACACGCTCTCCAGGCGTGCGCCTTCGTCCGCTCGGCCATCTCTCCGGAATTAAGTTTAGCAGTTGCGGCTGATCTCCGCTATTTGCCACACTCCAGACAGGGTAGCATGGGCAATCTCTCAGGAGCCTTCGTCAATATCCATAGAGGCTGCGGGCTGATCGAGGCACCAGCACCTCACGAAGCAAGTGAATAGCGCCAGCCGGGTAACAGACGACACATTTGTCACTCAGCCTGTTGTAACTCTCTTGTGCACGCTGTAACATATCATCCCACGTACATATACTACTCGACACGGAGGTGGGTCATGATCGACGAATCGAAGTCAGCGAGGTTTCTGTGCGCAGGCCTGGCCATCCTGGACGTGTTTCTTGGAGGTTTCGCGCTATTCGCTCCGGGGCTGACCATGCGGATCTTTGCGCCAGGCAGAGACACCGAGGACCTTCCCCTTTTGCGGAGGACCGGTTCAATCTGGTTTACGTTCGTGCTCGCTCAGGTGTGGGCCGCAGTAAACGGTACCCCCCGGGCACTGAGAGCAGTTGCGGTATTGAGACTCCAGGAAGTACCCGCTGACATCATCTGGCGCGCCACCGGCAGGGGGTTCGGCTGGTTCGGTAAGTTGGGTATAACCTCGGCCCCGCCGTTCAACCTGGCTGCGGGGCTTTTCCTGCTGCGCGTGGCGAAGCGGCTGGAGTGTGAGGGCGAATACATGTAGCCGGGGCTTGCGTTGCCCACATCCCCACCCATGAATCCTTTCCAGACAGTGATTGACAGCACAGGAGTCGGCGAGTCCACGAACCCGCACCCTTGGTCCTCACGGGAGAAGACCCAGCATTAGAATATTCTCACGACCCCACATTTGGGGCACAAGTACAACGGACCTGAATCCCCCTCACAATCCCGGTCCAGGCAACACTTCAGAATACCCTCATAACCCATGATCTCCTTGTCCTGCGGAATGCTATCCTGGTTGTGGATTGCCTTTTTCAGGACATCCTCAACGTATCGCGCGTGACGCATCTCAATCGTGACTCCGTCTATGCTACCAGGATCGGCCCAAGTATCGCCAGGACGCACAATACGGACATGGATGTTCTTCTTCCCGGGCTCAAGAACGAGCTGAAAGATAAAGGCGTGCTGCTCGCGCTGGACCTCTATCTTCAGTGGACTCGGCTCGAGTATGCACAGAACACGATCGCCGCTCCACCGAACATCGCGTCAAGCCTGATTATTCACAAGGACGGGTAATAAAAGAGACTCTGAAGCGAGTACTGGAACACAGAGAGGCACGTTATGCTCACCAGCGACAAAGTAATAGAGATCGCCGGGAAGCATCTTTCTTGATCTGGATTCAAGAGGCACCTCTTCCGGGCTATTCACTCGTCCTCGCGAGTCTCCAGGCGTGCGCCTTCGTCCGCTCGGCCATCTCTCCGGAATTAAGTTTAGCAGTATTATTTTCGGCATTCTACTGGTGTGTAAGATGATGTAGTTGAGAAGAATTGTTTATGGCTGAGAAAATCCGGAAGTGGCGCTCTATACTAAATGTTTCACGCTGTTTGTCTATCGAATATCTCAAAGGGGTCGAAGTCATGTCGCATAAGCCAGGCGAAAAAAACAATCCCAAACGAATCAAGTAACATTACCTGCCAGCAGGGAGAACCACTCCCCTCGTCGTCCTGGTCGAAGTGATGGTGCCAGGCTACCGGAATAGTCGCGCCAGGGTTCCGCTTCAGCCATGCCCAGAAAATGGCGGAAGAAATATCCCACAATAAACCTCCAAGGCTGAGAGTCGCAAGGAATCGCCTGTCCCTCGAGCCAAGAAATGAGCCAACGCCTATCATGGTGAACGCAAGGTATCTTACCCCGATTCGACCGAGAATGGTCCACTCGCCCCGCGCTTTATGCTCAGCAAGGAGAATTATTGCTCCTGCGACAACCAATGCCCAGCCAATTGAAGACCATTCATCGACGCCCTTTTTCCTGAGCCTCTTTATCGCAGGTATAAGACCCGCAAGAAGAAGAAGTATTCCAGCCCTGGCCATAGAGCGAACAGAGATATTCCTTACCTTGGGGAAAAACCATGAAATCTCTCCTGTTGGCATTATGAGCAGGTACTGCTTGGCAACTGTTGTGTCGCCGAGTTTATCGAGATGGCCCATCTCCGGCTCAATCAGGGCAAGCCCCGCAACGGTGCAGACGGCAAAAGCAGGAGAATGATTTGCCAATTCCATTTTGCGACGATTCATGTCAAGCCCTTTTCTCTCAATAATGAATTTTCACGGCACAAAACACGAACGTAATTCTACAGAAAATCGAGAAATTTAGCACAAGAAAACGAAATCAGTAACTAAGAAGAAGCATCTCGCCCGTGTGTCTCGCGCAAAAAACCAAACAAAAAAAGCGCTTTCGCGCTCAACATTAAGTTTAATAATATCATGGAAACAAAAAAAGTCAAACAATGCAAGCAAAATATTAGTGATCATTGTCCTGTCCTTTTCTCAACAATAAGGGAATTCGCCATGATAAAAATACAAGATATTGACCAATCCTCGCAATACTTGGACATATTCCGATTTTCCTGCCGTTGCAAAATTTTCTCAAAACTCTTGAAAAACTCCAAAATAGTTCACGGTTGCATCATTTGTGATAAAAAGAGCCGCGTAACAACAAACCAAACTCAAGGCGTCTTTCCCCTCCTTCTGTCTCGCAATTCCTCGGTCTCAATAATGAAGTCGAAAAGTCGGGCAAACCATTACGCGGCACCAGGAAATCGGGCAACCACGGGGCAACATAACAGGGACCCTTTAGCGGAACCGGAAGCAGGCCATGGTTAATCGCTCTCAAAAAGCCGTATCTGTGGTAAGATATCAGCATCTGTCATACCGGAGATATCAATTTTACAGTCGCCGAAAGTCGAAGCGGCACTCTGAAGGGAAGCTTGACATTAAACCTATCGGAACTCAAGAAAGGAGTGATTTGTTGTGAAAGGAAATCACCGCGCAGTTCTCGGCAGTAAGCGAACCGGGAGAGGCTCATTCATCATCGGGCTTTTTCTTTGTATCGCTTTATGTTTCGCCTTTGCCTCAGGGTGCGGCGAGAAATCCGGGGAAACCGCGCACAATACCAAGCCTGAGAAACCGCAAGAAGAAAAAAAGACCCCTACCGGTTTCATTGTATTCGAACGTGACTACAAGTTGCTGCGCGCAAGAGAGAACGGATCTGGCGAGAGAACTATAACCTCAGGCTTTGACACGGAGCCGGACATCTCCGTCGATGGATCAAGCATCGCATATACGCACACTGAAAGTGATCCCAGGAGGGACGTTACGCTCTCCCCTACACCTCCACCTGTATCATCCATCTATATCTCGAATTCCGACGGCAGAAACCCCGAGAGGGTGACTCCGCAGGAGTGGGGGACATCCTCCGGATGGAAGCCTATTTTCGAAAGACAGGAAGGGACCGTCTGGGTTCAGCGGGACTGCAGAGAGCCCTCTTTTTCCCAGGATGGGAACAAGATTGCTTTCGTCATGAGGGACCACGCATACCAGGAAACCGAGGGCGGAGGCCGTGGAGAATACGCTCTCGAGGCTGTCGCCGTCTATGGGCTAAAGGGTCCGGAAAAGGGCAATCTTGATATTCTGGTCAGAACCGATGACTTGTTCGGTGGCAGCAGCTTCTCCAACCCGAGGTTCTCAACTGACGGCGGCTTCATCTATTTCAATGAGTCCCCGGGGGGAGGACCTCCGGCCGTTGCCATAGCACGGGTGAACGCGGACGGCAGTAACAAGACGACGATCGCCAACTTCGAGATAAGCGCCGCGCAGGGGGGCATGAACAAGGGCTATTTCGCTTTCGACATATCGCCGGTTGACGGGAGCATCGCCGCTGTGGAATTGAGCCACAGCGGAACGGGAACGGAGTTTCTCGGCAAGATAACTCTCATGAGCCCTGAGGGTTCAGACAGGCGCTACATCGATACCAGCGGCGTGAACGTGGGCGCCGACAACTTGTGCTTCTCCCCTGATGGCAAGCGACTCGCTTTCTCGACACAGGAGTTCGGCAGGGAAACACAGGGTGCGCCAAGCGACATTTATACCGTTATGACAAAAGGAACAGGCCTCAAAAAGGTAGTCACCAACGGACGGTTTGCCGCATGGGGAAGGACTGTTAAGTAGAAGATGTAGTCAGGTCTTGCATCGTGCACTTGAAAGCTAATCCGGCTTTCCCCATCAATCAAATGGGGTTGCTCTTCAAGGCAAGCTATAGTTCGCAACTTCATAGACAAATATCTACTGAGGAATATCTGTCCACTTGAGAAACTGCTTTGGGCTGTGACTTCACAGAACTCTCATTGGTGCTGATGGTGTTGATAAAAACAGCAGAATCAG
>JAQUKT010000088.1 GCA_028718945.1 Actinomycetota bacterium | reverse complement strand
ATAGCGCATCAAAAAACCTCTTTCGAGAAGAACCGCTGTATCTACGCCCGGAGAAGGACTACGTGAACGAGCCTTTCCCTCGGTCCATCAAATTCGCATAGGAATATCCCCTGCCAGGTGCCAAGCATGAGGTGGGCGCTCTTGATAGGAACGATTGTTGATTGCCCAACAAGCGAGGCTTTTATGTGCGCCGCTGAATTGCCCTCGGCGTGCCTGTATGGGCCAGCCCATGGAACCATCCTTTCCAGAGTTGAAGCAACATCTTCCCTTACGGATGGGTCAGCGTTCTCATTGATTGTAATTCCAGCAGTGGTGTGAGCAACGAAAACAAGGCAGGCGCCCTCTTCGAGTTTTGAGGCTTTTACCACCGATGAAACCTCCGAGGTGATCTCCTTCATATCCGTTCTCGATGACGTCTTTACCTTTATTGTCTGCAATCGAAACCTCCTTAACTCTTTGGAACGGGGTCACAATAGAAAACCAAACCTCTTTCCTCAAAACAAAACATGAGCAAAGAACATCTTGAAAAATAATAGCCTACCTAACTATTGCAGGAAATACTGCTCTTTGTTATCATTTAACAAGCGTATGGTCAGGAAAAGAAACAAAAATGTGTTATTGCAAGACCTGACCCCATTTGAAAACTGAATAATATGCCGCGAGTGGTGGCAGATGCCTTAATAGGGAAGCCGGTGAGAATCCGGCACGGGCGCGCCACTGTGATGGGGAGCAACCCGCAAGACCACTGGCTCAAAGCCGGGAAGGGCGGGAAGCATAGAACCGAGTCAGGAGACCTGCCTTCGCGGATAGCCTAAAGCATCCTCGCGTTCGGGAATGTTTGTGGCAAGTAAAATGCTTACAAACCGTCTCTCGATACCGGGAGGCGGTTTTTTTAGGTCAAGAGTTTCAAGAAGAAAGGAGAAGTCATGAAAAGAAACACCAAAGTACATGAAAGGCATGGGGCAAAGGGTAGGCGACCCGCTTTATTCCTGAACATTCTTATTTCGGTTCTTCTTCTCGCTTTGGCACTTTCCACCGTAGTTGGTTACAAGAATGCTCATGCCCAGGAAGCAAACGAATGGAGCCAGTTCCACAAGGATAAAGCAAATCAGGGCTATCTTGATGTCGAGCTTCCCGCTAATGCGGCAGGCGTAAAGAAGACAGATCCAATTCTAATCCGCGATGGAAGTCAGCCGGTTGTCTCGGGAAACCGCGCGTTTGTATATGCGGGTCAGGATGGAGGAACTGGTTCGATAGTTTGCTTTGGTCTTCCAGGGCTAAATAAAATCTGGGAAACCCCGATTGCCGCACCTCAAAACTGGTCCTGGTCGTCACCCGCAGTATCCGGCGGTGTTGTCTGTATCGGTTCGGGAAGCAAGATTCATGCCCTCGATGCTACCTCCGGAAAAAAACTATGGGAAAAAGACCTTACAACCATAAAGGCAGGTGCCCTTGTCTGCAATTCCTCCCCAACAATTGATGGAGATTATCTATACATCAGTGACTATAACAACGGCTGTTACTACTGCCTCGATTTGACAAAAAACGGGAAGCGCGTCTGGACATTTAATCTCGACTCAAACTCAATGGCACCTTCAACCGCAGCCGTTGATGGAGAGCGAGTATTCGTGGGGCAATCGGCAGCATTCGGGTTCACTCCGAACGGGAAGGTCTTCTGCCTTGACAAAAAAACCGGAAAGCCGGTCTCCTCCTGGGGAACGAGTGGATTTTTCAGCACCGTCAATAAAAACGATGTAACTGGCTCAGTATGCGTTTCCGATGGGTTTGTTTACCTCAATGATTTTCCCTTTGGCGCAAGCCCGGAAAGCCATCTCTACTGCGTAAACGAGGATACTGGAAAGGAGGAATGGAAAGCGAAGGTTCTTCCCACAAGCGGAACTCCCGCAGTGGGAGAAGGGGTTGTGGTGACTTCTGGAAATGAGTGGGGGGTTGGAAACAGCACCTCCGCTTTCACCGCGGGAGCAAAAAATAAAGGCGGCGGAAATCTTTTATGGAAGAAGGATGGAGTTGGTGGATGGAATATGTCCTCCGCTATTGCTTCAGGAAAAGTAGCGGTCGGGATTGATGATTCTTCAAATCCCGGGGTTACAGTTCTGGAAACAGCAAGTGGCAAGGAAGTCTGGAAGAGCAATGAAGGGAAGTGTTCTCCCGTTCCAACGCAATATGGTCTTCTCTCCGTTAACTCGACCGGGGGGCTCACAATATTTGCAACTGAAGGCGCTCCTCAAAGGGACTTTTTTTTCGCAGAAGGATGCACGCATTCGGGCTATCAGGAATACCTCTGTATTGGAAACTTTGAAAACCAGCAAAAGAAAATCAACATAACCTACATGCTCGGTGATGGAACAACACAGGAACAAGAAATCACGGTTCCTGCTGAATCAAGGGCGACTGTGAACGTAAACGAGTCTATTGGTTCGGAAAAGGATGTTGCCGCATGCATTTCCGGCACTGGGGACTTCGTTGCTGAGCGCGCAATGTATGTAAATACTGGCGACATTTCGGGGGGAGAGCAGGTTATGGGAGCAAGCGATCCCGGAACTTCCTTCATGTTCGCGGAAGGGTGCACGAGACAGGGCTATACGACATGGCTTGCGCTTCAGAATCCGGGTGATGATGAGGCAAATGTTCTTCTCACATACTTTTTCAATGAGGGAGAGCCCCTCGCCGAAAATTTCGCAGTCGCCTCGCATTCGAGGAAAACAATAAACATAAACTCGAGGGTCGGTGAGGAGAAAGACGTTTCAGTCTCGGTAACTTCAAACAAACCAGTTGTCTCCGAACGGGTTATGTATTTCAATGTTGAGGTGCCAATTCAAGTTTCCGGTGTTCACAACGCCTCCGGTCTCAATACTCCCGCAAACGCCTGGTACTTCGCTGAAGGAACAACGAGGAGTTGGTCTCGTGAGTGGCTCTGTTTGCTGAATCCAAATGGGGTGGGCGCAAGCGCAACCGTCGAATATGTGACAGCCGAAGGTGGAGGGCCCATGTCTCGAACATACAATCTCAAAGCCAATTCGAGGACAACAATCAATGTCAATTTGGAAGCCGGTAACGAGAAGGACGTGAGCATGAGTGTTGATTGCAACAAGCCAGTAATATGCGAACGGCCAATGTACTTCAATTATCCCACCGGAATACCGGGAGAAGCATGGTCCGGCGGCCATAATACAATTGGCGCAAAATATGCCGCTCATGCCTGGGAATTTGCCGAAGGGACAACGAGAACGGGTTTTAAGACATATCTAACTATCTCAAACCCGAACAACCGTGATGCCCTACTGGAAATAACATATCTCATAGCAAAAGACGGAGCCTTCAACAAGAAGATAGAAAACATGAGAGTGCCGGCGAATACAAGGGCAACCTTAAAGGTCAATGATGTTGTGGGTGAGAATGCTGACGTTTCGGTGAAGATAAGTTCTGGGATCCCGATCATTGCGGAAAGACCAATATATTTCAACAATGCCGGATTTACTGGCGGTGGGACAAGTCTCGGATTTCCCTTGAACTAAAGAATCAAGGAATTGCATTCAGGCTGGTTGTTTTGAGGAAGTAAAAAGAATTGAAGAAGCGCCTCATATATGTGGTTCTGGTGGTGCTCGTCTGTGCAGCCGCGATCAGCGCGGGCTTGAAGGGCTGCACTCTCATGCCCTGGAACTCGAGCGCAGAGAAAATCAGCGTTCACCTTCTACTGACGAGAGATTTCGGGCGCTCCCCCCTCAAGGAATCAACCGTTCGCGTAAAGCAAGGGGAAACCGTAATAGATGCACTGAAAGCTGTCGCGGATGTTCGAACCTCATACGGCGGCGGTTTCGTGAGTGCGATTGACGGTCTTGGCTCCAGCGTTGAAAGTGCCTCGAGCGACTGGTTTTACTACGTGAACGGGATTCTTCCCAACAGAGGCTCTGACTCATTTAGTCTCAAAGATGGTGATTTCGTCTGGTGGGACTACCATTCCTGGGACAAGAACAACTTCATACCGGCGGTTGTCGGAATGTATCCCGCGCCGTTCTACACCTCTCATCGGGGCGAAAAACCGATTGAGATTTGTTTTGACAGGGAAAGCAAAGAAATCGCATCACGTGTGAGGAAATTCTTCCGGGACAAGGGCTTGCGGGTATCGTTCAAAGAAGGAATCGCGCGAGTAGAAGCAGATGTGAATCTCCCCACAATGGTATTCGCGAGGGCGGAAAATCCGCAAGAATCAATTCAAGGCTTAGCCAAGAACAGAAAAAGAAACGGAATGCTCATCGCACTCGAAGGAGGGAAGATAATCCCGGTCAACGAGAAAGGGGAATTAGAAAATCAAAGGTCAGTCTCGGGAGCTATTGTTGCGGTCAGTTCAGGGCTTGGCGATGAGAGTCCCCTCTGGCTCATTCTCACAACCGGAGGCAAGGGCGAACGAACCGCCGCCAAGCTTCTGACAAGCAGGGACGGGCTTTACGGAAATTTCGGCGTCTTTCTTTCAAGCGATGGAAAAGTGCATCCCCTACCCTCGAGGCAAAAATGAAACCTTTTTCTAAGAGAAGAAATATGCTCAAAGAACTTCATCCCGCGACACAGGCAGCGCTTGCCGCACTTATCCTGATTGCCTCGCTCTACTCATCAAACCCCTTTCTTCAAATCGCGCTCATAGTGGGAATTGGCATTCTCTTCGCAAGCACTGATTCTTTCAAGAAATGGCTCTGGTGGTTGAAGATTTGCAGCGTCATCGGCATCGTCGCAATAGCAATAAACGCCCTCGTATCGAGAGAGGGCGAAACGCTTCTCTGGAAGGGCATCTTGATTCCCGCCTTCGGAAGAATTGATATTACTCTCGAAGCAATAGTTTACGGAACAGGAATGGCATTGAGGCTTTCGGCGGTTATTCTTGCCTTCGCCCTTCTCTCCGAACTCCTTGACGCCGACCGTGCTTTGGGGATGCTCAAAAGCGGGCTTCGCTCCGCGCTCCTCACCGCTCTTTCCATTAGACTGGTTCCAACACTCTCGAGAGACTCCTCGGAAATTCTCGACGCGCAGCGCTCGAGAGGAATCGCAAGAGATACGGGCTCAAAACGCTCTATCGCAAGAAGCAGGATGCCGCTCGTGAGAAAGCTTCTCGGAACCGCTCTTGACAGGGCAGTGGGTATCGCCGAGG
>JAQUKT010000087.1 GCA_028718945.1 Actinomycetota bacterium | reverse complement strand
GCCTTCATTTTTGGCGTTTTTTTGTTAAGATTGCTCTTATTGCTTTTCTTAGAGGGTTTTCCTGTTGGTTTCCAGTAAAGAATGTCGAGAATTGAGCCCTCTCTTTCTTCAGGCTTTTTCCAGACTGCCTTGACCTTCATGCCTATTCTTACATCGTCAGGAGCAACCTCGCCAAGTTTATGGAGAATCCCCATTCCGGGTGTGGCTCCGTCAATATGAATTACTGCTGGGATATACGGAGGTTTCCCCTTTGGGATTCTCGAGGCGTCCCAATTTATGTAACATATGGAAAACGTGTTCACAGTGCCTGTGTCTTTTACATATACCCACTCATCGGTATTTCGCCAGCAGAATTCGCAGAACATTCTCGGTGGAATCATTATTCTCCTGCATTTGTTGCATTTCCTTCCGATTATTCTCCCTTTCTTGAGTTCCTCGAGGTATCGACCGATTGCCACTCCGTTATCCCAGGCGTATTCGATTTTTGGCTTCTGGGCTATTGAAAGAACTTTCCCGGCTTCTATGTCCTGTGCCCTGAGATGAGCCCCTCCGAGTTTCATCTTCTCGAGTTCCATTTTTGCCCCCTTATCTGTTCTTCATAACGACGACCGTGCCGACTTGCATCAGGTCTCCCCATGCCTGAGCAAGACCGCAGCTTGGATTCCCGGGAACCTGCCTTGGCCCGGCTTCTCCTCTCAGCTGCAGAAATATTTCTATGACCTTCATTAAACCCGTTGCCGCAATGGGATTTCCAACCCCTAAAGCGCCACCTGAAGGACACATGGGTCGGTCTCCATCACGCTGGGTTACTCCATCAACGAGAAGCTGAGGCGCTTCGCCTTTTTCTGCGAGCATTAGTCCTTCCATGTGGTGGAGTTCCTTGTATGTGAACGGGTCATACGGTTCGGCAATTTCAATTTCGCGCTTTGGCTCGCGTATTCCAGCCATGTCGTAAGCCACTCTGGCTGCTTTTTCTACATATCGGGGATATGAAAGGTCGCGGTTTGCCCAGTAGGCGGTATCAAGACTCCATCCAACTCCTTCGATCCAGACGGGCTTGTCGGTGATTCTTCGAGCGGTTCTTTCACCGGCAAGAACTATAGCTGCTGCACCGTCGGAAGAGGGGCTTACGTCAAGTCTGTTCACTGGCCAGGCAAGGACTTCCGAGTTCAGCACATCATCAACCGTTATTTCCATTGGAAGCTGTGCCGCTGGATGGTCAAGAGCGTTTTTCTTGTTCTTCACGGACACCAGAGCAATATCTCTTTTTGAAATGCCGTAAGTTTGCATGTAACGGTTATACTCGAGCGCGAATATCCATATAAGCGTCGGATCAAGTGGTTGCTCTGTTGTATGGTCGAAAATCGTTTTGAATGCCCCCTGTGGATGCGGATGGCACGAAGACATTTTTTCCGAGCAGACCACCAGACATGTGTCGAATACACCGGAAGCAACATGAAGCCAGCCATGTATCGGGGCAAAAACACCGGTTCCGCCTCCAACGTAGTGCCTCATATATGGTTTCTTGTATCCGCCACCGCCATCGAGAAGATATTCGCCTTTCATGTGAACTCCATCAAAAGCGTCCGGGGCGGTTCCCATCGAGACGCAATCAATGTCCTCGAGAGTCAATCCACATGAATCAAGCGCGAGTTTTGCTGCCTGCCAGCCGAGTTCCTTGCCTGTTTCCTGAGCGCGACGGACGAACTTTGTGATTCCGGCGCCGACAACCGCAACTTTCTGGCCCAATTCTTACACCTCCTTACGAATTGGAAAGAACAACCACGGCACTTGAAGTGCTCGGGTCTCCACGCCAGCTCTGAGCGAGCCCGGAGTGGGCATCTTTTACCTGTCTTTTTCCTGCATGACCTTTTAGCTGGGTGAAGATCTCGGCGACTTTTTGAGCACCGGTTGCTTCAAAGAGATGACCCACACCAAGGCTGCCTCCCGAGGTGTTGACAGGAAGTACGCCATCTGGAAAGGTTTTTCCATCTTCCAGGGCGACACCTGCGTGACCCCGCTCGAAAAGCCTCAGTGCTTCGAGGTGCTGGAGTTCCTTGTAGGAAATCTCATCGGAAACTTCAGCAATTTGTATTTCTTTTGCAGGACACGTGATGCCAGCCATCCTGTAAGCCATATCGGCGGCTATTATTGTGGACGCCGATTCCCCCCATTCTCTTGACTCTAAGGTGGGAGAATCACTTGCCCAGCCAATTCCCTTTACCCAGACTGGGTTGTTGGTGAGACTTGATACGATTTTTTCGGAGCAGAGCACCATAACAATGGCTCCGTCCGCGATGCCTGCCACGTCGAGTTTTCTCACCGGTTCTGCTACGGGTTCCGAGGTCAGTACCTGCTCGACGGAAAGGGAGGCGCCGTAGGCGGCTTGCGGGTTGAGAAGGGCGTTTTTCCTGTTCTTGACGACTACCATCGCACATTGATTTCTGTTGGCTCGACCCTCAAAGATGAATCTATTCATATCGAGCCCGGATACGTACAGATAATATTCGTCAAGGGGTCTGTTGAGAATCGGGTCAAAAGCAAAGTTCATGATCTCAGGAATCGTTTTTACATTTGACATTTTCGATAGTGCCTGAACCACCACGATATTGAAATGACCGGTCAGGATGAGCATCGTGGCAGTAGCAAGCGAATGTATGGCATCGCCGGAAATCGTTTGAACCGGCTTTAGAACGGCGCCAAGTTGGTCGTTTGCGTATTCGTCAGAGATGCTGTATCCCTCGCAGAAGTCCTCAGATGTGCAGACGAATGAATCCACGTCTTTCGGCTCGATTCCAACTTCCTCATACGCCTTTACAGCCGCTTCATAAGTAAGTTCACGGTAGGAGACACCTGGTGAAGTAACGCTGAAATTCGTTGTTCCGATTCCTGCAATTGCGACTCTTGATGACATTTTATTCCTCCTTTCGTGAATCGCGCGATTTAGGAATATCTTTCTTATTCAAAACCTCTCCTGCTCGAAGTATATAGATGGTCGAGACAATTCCAGATGGCACTGCCAGTTTAGTATATCAAAAAAAATGCAATTTGCGGAGGCTGTGGCGGACTTGCCGGTTGCTTATGAAAACAACATGAAATCACTGAAGCATTTTTTCGATTTCAGGGTCATATTCGATCAATATCGAGCGGATCTCGCCAAATTCTCCTGTCAATTCGGCAACAGGTTCGTTGTAAAGTGATTCGAGTTCATCTGCTGACTTTGCGTTCATGCATCCCTCTAACTGATGAACACGGTTTCTAAGGTACTCGCATACGAGTTCTCTTGCTTCCTTGAGTTTTTTGTCCGGCGGGTCGGGAGGGGCAGAGGCGTCTTCAATCAGGGAGACTAATTCCTTGTTTGGGTCAACAAAGCAGTCAAGAGCGTCGTTTAGACTCATGCTGCCCTGTTTTGCGAGAAGTATCTTTGAGCGGATTTCTTCTTCGATTCGGCTGCTTTCGTTGAGCACTTCGACAACGGTTTCCCTTACGTAAAAATTGTCACCCGTACTTTCATCTTGTTTTGGGCCGCTTTCCCCGCAACCTGAGAAAAGAACAAGAGAAAAGAAGATGATGAAAATTGAAATGAAGGTCAGCTCTTTCGTTTTGATGTTAGGAATTGCCCGCTTTGAGCTGTTTTTCTTGAGAATGCCGCTTTTCTGATTACCCTTTAGAGTAGTGTGATAAAATGAGTCTTTGTAATGAACCTTTGACGGTCTTTCCATGAGAAGAATTATGAATGTTTTTGAAAAAATAGCAAGAACAAAAAGAACCGACAGCTTTGATTTTCTACTCTGAATCTTGGTATATGAGCTTCAAGCAAAGGAGAAACATTGCAGAGAAGGTTTGATTCCGAAAAAGCGTTTGAGCACATTGAACAACTGGCGAGTTTGCGGAGGCTTCCGGGTTCCGATGGTGAGAGGAAGGCTCAGGATTATATTAGAAAGGCTGGAGGGGAAATCGGAGTTCAGATGAAAGGGGAGGAATTCTCTTATTCGACTGCTCCTTTGGTGCTGTTTCTCCCGATTGGCTGCCTGGTTCTCTCAGTGCTCATCTTGCTTGGTTCAGTTCTTTACTTATTGGAGAACAAATACACGATGATAGTCGGGCTGGTAATTCTTGTTGGCATTTACGTGGGTTTCAAATGGTCGGGCGCATTTGAAACATTTGCTCGTCGCGGCGGCTTGAAAAAAAGCGAAAATCTCGTAGGGAAAATAGAGGGGAAAGAGCCTAAGGGAGTCGTGGTTATTTCCGCTCATTACGATTCAAAAAGCCAGGTTATGCCTGTGATGTTGAGAGCGGCTCTTTTTATCCTCGGCTTTTTAGGGGCAATAATTTTTGGATTTGTCTTTCTTCTTACCGGAACAATATCTTTTGCCGATAAAAGTTCGATTGGGAACACTGCCGTTTTCTATATCTCACTAATTCCATCGATATTGCTTTTCATGCTCGTTTTCAACTTTACGGGAAACCGCTCTCCTGGAGCTCTTGATAATGCTTGCGGGGAAGGGATAATTCTTGAGGCGGCAAGAGCACTGATCGGGGAGCCACCTGAGAATTTTGATGTCCTTGTTTGCTCATTTGGCTGTGAGGAGGCGGGCTTGTGTGGTGGAATCAACTATCTTTTGAAGCACGAGGATGAACTGAAATCCAATAAGACATTCATGCTAAATTTCGACATCCCCTTTTCTCCACAGGGAAGGATTTTTTTGAACAGCGGATTCGAATTCCCACCCATATTTACAAGCCGAAGATTGAACGATATGGTTAAAGACGTTGCAAGCCAGATGGGAACAGAAATCAAGGGACTTTATCTTCCGGTTGGCGCCGCTGCCGACCACATGCCCTGGGTAAAGCACGGCATTGAAGCAACGAGCTTTCTTTCAACGGCGTCGTGCATCCACAGTTCGAGGGATACTCTTGAAAAAGTTGATGGAGAAGCCTTGAGGATGTGCGGAGAAATACTTCTCGGCGTTTTAAGGAGAATGGACGAGACGTCGTCTGTCTGGTGCGAAGGGAACAGGTGAAAGAGTTTCATCGGGTTTTTTGCGAACGGATGTATCCATCTATTGCCACAGCAGCTCTTTTGCCTGACGCGACTGCTTCTGACACGAGAAAACAGGAGCCTGCTGCAAGACCTCCTGCGAATGCTCCTTCCATTGAAGTCATCTGCGTTTCTTTGTTCACAATTATTGTTCCATCTTCGTTCATTTCAAGATGTCCCCGGAGGTATTGACCGAGAGCTTCATCAATTTCGAAGTTCTCCGCAATTATGA
>JAQUKT010000086.1 GCA_028718945.1 Actinomycetota bacterium | reverse complement strand
TAGAAGAAAGCCTATGTGAGTCGCGCGGTGACCCATCGCAGTTTCTCACCTGCCCCACGGAAATTCTGTGGAGCATTACTTGGATGGTAGCGGGGGCAGGATTCGAACCTGCGACCTCTGGGTTATGAGCCCAGCGAGCTTCCAAACTGCTCCACCCCGCGTCGTTTGTTCTTCTTTACTATTCTGCTTCAACGTCAACGCGATTTCAAGAGCGACTTTCTCCTGTTTTTCGCTTTCTGATCTCCACAAACGCTTGAAATGATTCATCCCCAAATCGCTACCCGCAAAGAGGCCATAACAATAATTGCCAAAGATTAACCCCAGTAACTATAATAATCAGAACCAACAAACGTATCATTTATAAACACTAAAGAATAAAATCAACAGAGCCGATAAATACAAAGCGAAAATATATAAATAACTATTGACAGTAATTAACAATAGACATTGACCACTTACACAAACAGGTAGGATAATGTTAAAAGGATTTTTTTCAAATTGACATTTTTCATTGAGGAAACTAAAGAGAAAAGGAAGAAAATGAAGACATCTTTGATAGCAAGCAAAAGATTGAATTTGGTTCTTTTCATATTGCTGGCACTGCTTTTCTCTTTTCCGACCCAACTCGTCATGGCTGTGCCTCAAGGGGACCTTGCAACCAAGAGTCAGCAGGCTGCTCAAGTCTCAAGAGAAATCGATGCACTGGACAAAGAATTGTCAGTCGCCACTGAGGCATACGACAGGGTAAAAAGCGAACTCGATAAGATCACCGAAAAAGTTGACCAGACCCGACAGCATCTCGGCGAGATAAAACAGAGCCTCTACAAAAGAAGGGAAATCCTGAACCAGCGCGCATGTGCATTGTACAAGAATGGCCGCACGTCTGCCTTAGAAGTCATTCTCAATACAAAGAATTTTTCGGACTTCCTGGAGCGTGCTGATTATGTTGTGCGGGTTACTGAAAGCGACACGAGTCTCATCAACAGAATCAAAGAGGCAAGGGATTCTGTTGCCGACATCGAGCGCAATCTCGCCGAACAGCAGCATCAGGAGGAGGGGCTTGTCCAGCAAGCGGCAGCGGAGAAAAATGTGATAAATCAAAAACTCGCGGAACGCCAGCAGCTGCTTGCCAGCATAAATCAGGAAATCCAGCAAATGCTTGCGGAAGAATCTCGCAGGAGAGCAGCAGAATCTAAAGCACTTGAAGAAAGAGCGAAGGAAGTTCTTGTCAATGCCCCTGAAGCGGGAATTGCCAAAACCGCCATGAGATATCTTGGAGTGCCCTATCACTGGGCGGGAGAAGGTCCCGGCAAATGCCCGACAGGGGAGCATAGAATATGCTTCGATTGCTCTGGACTGACAATGTACGTTTACAAACTCTACGGAATAAGCCTGCCTCATAACGCAGCGATGCAATTCAACCGCGGTATCAAAGTGCCCATATCACAGGCAAGGTCCGGAGACCTCGTGTTTTTCGGAATGCCTCCCCACCACGTTGGCATCTATCTCGGCAACGACATGTTCATTCACGCGCCCCAAACGGGCGATGTGGTCAAGGTTTCAAGGCTTTCATCGAGAAGCGATTTCTCCGGTGCCTGCCGGTTCATAAAAGACTGAGGCTTGAAGCCAAATAGCAAAGATTTCGAACTTTCCCGTGCCATTCCTAATGCACCGTCCCATAGGTAGGTTGACGCACCGAGAGTGTCATTCTGCGCCGCGCCAGCAAGGCTCCTGACCAAGGCTATGAGGATGTACGTCGAGGGAGCACTTGAGGCTCGTGTGGATGCAGGGGCGCTCGAATGTTAGGGTATCTATGGGACGATGAACTAACATTTCAAACCACAATCGCTAAATAATACGGTATCATCTACTGAAATGAACCAATCTGATAGGAAAAATTGCTCAATAATAATAACAATCATCGCCGTTTTGTTACTGGCGCTTCCAAACATCGGCTGCACTGGCTCCACACCTGAGAAAAGCCGATCAAAATCAGAACACAAAGTAGAAATTACAAAAAAAGACGAAAGCAAGGCAAATTTCAAATTTATCGTTTGTGGAGACCCGCATGGCAATTACGAGATATTCTCCAAGATCCTTCAAGCCGCCAAGGATGTAGATTTTCTCATAATTGCCGGGGACTTGACTGCGATCGGGTCTCAAGAGGAATTTGAAACATTCAAGAGGGTGATGCAGGAAACCGGAATAAGGTACTATGCTGTTCCCGGAAATCACGATGTGGCGAGCCTTCCTGTCTCCCTTGGTTACGAGAAATACATCGCTCCGGCAAGGCTTTCATTTGATTACAAGAACTCTCACTTCGTATTGATAGACAACAGCACCCCGGAATTGGGTTTCTACCCGGAGGAACGAGCATGGGTTGAAAATGATCTAAAGAAAGCACGTGAAAAGAAATTTACCCATATATTTGCGGTGTGCCATGTTCCGCCTCGCTATCCCTACTCACCCAAGGCAAGCAAAGCCCAGATTGCAGGGATAGAGGCAAACAATTTCCTGGTTCCGGTTCTCTCTGCCGGCGGAGTTTGTGAACTCTTCTGCGGCCACCTTCATATATACGAAAGAGAAAAAGAGGATAATCTGTTCATTACTGTAACGGGCGGAGCAGGGGGTCCGCACCAAGAAATTTTTGGCACAAAGAGTTTCTATAACTACGTGCTTGTAAGCGTGAACGGAAAAGAATACAGTGAAAAGGTTGTAAGGCTCGAGTAGCGTATTTTTATTTAGAAATGGGAAATAGGAAAAATTCGAAAAGCACCCATAAGATACTCCAAGAAGTTTTTGACAAGTATCCCGGCTCGAAAATTGCTGAGTATCTGAAGGAAGGGGCAAAAATTCAGGCTACCATTGATGGCGAGACGTTCGCCATAGAGAAAGCTGACGGGCACTTGAAGATAAAGAAAGGCATTCTTGACTCACCCGACATATCAGCAACTCTGAACAGAGCAGCATGTGATTATATTGCCTCTTCCAGGGAACTCGAGGATTTCGTAACCAGAACACGACAGTGTATTGAAGGCAGCCGGAAAAACTGCAGCATATCCTACGAGACGGCAGGTACAATGCGGCTACTCTTGAAGGGCTATCTCGATTTTGCCAAGAAACTCGGTATGATTTGACATTACTTACTCTCCGAAGCCTGCTTGAGTTGGTCCAGCAATCCCTTGAGCCGGTTCAGGTAGTTTCCGTATGAAGCCCAGTCTCCCTTTTGTTGCGCCTCAACTGCCTTGTCGAACAGTTCCACTGCTTTCGAGGTGAGTTCCCGTATGCTTTCCTTAACCGATGGCTTCGTAACCTCGGCAACTTCAGCTGATGGGGACGCACCCCCAAAAACTCTTGCTATTGCCGCATCGAGGGAAGTCTCCATCACAACATGCTGCCCATACGAAAGTATTACCCTCTTGAGCTGAGGTATCGGAATCTCAGTCGCTTTCAGATACAGTGGCTCGACATAAATCAGCGATTCCTCAACAGGGACAACAAGCAGGTTCCCTCTGATAACTTGCGAACCTGCCTGCCGCCATAGAGAAAGTTGCCTTGAAATCTCGGGGTCCTGCTCGATAAGACCCTCGACCTGCTCGGGTCCGTAAACCAATTTGCCCGCGGGGAAAAGGAAGTTTATCAGTTCTCCATATTTATCTCCATCCATGCGCGCCCCGAGCCAAGCAATCATATTTTGCTTGTTGTGAGGAACAAAAGGAAGCATCAGAACCATTTCCTCGACATTTTCCCCGGGAATCTTCATGATCACGTAATAGGGGTCCATCGGCTGTTTGTTTCCATCCGTCACTTCGTTTGGGAAATCCCAGAGGTCCTCCTTGTTGTAGAACTGCCTCACGTTTGTCATGTGATACGTGCGCAGCATCTCAGCCTGAATCACGAAAAGGTCCTCGGGATAACGAATGTGCTTTCTCAAGTCCGTGGGCATTTTGCTGAAATCCTTGAATATCTCAGGGAATATTTTCCTATATGTGGAAATAACCGGGTCTTTTGGGTCAACGACAAACAGGGAAACCTCACCGTCATAGGCATCAACAACAGCCTTTACCGAGTTCCTGATGTAGTTTCCATATCCCTCAAATCGTTCAGAATATGGGAAGTACGAACTCGTTGTGTACGCGTCAACAATCCAGAAGAGTTTTCCCTCATCGGAGATCACAAGGTAAGGGTCCTCATCGAACTGCAAAAACGGCGCGCACTTTTTAAGCCTTGTTCTTACGTCTCTATAGTAAAGAACCTGTGAGTCCCCTCTTATCTGACCAGAAAACAGAATATTTATGTCCCGAAATCTTGCCGAGAAGAGGATTCTCCTGAAAAAGGATTTCACTCGAACACCGCCGCTTCCCCTGTATCTCGTGTAGGTCTGTTTCTTACCAGTTGGATAGTCAAATTCCTTCTCGGAAGTATCAACTATGATAGGGTCGCCTGTTATCTCGCCGTAGTATATGGCTGGTCTTCTTATCTGGATGTTTGTCGAGCCCTTTGGAGGGATATCCTTGAGTATGAACTCTGGATTCCCGTCCTGCGATACGTCATTCGCTGGAGAAATGCACGCTCCATACCCATGCGTATATACGAGAGCAATATTTACCCAGGTGCGCGCCACTTCCGTAAGATTGGCCTGCAACATCTCTCGAGCAGCAATTATGGTCTGCCTGTAAGTTCCATCAACGGTGTACCTGTCAACATCAACATCATGGAAGCCATAGTATTGCCTGATTGATTGAAGTTGCTCGAATGTTTCGATAATTGATCTCGGGTCCCACAACCTTATGTTTTTCATGGTGGAATCATTTCGGCTTATGGCACTCTGGTCGAGACCTAATTCAGCCGCGAATTTTCTGCCCTTTACTCTGTCCAAGTTGTAGGCTTCTCTCGTAAAATCTATGTTTCTATTTAGATACACCGATTCTTTTGCCAGTTCCGCAGGCTTGACGCGGTAGCTCTGGATTATCAGAGGATAAAGAGTCCCGGCGATGATGGAAACTACAATCAAAGCGCCTACGGCAAACACGGGAAGTTTCCAACCCTGATAATAAACATTTACCAAGACCACAAGGGCGCAAACTATCGAAAGTATTGTCATTATCCACAGGGCAGGAAGTTGCGCTTTCACATCGGCATATCCTGGTCCCCAAACAATTCCACGTTTCGAAAAAAGCATTTCATACATGTTCAGTTTGTATGACCATGCCTTGATAAGAAAAATTGCAGCAAGAAGAATCGAGAGGTGCCCCTTGACGTGAGGCGCAAACATCTCGGGGCCACGCTTCAACCTGATCCCACCCGATAGAAGGTAAACAACGAGCGTTACAATGAGCACAAAGAACACGGATGAAAGAAGCCAGTCATTGAGTGAACGTTCGAATGGAAACGTGAACATATAGAAACCAAT
>JAQUKT010000085.1 GCA_028718945.1 Actinomycetota bacterium | reverse complement strand
TGGGACTTTTGACGATTCCGATGAGCCGACTTTTCCATGCAGAGGGGTCGCCACAGGTTCAAGCAATGCAAAAGATGATGTTCGGCAGCACCAGCTTCTACGCATTCTTGGTTCCCGGGATTATCTCTATGGGGTTGCTGTTCGGTGGCACCATGGGAGGAGTAAGCGTTCTGTGGGACAAGGAGTTCGGGTTCTTGAAAGAAGTGATGGTCGCGCCAGTAAGAAGGACTTCGCTCATGATAGGAAGAAGTTTCGGGGCAATGACGACGGGAATCGTTCAAGCCCTCATGACCACCGGCGTCGGTGCTCTTTTCGGAATCTGGTACGACTTCCATATCAAAAGTGTTGGCGGCTTCTTTCTCGCCCTGCTTTGTATGATTCTCACTTTTTCCACCTTCGTTGGATTTGGGCTTACCTTCGGAGGGCTTTTTGAAGAGACGGAAGGCTTCATGGCATTCTTGATGCTTATCCAGATGCCCGTTTTCTTCTGTTCTGGAGCATTGGTTCCCATCAAACAGTTAAAGGGGATACCCGTACTTTACCAGTTCTGTCATATCAACCCCCTTACCTACGGCGTGGATGGAATAAGGGGAGCACTTACAGGAGTTTACTCGATGAATTGGGCACTCGACCTTCTCGTTATCCTTGGTTGCGCCATCCTGTTTCTGGTTCTCGGTGCCTTTGAGTTCTCGAGAATGGAAGTAAGCTGAGTCAAGAGGAAAGAGCGTGAAATGCCTGCAATAGAGATAAACGAACTTACCAAAGTCTTTGATGAAGTAGTTGCCGTCAACAAGGTATCTTACGAGGTCGAGGAGGGGGAGATATTCGGTTTGGTTGGATTGAACGGGGCGGGAAAGAGCTCAACGATACTCATGCTCGCAACCCTGCTTCGCCCGACATCCGGCGGAGCAAAGGTGTTGGGGCATGACATAGTTAGAAAAAAAAATGAGGTTAAAAAATCCATTGGTGTCGTCTTCGAAGATCAGGCTGTTGACAACTATCTCACCGGAAGGCAAAACCTGGACTTCGCTGCACGAATGTATGGGCTTTCGAAAGCCGACAGGGAAAACAGGGTGAACGAGCTCCTGAAGACCGTGGGGCTCGAGGAGCAGGCTAACATCAAGGTCAAAGATTACTCGGGGGGCATGATTCGAAGGCTTGAAATCGTGAGGGGCATGCTTTTCTACCCCAAAATCCTCTTTCTCGACGAGCCCACGATTGGGCTTGATGTGCAAACGAGAAGATACATGTGGGATTTCACACTGGAAACTAACAAAAAACGTGGGACGACTGTTTTTATTGCAACATCCTACCTCGATGAAGCCGATTACCTATGTGAGAGGGTAGCCATAATGCATAAGGGGGAAATTGTCACAATAGGGAAACCCATAGACCTCAAAGCCTCCGTGGGTGGGAAGGTAGTCTCCTTGAAGCTTGGGAAAGGCACACAAGAAAAGTTTGCCAGCATGATTGAACAGACTGGCTGGGTGAGCAACATAAAAATGGATGATTTGTTGCACTTTAGCATCAAGGAGAACGGCATAGGGATACCCGACGTCGTAAGATATGCGAATAGAAATGGTTTCTACGTTTCGGCTATCAACTCTCACACTCCGACTCTTGATGATGTACTTCTTCACTATACAGGAAGAAGAGCGGACGAATAATGAATTTTGCAAAATCCCGTTGGGTTCTTTGAAATAAAGGAAAGCGAGCAAAAATGGAAACCGTCATTGAAGTGGAAGGGCTTACAAAAAAGTTTGGCGACCTCACGGCTGTTGACCATATAAGCTTCGAAATCCAAAAGGGAGAGATATTTGGATTCCTTGGACCAAACGGGGCGGGGAAATCTACAACTGTAAAAATGCTTGCAACTCTTCTGCATCCTACCTCTGGAAAAGCGAAGATATGCGGGCATGACGTGGTAAGGGAGCGTGCTAAGGTCAGAGAGTTAATTGGGATAGTTTTTCAAGACCGCGCGAGCGACCATTACCTGACTGGCAGGCAGAACCTGGATTTCCATGCAAGGATGTATCACATGGGGCCTGAAGAAAGAAAAAAAAGAATCAAGGAAGTTCTGGACCTCTTGGAGCTAAATGGAAAAGAAAACATAAAGCTAAGAGACCTCCCCGATGGAACAGCTCGCAGGTTCGAGGTGGCAAGAGGCTTCATGACATCTCCAGACGTGGTTTTCTTGGATGAACCGACTATCGGTTTCGATATACGAGCCAGGATGGACCTCTGGGAGCAGATAAGAAGAGCAAAAGAAACTGAAGGATCGACAGTCCTTCTTACCACACACTACATAGAGGAGGCAGATTACCTCTCGGATAGGGTAGCAATAATAGACAAGGCGAAAATTGTGGCAATGGGTACCCCAGAAGAGCTAAAGGAAAGCACTGGAAGCAAACTAATAACAGTACAGGTCGCGGAAAGGCAAAATGAATTCGCCCAGAGAATCAGTGAAGCTGAGTGGGTAAAAGAAATTCAAGAGCACTCAGATTCGCTGTTGCTGAGTGTGGGAAGCGAAGAGGGAAGAGTGGCTGAAATCGTTGACTTCTGTGACAGAAATGGCTTTGAACTCACATATATCGACGAGCACGAACCAAGTCTCGAGGATGTTTTTCTCCATTACACCGGCAGAACGATAAGAGAAGCGGAAAGCGGCGACGGCGCAAGAAAAATGATGCGGATGAGAAGAAGGCATTAGGGGTCAGGTCTTGCAATAACACACTTCCAATTTCTCCTGACATGACTCATAAGAAAATCACCTCTCCAAAGGTTGGATAACAGCTATTGGGTTATGGTTACACGGAAAGAATTGAGGAAAATCGAGATTAATTTCATGTATTCTATGTTATGTTTTTTGAAGAGGCTTTTGCTATCAATGGAGGGGAATTGATTTTTGCTGGTGTTGACATTGGTTCTCTGACAGCGAAAGCAGTTATTCTTTCTGAAAGTCGCGTTATTGCCGAGAGCATATTGAGCACCGGTCATAATAGCCGCCTTGCCTCGAGGAAAGCGCTTGACGAGGCACTTGACCTTGCGGGTATTCGCGAGGAGCAAATAGAAAGAATTGTGGCAACTGGATACGGGCGCCTCTCGGTTGATTTTCCGGCTGAGAAGGTTACGGAAATCACATGCCACGCAAAAGGTGTGCATTCTTTATTCCCCGATGTAAAAACCATGATTGACATGGGCGGTCAGGATTCAAAGGCAATAGCGCTTGGCGATGATGGAAGGGTAATTGATTTTGTGATGAACGAGAAATGCGCCGCGGGGACCGGTCGCTTCCTTGAAGTTATGGCTCGTGCTCTCGAGGTCGCCCTGACCGAATTTGGCTCCCTTTCCCTTGAATCAAAGAACCCGGCGCGGATTTCAAGCGTATGCACAGTTTTTGCAGAGAGTGAGGTTGTATCACGCATTGCGGAAGGCGCAAGCAAAGTTGATATTGCCGCCGGGATACACAGCGCGGTCGCATCGAGAATATACGCAATGGCGATGAGGATACCCGTAAGAGAACCGATTGTCATGACGGGCGGCGTAGCGTTCAACATGGGAGTTCAGAGGGCACTCGAAGAGAGGTTTGGAACGGAAATAATTATCCCTGAAAAACCACAGCACACCGGGGCACTTGGCGCCGCGCTTATTGCCGAGTCAAGGGCGAAAAGTGCTTGATTTGAAGGATTTGGGGCTTTCAATTGGGTAACGAAATATCAAAAACAAGAGAAGCGGCGGCAAATCCAACTGAGTATGCAAGGGAATGGAAGAAGAGAACTGGGAGACCTGTAATCGGTTATTTTTGCTCGTATGCTCCCGTGGAAATGATTCATGCAGCCGGCGCACTTCCTTTCAGAATCACTGGCGGAGATAGAGAAATTGCAAGAAGCGGTGCGCATCTTCAACAATACTGTTGCTCTCTTGCTCGCACGGCTCTCGAGGGGGGGCTTTCAGGCGAGCTCGATTTTCTTGACGGCACTATTTTTACCCATACCTGCGATACGATGCAGAGGCTTTCGGATATATGGAGAAGGGAGTTAGGCCTTCCCTTTCACGCTGATTTTATTCTTCCCGTGAGGTTTTCATGCGAGCTTGCGTTCAAGTACATGCTTGAAGAGCTCAAAGATTTAAGGTCAAAACTCGAGTTATTCCTTGGTGAGGTCAGTAACGAAAATCTCAGAGGCTCCATCGAAATCTACAATAAAAATCGCAAATTACTTTCCGAACTCTACGATATGCGAGTAGCAAGTCCAGCACTCGTTTCATGCCGAGATTCACTTATGTGCGTTTATTCGAGCATGATCATGGATGTAGATGAAAACAACGCGTTTCTCGGCAAAGCGCTTGAGGACTTGAGGTCAAAAGAAGGAAACGAAAGTTGCGCGGATGATTATGGGAATGTGGGGAAAATACCTCTTTTTGGTTCCGGTTCCGTAATGAACGACTGGGAGGTGCTTCGCATTCTCGAGGAGGCAGGCGGGACAATAGTTGATGACGATTTCTGCACTGGAAGACGCTACTTTGAGGGTTGTGTTTCGCCGGAAGGCGAACCAATGTTATCTATTGTGAAACGAATATGGGAAAGGGATATTTGCCCGTGTAAGCACCGCTTACTTGATGAGCGCGCAAAGAGATTAGTTTTGCAAATGGAGCGCTCGCGGGCAAATGGTGTGTTATTTTTTCTTTTGAAATTCTGCGACCCCCACTTCTTTGATTTTCCCTATGTGGTTCGTGCTCTTGAGAACCGAGGCGTGCCTTCACTTTTGCTTGAAATGGAGCAGGGCTCTGTATCAATCGAGAACATAAGAACGAGAATCGAGGCTTTTATGGAGACAATGAGGGAGTGCCATTAACTTTCGAGAAGCGAGGAGATTTCTTAGTTGAACCAGGAAGGCAAACGAAAACTTTACAGGAAGATCAAAGCCGCCGAGCAGATGAAGCAACTCATGACCGAATATTACGTTGAAGCAAAAACTTCTGAAGGTGGGAAGAAACCAATTTGCTGGATAACAAGCGGTGGTCCAGTTGAGTTTCTGATTGCGATGGATGTGATTCCAGTGTATCCCGAGAATCATGGCGCAATGTGCGGCGCGTCGAAGATGGCTGTTGAACTTTCTGAAATTGCCGAAAATAGAGGTTTCTCACGCGACCTTTGTTCGTATGCAAGAACTGATATAGGCGGGGCTCTAAAAGGGAGAGGCGCAATTCCGGGCGGTCTTCCGAAGCCTGATTTTCTGCTTTGCTGCAACAATATATGCGGGACTGTCGTGAAATGGTATCAGGAACTTTCAAGAATTTTCTCCGTTCCTCTTTTCCTGTTCGACACACCCTTTGTCCATGGGGAAAGCCCTCAGCATGCTATTTCGTATGTAGAAGAGCAGTGCCTCGAATTGATTCATTTTCTCGAGGAACAGACATCGCGGGAATTCTCCGAGGAGCGCTTTGCCCGCACCGCGCTTCTCTCGGTAGATCGGAAGA
>JAQUKT010000084.1 GCA_028718945.1 Actinomycetota bacterium | reverse complement strand
TCTCTAAGAGGAAGACAATGCACACATAGCGGGGTGTCCTTCAAAGCAGACATAGCCTTAAAAACCCGGATATCCGGGATCAGGGGAAGTTTTGTCTTGACTTTTACTTCTTATAGGTGACCCCATTTGGAGGTTTGTTGTGGAATACAAGGTCATTGTCGAATTTGATCCTGATGAGAAGTGTTGGGTGACATTCGTTCCTTCTCTTGATGATATATCAACATGGGGGAGGTCAAAAGAAGAAGCTCTGTCGAATACCCGCGAGGCAATTGAGGGTTATCTTGAAGCTCTAAAAAAAGAGGGGCTTCCGTTGCCACCCAGTAGGTCTGTCGAGATCGCAGAAGTTGTGGTTGCCACTTGACAAGACTACCTCGAATTTCCGGGAAGGATTTACTTGCCGCTCTCTGCCGAAATGGGTATGAAGTAGTACACATAAAAGGGAGCCATCACTATCTCAGAAGAGAAGGCTTGGGAAAGATTGTTGTGATTCCTGTCCACGGCAGTTCAATAGTACCAGCAGGAACACTCAAGAGCATACTTCGCCAGGCGGAACTTACAGCTTCAGAGTTAGAGAAGATGCTTGGGAATTAGTTCAGAATAGGGTTTTGCATCGTGCATTTGTGAAATAACCCGGCTTTTTAACATATCAATGTAAGATGATGTTACTCTTCTAAGGCGAACCACAGCCATCTCTTTTCGAGACAACAATTGCGGTAAATGCCACTCTGAGTTATTATTCAAAAGCGGAAGGGTCAAAAAGAAGCGAAAATGTGCTATTGCAAGGCCTGACCCAATTCAGGGCGGCGTAGCCAAGTGGTAAGGCAGAGGTCTGCAAAACCTCCATCGGCGGTTCGACTCCGCCCGCCGCCTCTTATTTTCAAAAAAACTACTCGAGTTTGTGTTCCGGCAACTTACTATCACATATTACAGTTAGTTTTCCTTCTTTTTTCACGAGGACATAGTAGTGCTTCGTAGCAGGGCACCTTAAAGCTTCATTAAGATAATCGTCCCGAATCAGGATATGCGAAGGATTCAATGTTCCTGCTGGTGGATAAGAATTGTTCACCTCATAATATTCATTTATCGCATCCATGATCCGAGACATATTCCTCCTGCAGATCGAGGATTGCGCTTTTGCCATAAACTCCTCGTTAGAGAACAAGGAGAGCAGAAAAACAATAGCTATCACAAAGAGCACAGCAATAACGCCAGTCAATATGATAACAACAAATCTTCCATCGGGACGCTTCTTACGCTTCCAGCGAATTTGTTCCATCAGGGCAAGGTATTCTTCGACCTGCTTTTGACCGGCAAGACCGCACTCCTTGCAAATCTTTTGACCCTCAGGTATTTCCCTGCCACATTTGAGACATGAAGACAAACGGACCTCCACTATGTTGAACTCTTTACAACCATAAGATAACATAATGAAAACAAAATCAAGAATTCACGATTGTGGGCGCGTAGCTCAGTGGGAGAGCGCTTCCTTGACGCGGAAGAGGTCGGTAGTTCGATCCTACTCGCGCCCACCATATTTTTTGTGGGTAGATAACAAGAATAGAATCTCTAACAGAGGTAAGAATTGAGCGAAGAAAAAATAAAAGTCAAATTCATCAATGGAACTGAAATCGAATTAAGAAAAGGAATAACCGCCGACGAAGCAATTGAGTATTTATCAGTCGAGATAGAAGAACCACTCATTGCGGAATTCAACGGGGAAGCAATTGATTTATCAAGAAGTCTCGATGGCGACGGTGAAATCAGATTCCTTTCGTTTGAATCTGCCAAAGGAATGGAAGCATACAGACACACCACTTCCCATATTATGGCTCAAGCAGTAAAGAGGTTATTCAAAGATGTAAGGCTTGCAATTGGTCCTTCGATCGAGGACGGCTTCTATTATGATTTTGGACTCGAAAAGCCGCTCGAGCTTGAGAACCTTTCTCGCATTGAGGAAGAAATGAAGCGCATCGTTGAGGAGGACATTCCAATTACCAGGAAGGAAATTCCACGAGAAGAGGCTATAGATTATTTTAGGGATAGGGGAGAGGACCTCAAAGTAGAACTCCTTCATGAAATCGAGGGAGAAACGGTTACTCTCTATGAACAGGGTGACTTTGTTGATTTATGTCGCGGTCCACACCTCAAGAGCACAGGAAGGGTGAGGGCATTCAAGCTACTATCGGTTGCTGGCGCGTACTGGAGGGGAGACGAGTCAAATGAAATGCTTCAGAGGATATACGGAACGGCATTCAAATCGGAAGAAGAACTAATTGAGTTTCTGCACTCAAGAGAAGAAGCAGCAAGACGAGACCATAGAAAGCTCGGACCCCAGTTAGATTTGTTTTCCATAAAGGAAGAAATCGGACCGGGGCTTGTTCTCTATCATCCAAAAGGCGCGATTCTTAGAACAGCCATAGAGGATTTTCTAAAAACAGAACACACAAAGAGAGGGTATCAGCTTGTCATCTCTCCACACATAATGAGAAAGGAAATCTGGAAAACAAGCGGGCATTTGCAAATGAACTATCCAATGTATTTCTTTGAAATCGAAAGTCAGGATTACGGAATAAAGCCGATGAACTGTCCGGCACACATCTATATATACAAAACGAAAACCAGAGGGCACAGGGAACTCCCTCTTAGGTATTTCGAACTTGGTACCGTATATCGTCACGAGCGCTCAGGCGTTTTGCATGGGCTACTGAGAGTGCGCGGGTTCACTCAGGATGATGCACATATATTTTGCACAATGGACCAGGCAAAGGATGAAATTGAGAATGCCCTTGATTTTGCCTTTTGTCTGCTGAGGTCTTTTGGTTTCAATGAATTCAACATCGCATTGAGCACAAAACCCGAAAAATACGTCGGTAGTGATGAAGATTGGGAACGCGCAACCGGTTTTTTGAAAGATGCTCTCTGTGTGTCAGGAATTGAATATTCTATAGACCCCGGCGAGGGTGTTTTTTACGGACCGAAAATAGACGTAAAACTGAAAGACGCTATTGGAAGGCTCTGGCAGGGTCCCACCATTCAATTCGATTTCAACCTTCCGCGTAGATTCGACATGACTTACATTGGAGAAGACAACAAAGAGCATGTTCCGGTCATGATCCACAGAGCAATGTTAGGAAGCCTCGAAAGATTCATAGGAATTCTGATTGAGCATTATGCTGGCGCATTCCCTCTCTGGCTTGCGCCGGTTCAGGTTGAAATCCTGCCAATTGCAGACAGGCATGTAGAATACGCATTTGAATTGAAGAGAATAATGGAGGATGAAAGAATAAGAGTCGAAATAAACAAAGAACGCGAGACAACGGCAAATAAAGTAAGAAAAGCATTGCAGATGAAAATACCCTATATGGTTATCGTTGGCGATAAAGAGGTTCAGTCGAATACTGTAAGCGTTAGGTCGCTTTCTAACAGGGATGAAAGAAATGTTGAAATCAAGAGTTTTGTTGATTCGCTATTGAGCGAAATCGAGTCAAAACAATCGCTTAGAATTTGAAATGGATATAATATTTGCGCCCTGGAGGTATGAATACGTGAACAAGGTTGATTCAAGAAATGTTTGTATATTATGTGAGAACCCGTCCCTTGAAAACGACAGAGAAACTCTGATTGTAAAAAGAGAGAAATCCTGCTTTGCCATGCTAAACCTGTATCCTTATTCTACCGGTCATCTGATGATTGCCCCCTATGCGCATATCAGTTCAATAGAAGACGTAGATACTTCGACATTGCTTGAGATGATGCTTCTCGCAAAGAGCTGCATAGGCGCATTACGAGAAGCTTTCAGACCAGATGGTTTCAACCTTGGTATGAACATCGAGCGTGTTGCCGGTGCGGGAATTGCCGACCACATTCATCTACATATTGTTCCAAGGTGGGCTGGGGATTCGAATTTCATGACTGTTTGCGCAGACACCCGGGTGCTGCCTCTTGACCTTGACGAAGTATGGCAAAGACTAAAAGATGCTCTTGAACGTCAGGATTCTGACTGACTTTTCCTGGAACCCTCAATAATCTTCTGGGCAATATGTTCGGGAACTTCCTCATAATGAGAGAACTCCATTGAAAACAACCCTCTTCCACCGGTTATTGACCGTAAGTCTATTGAGTATCTCGACATTTCGGCAAGAGGAACTTGCGCTTCGACAACCTGCATCTTTCCTCGGGGGTTCATCCCTAATATTCGACCTCTCTTTGAATTGAGGTCACCTATGACATCTCCCATAAACTGTTCAGGTACGATAACCTCGACATTCATTATCGGCTCGATGAGAACCGGCTCAGCCTGGCTCATTCCACTTTTCAACGCTTTGGACGCTGCCATCTTGAACGCAAGTTCCGAGGAATCAACAGTATGAAATGAACCATCATACAGCGTAACCCTCACATCCACAATGGGATAACCGGCAAGAAAACCCTCGTTCATTGCGGCGACAACGCCCTTTTCTACACCTGGAATATACTGACGGGGAATTACACCACCAACAATCTTATCCTGAAACTCGAAGCCTGTCCCTCTTGGAAGCGGTTCCATCCTTATGAATACATGTCCGTATTGACCGTGTCCCCCGGTTTGCTTCTTGTATTTTCCTTCGGATTGGACCATTTTTGTGATTGTCTCCTTGTATGGCACTTTTGGCTGTTCCGTTTTTACATCTACTCCAAACTTCCTTTTCATTTTCTCAACGATTACATCAAGATGATTTTCTCCAGCGCCGCTTATGATTGTCTGACCAACTTCCCTGTCTCTTGAAACCTTGAGCATCGGATCCTCTTCCTGAAGTTTCGAAAGAGCAATAGAAAGCTTGTCTTCGTCTCCTTTTGTTTTTGGCTCAACTGCGAGAGACATCACCGGATTTGGGTATTCAATTGTCGGGAGAATAACAGGATTCTCCTTGCTACAAAGAGTGTCTCCGGTATATGTCTCTGCAAGTTTAGCGACTGATCCAAGTTCGCCTGCCACCAGTTCTGAAACGGGCTTTTGCTCTTTACCAGTCACTGCATAAAGTTGCCCGATTCTTTCAACTTTTTCGCGCGTAGAGTTGAAAACCGAAGAGTCGCTTTTCAGGGTACCTGAAAAAACGCGAAAATAGTTAAGCCTTCCAACATAAGGGTCAGCCATGGTTTTGAAAACAAGGGCTGTGAGTGGCGAATCATTTTTTCTTGGTATCTTCAATTTTTCTTCAGTTCCGGGTTTTGTTCCTTCTATGTCAGAGAGTTCGGAAGGAAGGGGGCAATACTCCATTATGAAATCAAGAAATTGAGGAATCCCCACTCCAAGTGCTGCGGAACCACACAGAACCGGTACCAACTTCCCCTCAACCATGCATTTTTTCAAACTCTTTTGAACCTCATCAGAAACAAGGTCTCCCTCTTCGAGATACTTTTCCAATAGGACATCATCTGATTCCGCTATCAGCTCGGTAAGTTTTTCTTTCGCCTCTCCGGACCGCGAACTCAACTCTTCGGACATCGCCACTTCCCTGACATTACGCGCTCCCTCAAATTCCAATGTTTTCCCGGAAATGACATCAACAATACCTTTCAAGGATTGTTCTTCTCCGACGGGAAGAAAAAGCGGAACCGCGTTTCCCACGAGCCTTTCCTGTATTTCACTAATAGTGCGCTCAAAACTCGAGCGCTCTCTGTCGAGCTTCGATACATATATCGCGCCGGGAACTCCGAGATTTTTTGCGCGTTC
>JAQUKT010000083.1 GCA_028718945.1 Actinomycetota bacterium | reverse complement strand
TCTTTGAAAAACTACATTAGTCAAGAAAGTGTTTCACTTCTTTGTAATACCTACTATTCAGCAAGAGTTACTCTGTTGCGGAAGCGCCAACGTGACGAGCGATCACGTTCTCCTTATGAAAAGGAGTGTGGAAGGAATCGAATCGACAGTCTCTGAAAATAATCAGTAAGCACCTCCGACGATGAACATTACTATGAGGTGAAGACAATGACCTGGAAGAGCGGTCAGCGGCTTTGGAGAATAGCCGGAAAGGGGTAGAATTGCTATGTCAAGAGCAAACCGGGGGTTCTGGCTTAGGTGTCAATGAACACTATGATATTGCCGAAAGATATTGCTCGAATAATTATCGCTGATTAGCGTACTTTTAATAAAGAGCGATGGTCTCAACGCCCTGCTAACGATTGCGAGGCTTCGCTCGACCGTCTTGATGGACCGGGAGGAAGGCAGATGGAAGTTGGACATTACGTCGAGACGATGGAGAAGATGCGTTCGAGGTACCCAGAGAAGTTCGTTGACGAAGATACGGCATTCAACGCCATAAGAAGGGGTGACCACCTTTTCGTGGGTACGGGATGCGGGGAACCGCAATACCTCGTAAGCGCCCTCGCCGACTATGTTGAACGGCACCCAAAAGCCTTCTTCGACACCGAGGTCATCCACGTGTGGACTCTGGGTGTGGCGCCCTACGCGGACGAGAAGTTCAAGAGTAATTTCAGGCACAACTCTTTCTTCGTGGGGGATAACACCCGGGAGGCGGTCAACGAGGGATTCGCGGATTATACGCCGATCTTCCTCTCCCAGGTGCCGGACCTATTCTATCGAAAGTTCATACCCATAGACATAGCTATCGTGCAGACGTCTCCTCCCGACGGCAATGGCTACATGAGCCTCGGCGTCAGCGTGGACATCACGAAGGCAGCTGCCGAGGTCGCATCGAAGGTGATCGTCCAGGTGAACTCGAATATGCCCCGGGTTCACGGCGACACTTTCATACACATCTCAGACGTGGACTTCATCGTAGCCCACGACGAGCCCCTGCTCGAGTACAGCCCGACAGTCCCGGACGTTCTCGTCAGACAGATCGGCAAGTACGTCGGCCGGATTGTCGAGGACGGAGACACAATCCAGGTGGGCTACGGCACCCTGCCCAACGCTATACTCGCAAACCTCGTGAACAAGCAGCATCTTGGCGTCCACACCGAGCTGCTCTCAGACGGCATAGCCAATCTGATGAAGAAAGGCGTCATCGACAATTCCCGGAAGACACTGGACCGGGGGAAGACCGTCGCGTCTTTCTGCATGGGAACTCCGGAAACGTATAGCTATATTCATGACAACCCCAGCATCGACTTCAGGCCGATCGACTACACCAACAACCCGCTGAACATCGCGAGAAACCGCAAGATGACCGCTATAAACATGGGGCTGGAGATCGACCTGACGGGACAGGCAACCGCCGAGTCCCTGGGCAAGACCTTCTATAGCGGCATCGGAGGGCAAGCAGATTTCATGCGCGGCGCGGTCCTTGCCGAAGGTGGAAAGACGATACTCGCCATGCCCTCCACCGCCGGAGAGGAAGGCGGGCATTCCAGGATCGTCCCCTGCATCACGGAGGGTGCAGGCGTCACGCTGACGAGGGGTGACATCCAGTACGTGGTCACCGAGTACGGGATTGCTTACCTGCACGGGAAGAACGTGCGGGAGCGCGCCATGGAACTCATTGCCATAGCGCACCCGAAGTTCAGGCCGTGGCTGATCGAAGAAGCCAAGAAGCTGAGGATGATTTACCAAGACCAGGCTTTCATTCCCGGCACCCGGGGCGAGTACCCGGAGGACCTCGAGACTTACAGGACGACCAAGAACGGCACCGAGATATTCCTCCGGCCTGTAAAGATAAGCGACGAGCCCGAACTCAAGGACTTCTTCTACTCCCTCTCAGACAACAGCCTCCACACGCGGTTCATCTCCTACCGCAAGGATATGCCGCACGAGCGCCTGCAGGAGTTCGCGGTGATCGATTACACGAAGGAGATGATTATCTTAGCGGTCATCAAGGATGGCGAGAAAGAAGAGATAGTCGGGTTGGGGCAGTACACGATCAACGAGGGGGAGCACACTGCTGACGTCGGCTTTGTGGTGAAAGATGAGTTCCAGAACAGGGGGATCGGCACCGAGCTCCTTTCCTACCTCACGCAACTTGCAAAACGCCAGGGTTTGCACGGCTTCACCGCAGAGGTCCTGGTGGAGAACCAGTCCATGATGCATGTATTCGAGAAGCTGCTCGACGTGAAGAAGACTGTGGACTCAGGCGTCTATTACCTCACCATGGGCTTCAGGTAGAAGACACAGCTCGCGCGATGTTTGCAAGGGTGTTTTCCCAAGCCCGAGACACGCTTGCCTCACGCGCCTGCGTTGATCGGAGGATAATATGCAGAATGTCAGGCCTCGGAAACGGATGTCTTGAGGTAATGTCTGCAGAAGAATTAAAGGGGATATCAAAGCCCGTGCCTCTCAAAGAAATCGTTCGCCCAAGAAGATTCGATAGAGTCTGAAACAAGCTTACCACAGAGATAAAAAAGGATTCGGCAAAGCGGCTTGACTTCTTTTATCCAAGACCCTTTTTGCTCTTCACTCCTGTCAATCAGTCTTCCACGCACCCTTCGGCTTTCGATCGAGCATGAATCGGAAATCGCTGAACTTCCCTTGCCCTTACTTATCCTCTTTGTCAGGCTTATCGACAGATTTCTCATCAGGTAGAATACCGGGAGGTTTCCCCTCATGCATTGCCGCGGCACACCTCTCGGCATAGGGGCACCATTCCATGCAGCCGAGGTCAAGCCTTGGATTCGGAAACCTGAAGCCACAACCAGGACATTTTCGAGAAACATCATCTTTGAAGAATTCAACCATATGACCGCAGACCGGACAGGCGACTTCGAATATATCCTCCGGCTTCCAGAAAAGTGTATTTTGCCCCGGACAGATTAGGTCAGCCACGGTTATCCCTCCGGTTTGCCCGCGAGCTTTGTTTCAAGAATGTCACCATTTATTCCTATCTTCGTTAACTCGAGCGGCACCCCTTCGATGTTAGATTCCTTCATAGACAAATGCACCAGATGGACGAAACCGAAACAGCATGGAACCTCCATATACACGACAAGAATCGACGAAGGTTTGTTCTGACGGAATATTTCCGTCAGTTTTTTCCTGTAGAACTCGAAGTTGTCGAGCTTCGGGCATCCAATGAGCAGAATTCTCCCCGAAAGGAATCGCTCGTGAAACGACGCGAACGAGAAAGCGGTGCAATCTGCGGCTATTACAAGTCTTGCTTCTTTGAGATACGGCGCAGTCGGCGGAACCAGTTGAATTTGAACGGGCCAATTGGAAAGCATCGATTGCGCCGCTGCTTTTTCGCCTTGTTTTCTCTCGAGGTCGAGTATTTCGCACCTCTCGATTGATAGAGGGGCCTGAGATTGACAGGAAAACTCCCGAGGCTTGCTCTCTCCCTTCAATTCCTTTTGCTTAAATTCACCCGCAGCCCGCTCATCGAACTCTTCCGCTTCGCGCTCTTCCACGGTTATTGCACCCTGAGGGCATTCCCCCACGCACGAGCCAAGACCATCGCAGTAACTCTCTCTTATGAGGCGCGCTTTCCCATCAACAATCTCAATTGTCCCTTTGGCGCAGGCAACGACGCACTGCCCGCAGCCATCGCATTTCTCCTCGTCAATCTTTATTATCTTTCTCAAAGGCATCTTTCCCCTCCCTCATTGTGAAGTACAGAAGCAATGCGCACTTCCTCCTAAAATATTACATGAATTTGACCGGGGGTCCTTGAGCTTGCTTAACCATTCTAAAGAAAATTACTCGAACCAGCAGAAGATATGTGCGCGGCACATCCCCTTGAAGATCATTCTTCAAATTCCAGCAGGGCAAGTGTTCTCATCCAGTCGATTCTTGAACGTCAAGACTAATCTACTTTTGAATTTTTCAATAGTTGATGTTCTGAACAAATACAGCCAACGACTTCCCTCCTCTACACCGAGCGCTCCTTTCTCCTTATCGCCAACTGACAGCCCCACTGGACTCACTTGTTATCACAAAGTTTCCGTCCAAAAGACCCTGTTTGCCATTAAACTCATATAATATTCATGTCTTGCCGTAATCAAAAGAGAAGGGATCATGGCAAAAGAATACTTGTACGTTCCCCGCTGGATTGAGTTTTTAAGAGCAATGCCGGCACTGGGCTTCGGCGTCGGAATGATATCCCTGCGAACTCCAACTCAAGCATCAATGCTTCATCTAATTGCGTTTGTAGCTCTTTCTGAAGGAATCATTGACATCATTGCCTGCATAGCTCTCGATAGAAAGAAAAAAAGGTGGGATCTGCTTGGAGCGAGAGGGCTCGTTTCTCTTTTTATTTCGATTGTTCTCATAACAAGGCAAGAAACTGGCTTTCAAACCATCATTCTTCTCGCAGCAATGTGGATCTTTTCGTGGGGTTTCATTGATTTCATCTGTGCAATCCCAAGACAACAAAGCATCGCAAAGTTCCTTTCGCTTGGGGTTGGAGTAATTTCCATTGGTTTTGGCATCTTCTTAGTCATCGCTTCGCTAAATACGGTCAAGGGGTTCCTGTGGTGTTTCGGGATTTACCTGGTTGTGGTTGCGTGCGGACTGATTATGAACTGGCTTCTTTCAAGGGGTGCCACTCTGACTGAAACCAATGAGCAGCCCATGGGCGAAAGCTGAATCATCCTCGCAATTTGGCTGAGGTTGAAATCTTATCAATAGGCTCCGGTAAGCCTTACGGAAAGCAAAAAGGAGCAAGAACATAAGAAGAGACAGAAAAAATGAACTCAGGCACAAGCGTCCTTTGAAAAGGGTAAGTCCAATTGTCAGCCGGATGGCATCAGTCGGTTTAGCCTCAATTGAACGCTGGGTGGTGCTCGTAATACTTTTGGTCCTGGTCGGTGTTTTCGTCGCAGTTTACTTCGACACAAAAAAGACCGCTGCCGACAAAATCCGTCTTGAAAACGCAAGGATTCTAAACGACGCGCTTACAAGATACAGGCTCGACTTCGAGAATTTTCCACCCAACACGGACAAAGACTACGCCGAGTGGGATGGCGACAGAGACGGTGTTTTCATAAGTCCCCTTGTAACGAAGCGTTATCTAAGAAAAGCAATAAAAGACCCAAAAGACCCGACGGGAGCCCTGTACGGCTCAAGTGGAAACTTTTATTACCACAGGTATCCGCCTGGTTCTTATGGGGCTCCGGCATCAAAAGGATATTATTACGTATTGGGCATAAGGGACATGGAGAAAAGCGGAAGACCACATCCGCAAAGCCCCGGGTGGAGAACACCCGGTAGAAACTGGCAGACCGAATTTGACTGGGTTACAGGCGCTTATCAGGAACCCTGAAACCATGAATACCCGATTGCGGAGAACCCGCTGATTTACAACCGCTTTTACCGTTTGGTTATAATATGTTCAAGATAACGAGACGTTTCAGGCGCCCGTAGCTCAATTGGATAGAGCGTGTGGCTACGGACCACAAGGTTGGGGGTTCGAGTCCCTCCGGGCGTGCTATTTTTAAGGTCACAAAAAACTTCCGGGTCTTGGTGAAGCGTTGCTTGAATCCTTCTCAGCTAAAAAACACAAAGAATTCATGAAGGCGGCTTTACAGCAGGCGCAAATTGCCTTCGAAAAGGGCGAGGTTCCGGTGGGAGCTGTTCTCGTTAGTGGCGATGAAATCGTCTCTTGCTCTTACAACAAACGAGAGACATCGGGCGACCCGACCGCTCACGCTGAAATACTTGCGTTGCGTTCAGCATCCGAAAAGAAACGAGACTTTAGACTTGACGGCTCTACGCTCTATGTGACAAAGGAACCTTGCCCAATGTGCGCTGCCGCCATAGTGCTTTCAAGGGTAAAGATGCTTGTTTTCGGCGCCTTTGACAGCGAGGCTGGGGCTGCTGGCTCCGTTTATGACATCTGCGAAGATGGTAGGCTGGGGCGAAAAATCGAGGTAATCGGCGGAATAATGGAAGATGAGTGCGCCTCACTCCTCAAGCGCTTCTTTCAAGAAATGAGAACGAGTAAGTAACCTGACCGGTTGGTTCCGCAAGTCTCCCTGCTTTGCTTCTCCGGGATTCCCCCATGCGATAGCGAAAGACGATTCATCCTGTTAAACTCGGTAGTGGAGAGGTGTCCGAGTGGTCGAAGGAGACGGTCTCGAAAACCGTTGTGCGCGTTAGTGCACCGTGGGTTCGAATCCCACCCTCTCCGTTAGAAGTCTATCCAAAAATAGTTCCGTGGAAGGGTGGGACGAGAAACCACGGAGGGGTCACCGCGCGCCGCAGTTGCCTATTTTTAAAAGAACCAACCTGAGCAAAGAAATGTTTCGCTTTTCTTAATACTTGCTATTCAACTCGAGGCATCACCGCTTATCCTTGCTTCAGTGCGATTACCTCATTGGCGCGTGGGGTGGGTTCGAATCCCACTCTCTCCGTTAGAAGTCTATCCAAGAGAGCATACCGGAAAGGGTGGGAC
>JAQUKT010000082.1 GCA_028718945.1 Actinomycetota bacterium | reverse complement strand
AAAACAAAAATTCAAAAGCATGCTCGAGGAAATACAGGGCATGACTTTCAATCAGTGGAATGAACTGTTAGGAGGAGCGTGTCCAGTGGGCTCAATCAGGAATCCAAGGCTGTTCCACGGCAACAAAATTCTCGCGGGAACCCTTTCAGGGGTAATAGACCCATTTTTGTTCTTCGGCATGCTCGGCGCACTTGTTTCAGGACGAATCGCCTCAACGGCAATAGTGGATAAGGAAAAGGCGTGGCAAGACTTCAAGCGAGCAACGAGAACCTTCTACTCAAATTTTGTTGCAAAAAAAATCTGGGACGCTTTACCCGATTCAGTGAGAAGACCACTTGGACAAACAGGACTCAGAATGATGCCAGCCGTCGAAGATATTGCAACGAAGATATTCGCGAGAAATATCCCCGGCTGGAGACTCACCGAGTGAAGGAAAACTCCTTCAAGACAAAAATCTAAACCGAGGAAACATTGTACGACGTAATTATCATCGGCTCCGGGATTGGAGGTCTTACAAGCGCATGCCTCCTTTCAGGGCGCTCTTTGAAAGTGCTCCTGCTCGAGCAAAGCGAAAGGATAGGCGGCTGTTGCGCATCGTACGAGCTTGATGGGCACAAATTCGACGTCGGTGCAATATTTGTTCTCTACAAAGAGCTTTACCATCGCTTTTTCGAAATGATGGGATTGAAACTCGAAGACCACATCGAGATGAAACTGCTCGACCCGGTTTACGACATGCGCTTTACTGACGGAACAAGTATGCTCATGCCAATGGATCCTTTCGAAACTGCAGAAGCAATATCCTCATTTGCCCCATTCGATAAAGAAGGCTGGTTAGACTTTTGCAGCCTGATGAAAAGAATCTGGGATGGCGCAAAAATACTAACTGATTCTCCATTTCCTCCCTTAGAGAAATTTGGCACATACAAACACATTGCAAAAACCTTTATCAACCTGAAATCGCTCCAGATAATTCCAGCAATTCTGAGAGTCATCTTCACCAATCAGGACAAAGTCAACAGGCGTTATTTCAAGGACAGAAAAACCCTCACCATGGTTTCATTCGAAAATCTATTTGCGGGAATACCATCAGACCGCATAAATGGGATATTCGCCGTGATGAGTTACCTTTCTCACGAGGGATACTGGTATCCAAAGGGCGGAATGGGAGCAATCCCGGAAGCGCTTGCTAAGATTGCGCGTTCCTTCGGTGCTGAAATAAGAACAAGCACACTCGTAAAAAAGATAATTGTCGAAAACGGGCGTGCGAAGGGAGTCGAGCTCGAAACCGGCGAGAGGATTGGGGCAAAAGTGGTTCTCTCAAATGCAAGCGCTATTCCAACATACCTCGACCTTGTAGGACGGGAAAATCTGCCCCGCAAATTCACGAGAGCAATCGAGAACTATACTATCTCGATCCCAGCCCCGATGGTCTATTATGGGCTGACAGAAAAACCGGAAGACATAAGGTCTCATTTTACGGTCATGGTACCTCCACCCGAGCATCTCAACTCTTTCTGGGATGAGTATTTTACTAAAGGTCTTCTCCCGCCGGCGTTTGATACGCCATGCGGTCTGATTTGCCCGAGCATGACATACCCCGAGCTTGCTCCCCCCAGTAAATTCTCACTCGGATTTCTTGCGGCAGCACCATATAGACTCAAATATCACTCATGGGACGAAGTCAAAAATGATTACATCACCGAGGCGCTCAGATACATTGAAGGAACATTCGTTCCGGGTGTTAGCGCTCTTGTGGAAACAAAAGACATGAGAACTCCGCTCGATTTCGAAAGAGAATTACTTATTCCCGAGGGAGCAATATATGGGCTCGAGATGAGCCTGCCCAATCTCGGTCCTTTTCGTCCGTCCTGGCGCTCCCCCGTTACGGAAGGACTTTACCTCACGGGAGCGAGTACCAATCCCGGCGGCGGAGTTCCCCTTGTGATATTATCGGGAATAAGTGCGTCCGCATGTATCGTAAGAGACATTGGCTGGTAGAAATAGGTAAAAGCGAGTAAGTCTGGAGGTGGAAGTGGAAAATCGGTTTGAAGATGAAGTCGATATGACGAAAGAGATCGAGACGCTATGTTCATTTGAGAATCGCGGTCCAACAAAGGAAGGCGAGAGGAAAGCCTCCGAGTATCTCGAGAAAAGGATGAAAGAACTCGGTCTTGATACTCATGTTCAGAGATTCAAAGTAAGCCCGCACTATTACTGGGCTTATTTCATTCACGCGTTACTCGTGATTCTTGCCGGAGTAGCCACAATCTGGACGCGACCAATCTGGATTCCGATTCTTTCCGCCTGCATAATAACATTCCTGATTGTGTCATTCTGGGGAGATCTCACAACAAGATTCCACCTGGTAAGAAATATCATTCCAAAATATCCATCACAAAACATCATAGGGAAAATACCGAAAGACAACGCGAAAAAGAACATAATTGTAAGCGCTCATTACGACGCCGCAAAAGCAGGTTCGAATGTTTTTGACCCCGACCTCGACGAGAAAGTCACGAAGTTCTACAAAGAAAAATTCGATTCAACGCCCAATGTCATGATGCCAATACTAATCTGCATGTTTGGCGTCCTTGTAGTCGCACTCATCCGGTTGTTCATTCCCTCTGGAAAAGCGATGTGGATCATAACCTGGGTTTTCCAGGGTATTTTCTCTCTGGGGCTTCTTATCGCTGCCCTGGCTTTCCTTGACATCGGGACAGGACATTACGTACCGGGAGCAAATGACAACCTTTCAGGAATATCGGCTGCTCTGTCAATCGCCTCTCGAATCAAGAAAAACCCTCTGAAGAATTCCGAACTAACACTTTTGCTGGTCGGCTGCGAGGAAGCGATAATGATGGGAATGGTTGAATACTTCAAGAAATACGGAAAGGAACTCGACAGGGATAAGACCTACATCATCAATCTCGAAACGATAGGAAATGGAATCGTCCGCTATGGAACAAGCGAGGGCTTTGTCAGGGTAAAACCATATTCAAGAGAGCTGATTGAAATTGCCAGTTACCTCAAAGAGCATGGCGGGTTTTCGGAAATTGGCACATACGAGGTAAGGCTCGGAACAGACGCAATGGTTCCGCTGGTTCGTGGGTTCAAGCCAATCACCATCATTGCAACAAACGAGAACTACTTCGTTCCGCATTATCACACCTTGAACGACAAACTCGAAAACATGGACATAAGAGTGACGATGCGCGCAAGAGACCTTGCCCTGAGCATGATTTACGAACTTGACAGACCTTGATGCTTGTTGCTCATGCCGCTTTCTCACGCTTGAGGAACTCGGAAGCAAGCTCCCTATATGCCATGGTTACAGGGTGACTTTTCGCGTATTGAACCATCGGTCGCTGGTGAATCGGACCTTCCGCGACCTTTACGCTCTTCTTTATTATTGAATCAAAAACCTTGCCGCCATATCTTTCATGTAATTCTTTCAAAACTTCCGAGGCAATTTTCGTGTTTGTGTCGTATGCAGTTGGTATGATGCCCGCAATCTCGAGGTCGAAATTATACGCATAGCGAATATCATCGATAATTTCGAGAAGAGTATTGAGCCCGCTAAGAGAGTAAGGGTAACACTGTATGGGAATCAGTACCCCATCAGAGGCTGAAAGAGCGTTGATGGTCAAGAGATTGAAAGCCGGAGGGCAATCTATGAAAACGTAGTCATAGTTATCTTTCACCTCAAGCAATTTGTTGTGAAGAATGCTCTGGCGCTCCTTTCTATCAGCAATGTTGATATCAACTTTTGAAAGATCAAGATTCGCGGGAGCAATATCCGCACCGGGAATATTTGTAGTGTGAATAATCTCCCTCAACGAAACATCACCGAAAAGCATCACATCCCCCATGCCCTTTTTCACCTCATCAGGAAAAATCCCAACGCCAAGTGTGAGATTGCTCTGGTAATCCATGTCAACAAGAAGAATGGTCGTTCCTTTTTCGCAAAGTGCGCCGGCAAGGTTGATGCACGTGGTGGTCTTTCCAACTCCACCTTTCTGATTCGCAAATGAAATTACTTGATGTCTCATAATAAATGGGGTCAGGTCTTGCAATGACACATTTTCAATTCTTTTGCTGCCCTTCCACTTGTTAGATAGTAACCAAGAGCAACATTTCCTGCAATTATTAATTTTTTCAAATACCTCTTGCTTATGCCAAAGAGCGACTCTTCATCTCTACACCTACATGAAAAAGCTGGCTCATCTTACAAATACACGATGCAAGACCTGCTCCCCGTTTTCTCTGTTCCCATGTGCTATGATGATTACTCTATGAACGCACGAGAACCTGTCATCAAAGACAGTTACGAGGTAATTGTAATAGGAGCTGGAATAGGTGGTCTTTCAGCCGCATCTATTCTTTCCCAAAAAGGCGTTGAGGTTCTCCTCATCGAGCAGTCAGACAAACCCGGGGGCTTGTGCTCCTCTTTCAAAATGGATGATTTCACCTTTGACCTGGCTGTCTCAAACATTCAGGGTTTTGGAGAAATCGGATTTCACGTGATCAGAACGCTTTTTGATTTTTTGAACCAGCAGATTGAGCTAATTCCACTCGAAATGTCATATTCGATGTTTATCGAAGACAACAAAATAGATTTACATTGCGACCGGCACGCATTCACGTCGGAAATTGGGGCAATCTTTCCCGAGCAAGCTGGAAGCATCATGTCTTTCTTGAGGGAAATGGAAACTACCTATAATGCGGTTCTTGACTGCTCTGGTCCTCCACAACCAGGCTCAGATGAAAGCGCGCTCGCGAAATTTGCCCATTTTTTCAAACATCCTTTTAGTAGCATGAGATCAACAAGATATCTGAAAAGAAGCGCGAGAGATGTCCTTTCGAAATACACCGATGACCCGTCTTTTCACAGGTTTCTCGAAGCCGACCTTTACCTAAGTACCGGGTACCGCCTGTCGGAATTATCCTCAACAAGCGCTGCGCTCGCTCTGTTTGACCGTCATTTCGAAAAAGCACACTATCCCATTGGCTCAAGCCAACAAATACCGGATAAACTCGAGAAAAGAATTGTTGAAAATGGTGGAAGAATTATTTTCCGCACACCCGTCAAGCAAGTAATTGTAAAAGAAGGAAGAGCAAGGGGTGTCGAACTCGCGAATGGACAGCGAATTTTCTCTGAGGTGGTGATTTCGAATATCCCGGTAGAGCAACTTTATCTCTCACTGATTGAATCGTCATCCCTTCAGCCGGACACAATCTCCTGGGCAAAATCCATAGAAAGAACGAGGTCTTTCTTCATATTTTATGGGATTCATGAGGATCAGGTGGATGAAAAAACACCACCAGGATTGATCATCATAAAAGAACCAGTTTCGCCGCATAACTACATCAGGGTCAAAATCCCGTCTCTTCATGACCCAAATCTCTCGCCCGAGGGATTTCACTCGGTATGCGTTGAAGTCTCGAGAGGGGAATCAATTTCGGTTCCCTCCGGCATGCCCACTCAAGGGAAAGAATCAGAAGAGTTGCTGCTCGAGGAAGCGGGCTCCGCACTTGAAACAATTGATTCATACATGCCAGGGCTTGCTTCCCCCGCTACCAAGAAGTTGGTATTTCCTCTTGACAATGAAAAAATATTTTCATCACCAAGTACAATTGCAACAGGTTCTCCACGCATCCCCGACTCTTTAATGCCGGCATCTCTACCTGGTGCCGTGGCTGAAATCGATGGTCTTTTTCTTACAGGGCACTCAACATATTTTGGAAAGGGAATAGCGCCTGCCTGTGCTTCAGGAATAAATTGTGCAATTGCCACTCTTGGATACCTCGGAATAAAATCACTTCACTTTCCCGCGCCAAAAACAGAAAATGTTCTCGAGACAGTGCCGGTCAGGCCGGAAATATCGAGCATAAATGTGCTTGACCATATATCCGCGGTAGCCGAATCTCACAGGTGCCTTCGATGCCAGGACCCGCCTTGCATGAAAGCATGCCCCTTGGCGATAGATATTCCAACTGTAATGAGACGAGTTGCTGACGCAAACCTGAGTGGCGCAGCGGTGACCTTTAGGGAGTCGAACCCACTCGCGGGATTGTGTGGCTATTTATGTCCCTCGGAAAACCTCTGCGAAAAGGGATGCGGAAGGGCAAAGCATGATATGCCGGTAAAAATCAGACAGATAGAGGAATATCTATCGAGCTCACAATCAGAGCCTGGAGGATTGCCTTTCCCTTTCAGAGTGCAGCGGAAGGAAAAGATAGCAGTCATTGGCTCAGGACCTGCTGGTATTTCTTGCGCTTTCTTCCTGTCACGGTTCGGATACCTCGTGGAAATGTTTGAAGCTTCCACAAAACCCGGCGGCTTGTTAGCATCTTCAATGCCCGAAAGCGAGCTTCCCGAAAAAGTTCTTCAAAGAGAAGTCGAAAGCGCTCTTTCCTATGGTATTGAATTCCGGAGAAACACCATTTTTGGCGAGGATGTGAACTTCGAATCCCTTACCAGAGAAGGTTTCAAAGCTGTATTCATTGGAACGGGTCTGGCTTCTATCAAAAAGTCATCAATCAAAGGTTCCGATCTTCCTGGAGTAATTGATGCCCTTTCATTTCTTCAAGCGGCAAAGAGGAAGGTAAAAAGAGAACTCTCGGAAAATGTAATGGTAATAGGAGATACCAGTCTTGCTTTTGACACTGCTATTCTCGCACTCGAACTCGGGGCAAAACACACTCATCTGATTACTCACAGGCTACCCAACGAAATCACAGCCCCCAAGATATCCGTCGAGAGAGCGCGAGGTAAAGGGGTTGATGTCATATTCGGCAGCAGAGTTTTCGAGATTGAAGGCAGTGAAAGGGTGGAAGTGGCAAGAACTGTTTCCGTTCCTGGCGCGCCAAAAATTGCTGATTCGAGAAAAATCCAGGTCGGATCCGTCATAATTGCGGAGAACT
>JAQUKT010000081.1 GCA_028718945.1 Actinomycetota bacterium | reverse complement strand
GATTCCAACAAGAACATCAAAAACCCCTGCTCTCAAATCGCGAAGGATCTCCACACGCTTGATGGTATCTATTTCCGAGTGCAAATATCTAACCTTCACGCCCAGCTCTTCCAGATACTCGGCAAGACTTTCTGCCATTCTTTTTGTGAGTGTTGTGACAAGCACTCGTTCGTTTTTCCCGGCCCTCTCTTTTATCTCGCCAATCAAGTCATCAACCTGACCGTGAGCTGGTCTCAGTTCGACAATAGGATCAAGCAGGCCAGTTGGTCTTACCAACTGCTCAATCGGTTTTTTGCTTTTTGAGAGCTCAAAAGTTGCCGGGGTCGCACTTACAAAAATAACGTTTTCCACCTTGTTGAAAAATTCATCAATCGAGAGCGGCCTGTTGTCCAGGGCAGAGGGCAATCTGAATCCATGTTCGACAAGTGTCTCCTTTCTTGAAATGTCCCCATTTAGCATACCAGCAAGTTGAGGAACAGATATATGTGATTCGTCAATGAATGTCAGAAAATCATCAGGGAAAAAATCTATGAGTGTAAAGGGCGGCTCTCCTGGTCTCCTCCCCGAAAGATGTCTGGAATAGTTTTCAATGCCATGACAGTAGCCGGTTTCCCTGAGCATCTCGAGGTCATAAAGAGTTCTTGTCCTGAGGCGTTGTTCTTCAAGTAATTTTCCTTCCTTGCGAAGCTCAAATATCCTTGATTCAAGCTCTTTCTCAATTTCTTGAAGCGCACTCTCCAGTTGCTCTGAAGGCGTAAGAAAATGCGTGGCAGGATATATGAATACTCTTTCAAGCTCTACAATCAACTCACCTGTGATCGGGTTGATTTTCCTGATGTTCTCAATTTCGTCATCAAACATTTCTATTCTTATCATGTCTTGTTCCCAATATGCGGGAAAAATATCGATCACGTCTCCTCTTGCCCTGAAATCACCACGTCCGGGGGCAGTGTCATTTCTGCGGTACTTGATTTCAACAAGTTTTTTCAGAATAGCTTCTCTTTCATAGGTATTGTCCTTTTCGATCATCAACACTCTATTAAGGTATTCATCCGGGGAGCCGAGCCCGTATATGCAAGACACACTTGCAACAACTATTACGTCATTCCTCGAAAGGAGAGCACTGGTTGTTGAGTGTCTAAGCCTATCAATCTCTTCGTTTATCGAGGAATCCTTTTCAATATAGGTGTCGGTGGATGGAATATAAGCTTCAGGCTGATAGTAGTCGTAGTAGCTTACAAAGTACTCTACCGCATTCTCAGGGAAAAAATCCCTGAACTCCGCATAAAGTTGGGCAGCGAGCGTTTTGTTGGGTGCAATGACGAGCGTTGGTTTTTGGATTTCCTCTATGACTTTCGCCATGGTAAAGGTCTTACCCGATCCGGTCACACCCAGTAAAACTTGATAGTGTTCATTCGCTCTCAGTCCTTTGACGAGTTCTCTGATTGCCTTTGGCTGGTCTCCCTGGGGGGTGAATCTGGTTTCGAGCTTGAATTCCGTCACAGCTTCCAACGCCTCCGACGGCATACTCCACGATATGCATTTTGTTTTTTATTTTATTAGTTTCCCACTTTTCCTTCAATCGTCTGCAGGGCAGAAAGCGCTAATGCACCGTACCATAGGTAGGTTGACGCACCGAGAGTGACATTCTGCGCCGCGCCAACAAGGCTCGCGACCGAAATCGTATGAGGATGTACGTCGAGAGAGCACTTTGAGGCTGGTGTAGATGCAGGGACGCTCGAATGCTATGTTATCTATGGGACGGTGCATTAAAATGTGTCATTGCAAGACCTGACCCCATGTGATATATTTTCCACATGACCAATTCGAAATTTTGCTGGGAAATAAAGAAGTGTTCCGCTGCGCAGTATCTAAACTGTAAAGCATATGAGGAGAAAAAAAACTGCTGGGAGATATCAAGCCCGCGCGGTTCGAGAAGTATGTTGCTCTGTCTTCAAATGGGTTGTCCGGTATATGAAAAATATATGGACGAAATTGACAAAGAGATTACCTATCGTCTGAAATTGATGTATCCATTTCTATCCACCATCGAGTAGCCTCAAGGAAATTTCTTGTTTACCTCCCTTTCTATGATTTGCCACGCTTTTGATACCTCATTCCGTAAATCACTTATGGTTCCCGAATTATTTATCACTATGCTTGCATGCTTGAGCCTTTCCTCGTCGCTTGTTTGTGAGTGAATTCTTGAAAGTACTTCTTCCCTGCTCATTTTTCTTACTCGTTTGAGTCTTTCTACTCTGTCTTCAATGTTAGAGGTAACCACAATCACGAGGTCAAAGACTTCTTGTGCTCCGATATCAACAATGAGTGCAGCATCCACAACGATTACTGGAATATCATCTTCCGACATCTCATCGGCAAGTGTGTTTACCTTCCTCAAAAGTTCTCGAAAGATTTCCGGATGAGTTATCTCTTCAAGGATGCGCTTCTTTTCATTGCTTGAAAAGACTTCCCTGGCAAGGAGCGATCGATCTATTTCCCCGTTAGTATCAAGAATCTTGTTGCCGAATTCTTTGATAATCTCATCATACCCTTTAGTCCCTGCTCTTGCTATTTCTTTTGCAATTTCGTCAGCATCGACAATCTTTGCCCCAAGCCGTAGCAGTTCATTAGCAACCTCAGTTTTACCTGCTCCTATACCACCAGTAAGTCCTATGATAAGGCATTTCCGTGAGGCGAGGCCCCAGATAGAGCCGAGATCGCTTCCGGGCATCTATGGATTCTCTTTCTCTTTTTTCATATTCTCGACTATTGATTCAAGTGAACCGGATTTTTCTTCCCCTTCTGTAGAAAAAGCCTGAGGCGATTCTTCCTCCTCTTCTTTTTGCTCAAATTCGTCTTTTTCGGCTTGCTCAAAGTCCGTTTTGGAACTTTCGAGTTCGGCGATCTTAGTGTTATCCGTTTCTTCTGAAACTTTTTCTTCCTCGGAAATGGTTTTTCCAATTTCATCAACACTATCTTTTATACTGGCAATTTCTCTCGAGATAGTTTCGAGATCAGATTCCTCCTTGATGGCAGGTGAGATTTTCGCTTCAGTACTAACCTCGAATTCTTCAGATTCGACTATTTCTGGTTCGACCTCAACCCCTTCCCCGTATTCTTCATATTCAGCCTCACGTGGAGCTTCTAACTGCTTCATGCTCAAAGAGATTCTTCTTCTGTTCAAGTCAATGTCAATTATTTTTGCATCAACCTCATCCCCGACAGATAGTACTTCATCCGGGGTTCCGACATGCTCCCATGAAAGTTCGGATATATGCGCGAGGCCTTCCACTCCCGAAGCGATCTCAATGAAGGCTCCCTAAGGAACAATCGTGGTAACCTTACCATGAACGGTTGAACCAGCTGGTTTTTCGGAAGCCAGCTTGCCCCAAGGGTCTTCAGTTGCTTTCTTCATGGACAGAGATACCCGCGCCCTTTCAGGATCCACATCCAGAATTTCTACCTCGACTTCATCGCCTACTTCAAGAACCTCGGAAGGATGTTCAACATGACTCCATGAAAGTTCAGAAATGTGAACAAGACCATCTACGCCACCTATGTCAACAAAGGCACCAAAGTTCACAATACTTGACACCTTCCCCTGGCGAACCATGCCTTTCTCGAGGCTGGTCAGAAGAACTTTTAGTTCACTGGACTTCTGACTCTCCAAGAATGCTTTTCTCGAAAGGACGACATTGTTTCTATTCCTATCGAGCTCGATTACTTTAGCCTCGAGTTTCTGACCCATGTACTGTGATAAGTCCTTAACCCTGTATGTTTCGATAAGTGAAGCAGGAAGAAACCCTCTTAACCCAATATCAAGAATAAGTCCGCCCCTTACGAGTTCGATCACTTCTCCTTCCACAACTCCGTCTTCATCTTTTATTCGTTGTACTTCCTGCCAGGCTTTCTCATACGCTGCTCTCTTTCTCGAAAGAATGAGCCTTCCTTCTTTGTCTTCCTTTTGAAGAACTAAAGCCTCAACTTCATCGCCTGGTGAAACTATCTCAGATGGCTTGAGGCCGTATCTGATAGAGAGTTCTTTGGCTGGAATTACTCCCTCGGATTTATAACCAACATCGACCAGAACCTCATCCTTGTCAACCTTCACAACTGTTCCCTTTACAATATCTCCCTCGTTGAACGCCTTGATGGTCTTGTCGTAATCAGGAACATACTTGGTCTCTTCTATGTCGAGCCCAAGGCTTTCCAAAGACTTTATCAAAAGTGCTTCCGAAAATACTTCCATGCCATCTTTTTGCTTTTCATTCAGTTCAGAATCATTACTCACTAAAACTTCACTTCCCCCTTTTCTTTATTTTGCTATCGTTTAATGAATAACACATAAAATATGTACTCGCAACCTCAATCTCACAAAAATCAATTCCCAAGTGGCGGATTTTCAATCAAAAGAATCGTTGACTGTAATTGAAACCCTGTCAGCAGATTTGACCACCGCAACAAAAAAAGTAGAATAAAATGCGAAATATTTAGAGAATCTCTCAGAGGATAGAATGAAGCGGAAACTATTATTTGCATTCATGATTCTTCTCCTTACCTATCAGGTTACACTCGATGCTGGTTGTAAACAGAACGTTCAAACTCGCCATAGAGAAACCTCAAAACAAAAGGTTATCGAGAAAAACAATCAGGTCCTTGTGGTAATTGCAAACAGAGACTTTCAGGACCTTGAATACAAAGCAGTAGCAGAAAAATTAAAATCGTCAGGTTTCAAGACAGTAGTTGCAAATTCAAGCGGCTCTACATCTACGGGCGTTGGCGGTCTTAGAATCGAGTCAGATATGAAAATCACGGAAGCGGATCCAGCAGACTACAGGGCAATTGTTCTTATCGGTGGACCAGGAGCAGCTGACTACTTTGACTTTGCTGAACTCCAGAGTTTGGTCAGGGAAATCTCCTCCCAAAACAGGATAGTGGCGGCAATCTGCATCGCTCCGGTAATTCTTGCAAACGCAGGTCTTCTGAAAGGGAAAAGGGCAACTTGCTGGCAGAGTGAAAGAGATACTCTTTCAATCAAGGGTGCGTATGTGCAAAATGAACCCGTAGTTGAGGATGGACTCTTCATTACTGGTTCCGGGCCGGAATCAGCAGCGCTTTTTGCGGATAGAATAGTCAACGCACTATCGAAAAAAACATCTGAATCAAGATAGAATTTCTATTTCGCCTCTCCCCAGTTTTCGTATATTCCCATTTCAACCTTCAGTGGTACTTTCAGCTTATACGCTCCCGACATGGAATCACGAACGATCCCGACAAGTCTTTCTTCTTCGGGTGGAAACTCGAACAGGAGTTCATCGTGTATCTGAAGAATCATCTTTGCCTTGAGTCCTTCGCTCAAGATAGCACTATCAACATCAACCATCGCTTTTTTGATTATATCGGCTGCCGTCCCCTGCAACGGGGTATTGATTGCAAGCCGCTCGCCAAGTTCCCTTATCTGCTTGTTATCGCTTGAAAGTTCAGGTATCAGCCTTCGCCTTCCCGAAAGAGTTTCCGCGTAACCGAGCTTTCTGGCCTGGATTACGCAATTCTCCCTGTATTCTTTAACGCCTTTGTATCTCGAGAAATAGGAATCTATGTAGTTAGTTGCCTCTTCCATTGATATGCCAAGTCTTGAGGATAAGCCGTAATACCCCATGCCATAAACTACCCCGAAGTTTACCATCTTGGCCAATCTCCTCATATCAGAAGTCACTTGTTCGGCAGGAACCCCGAAAATGCTCGAAGCTGTTTCTGTGTGAATATCAGCATCTCTCTCGAATGCCTCAAGCAGAAGAGGATCTTCAGACATATGAGCAAGAACCCTCAGTTCAATTTGCGAATAATCAGCAACAAGTAGTTTCCATCCTTTTTCCCCGGGAATAAAACCTTCTCTTATTCTCTTGCCAAGCTTTGTCCTGATTGGTATGTTTTGAAGATTGGGGTTGCTTGATGAAATTCTCCCAGTTGTGGTTGAAGTTTGATTGAAATTGCAGTGAATCCTCCCCGTCTCTTTGCAAACAAGCGCTGGCAACGTATCGAGGTATGTAGACTTCAGTTTTGCATTTTCCCTGTATTCAAGAATTTTCCCAGCTATTTCATGCTCGCTCTGCAAGGCTTCCAAGACAGAAGAATCAGTTGAAAAACCAGTTTTTGTTTTCTTTGTTGGGCTCAATCCAAGTTCTTCAAAAAGGACTCGTGCGAGTTGTTTTGGTGAAGATATGTTGAAAGGGTGCCCTGCTAAGGCGTGTATTTCTTTCTCGAGTGACAGCAGTAAGGAATTCGCTTCACTTTGTAGTTTCTTGAAAATCTCAAGGTCTATTGAAACACCCTCTTTTTCCATTCGCGCAAGCGTGAAAACAAGTGGAATTTCAACTCTTTCAAAAATTTCCACCACGCCAAGATTCTCAAGTTTTTCCTTTAAACATGGCACAAGATGAGAGATGCGAACTGCGTCAATTGCGACTTCCAAGGCTTCATCTTCCTTTGTTTTGAATAGTTCCTGTTGGCCGTATCCCCCCCTATCTTTTTCATCCACGACAACTTTTCCGGCAATGTTTTTCTCCCACAGGTTATCAAGCGAATAGGATGGGAGTGACGGGTTTTCAACATAAGCCGCAATAGATGTGTCAAAAACAGGCAGAGAAATCTCAATCCCAAGCTTCGCAAGCGAAATAATCAAATTCTTTGCATCGTGAATACTTTTTTCGAAAGCACCCGTAAGTAGTTTTTCGAGAATCGATTTTTCTTCATCATCAAACGAACTCTCATCAAAATATAAAAGAAGCACCCGGTCTTCAGCAGAGATGGCAATCTGCTCGATCCGAACATTGCAGTAGTTCCCCCCTGAAATCCTGTAAGGAACCCCGATCCCCTTTTTTTTGGCCTGAACGATGAAAGACTCTACCTCCTCTTTGTCATCAACCCCAATTGTTCTCGCAGGCAATATATCCTGTTCTCCAACGTCCATATCTTTTTCTTCACCAAACTTCTCAAGAAATCTCCGTTGCAAAGTTTTGAATTCAAGCGCAGAAAGAGAATCAACAACCTCCCTTTCATTCCATAGCCCTAAACGAGCTTCCTCGAGGTCCAGAGTTACCGGAATGTCCGTCTCGATTATTGCAAGTTTCTTTGAAAGAAATGCGATTTCTCTATTCTCTTCGA
>JAQUKT010000080.1 GCA_028718945.1 Actinomycetota bacterium | reverse complement strand
TATGGTTTTATTTCTGAGGGTTACTGGTGCGACATTGGCAATCATGACCAATACATGAAAGCTCATCGTGCAATTCTCGATGGAGATGTGAAAGTAAATATCAAGGAACACAGACTAAGGGAAAACATCTGGATGGGTGATGGTGTAGAAATCGATGAAACTGCTGAATTGACAGGACCTTTGCTGCTTGGCAATCATGTAAAGGTCGAACGTGGCTCAAAAGTGAGAGAATACTCAGTACTCGGAAACAATGTCGTGGTAAAACAGGATAATTTCATCCACAGGACAGTGGTCATGGACAATACATACATTGGTCCATCTTGCCACATCAGAGGAAGCGTCATTGGAAGAAACTGCGATGTAAAAAGTGGCGTTAGGATTGGTGAAAGTTCAATCATAGGTGACGATTGCCTTATTGGAAATAGCGCCGTAATCAATCCAGGAATCGTCATATTCCCATTCAAAACAGTTGATTCTTGGGCAACTGTCAACTCCAGTATAATCTGGGAATCAGGGGGCAGGCGTTCTCCATTCGGAAAGAGAGGAGTTTCCGGGCTTGTAAATGTTGATATTACACCGGAAAAAGCCACCAGACTTGGATTGGCACATGGTTCCTTCTTACCTGTAAACTCACAGGTTGTGACCAGCAGAGACGGTACTCGAGCTGCAAGAACAATAAAACGAGCATATATGTCAGGGTTAAATGCAGCTGGAGTGCACGTCAGAGACCTTGAAGTCAGCGCTACTCCAGTAAACCGCTTCACGATAGATAGTTATAGCAACCAGGGTGGTGCTGACTTTAGAACGAGTGATATTGATCCCCAGTGGCTGGATATCTACCTATTTGATGAAGAAGGAAGAGACTTGGATTCAAATTCAAGGCGGGCAATTGAACACATTTATTCGAGAAATGACTTCAGACGTGCTTTTTTCAATGAATTTGGCGAAATCTACTATCCATCACGAGCGCGGGAGGCATATACAGTATCAGTCGCGGAAAAAATTGATATCGAAGCTATAAGGAAGCGTAAATTCAAAATCGTTTTCGACTACAGGTATGGAGCAGCATCTCTCTTGATGCCCGGACTTCTTGGAAATTTCTCATGTGAGGTGCTCAGTTTGAATGCTTATACTGACGAAAAACGGCTTATTACTTCAAAACCATCAATTGAGGAATCGCTTAAGAAACTTTCGGAAGTTGTCCTCAGTCTGGGAGCGGACCTCGGACTGATATTTGACAATAGTGCCCAGAGACTTGCGGTTATTGATGATGAGGGAAATCGCATAACCGGCACCGGGCTTCTCATAGTGATGACTGAGCTTGTAACAAGATGCTTGGAATCAGGTAGAATCGTAATCCCGGTCAATCAGCCCTCCTGCATCGAAAAGATAGCCATGTCGAGAGGTTTTGATATCGAAAGATGCAAAGTCGGCGCCTCAAGTGTAATGGCAGCAGCATGCAGCAAGGATATAGTTTTTGCGGGTGATGGAAGCGGCGGTATTATCTTCCCGAATTTTATGCCTGCGTATGACGCCATCATGGCATCTTCAAAGTTGTTGGAACTCCTTGCCAAAACGGGTGAAAAAATTTCTAAAATCCGCGAAAGGTTACCTGAGTATCATATAATTACTAAGGAAATAGTTGTCCCTTGGGAAAGTAAGGGTACAATTATGCGGAAAATTCTTGAATCGAACTCTGAAAAAGAAATCAACACTATTGATGGGGTTAAAATATTCAACGAAGGAGGGTGGGTTTTGTTTCTCCCCGATGAAGAAGAGCCGGTCCTGCATATTTTTGTCGAGGCGCGAACTGACCATGAGTGTTCAGAAATGATGGATGAGTATAACAGGAAAGTAAAAGCAATTCAGGAAGCAAGAAAATGAAGCGGGAGTCGAATTGAATAGTGAAATAACATTTGGAACTGACGGATGGAGGGGAATGGTAAATAAGGACTTCAACGAGGAGAACGTCGCACTTGTAACGCAGGCAATATGTAACTATCTGTACAGTAAGGAAATTGAAAGAAAAGGGTGCGTAATAGGTTACGACACAAGAGCCCACTCCGAGAAGTTTGCAGATACTGTCGCTGGAATTCTCGCAAAGAATGGAATTGCCGCACTCAAAACCGAGACATTTTGCCCCACTCCACAAACCGCATTTGCGGTGAAGAAATTAGGCGCAGCTGGCGCGATAATGATTACTGCGAGTCACAATCCGCCAGACTACAATGGAATCAAATTTATTCCCGATTATGCTGGTCCGGCAACTACAGAAATCACAGATGATATTGAATGGGAAATTGAAACTCTTGTTGATGAAGGAATGAAGGGATCACCAGCAGAAAGAACAGTGGGCCCAATCAAGAAAATAGACGTGAGTAACGACTACATAAAACATCTTTTGTCTCTTGTCGAACAAAACGTCATCGAGCGCGCAAAACCAAAGGTACTTTTTGACCCGATGTATGGTTCGGGACAAAACATATTCATGAGAATTCTTCACCACATGGACACGATTGTTGTTCCTCTTCATTCGTACTTGGAGCCGGAATTTGGGGGGATTAATCCTGAACCAATTGAACAAAACCTCACAGATTGTAAGAAAGCGGTGCTTGATAACAAAGCGGACCTCGGCGTTGCGCTCGATGGCGATGCGGATCGTTTCGGCGTAATTGATTCAAAAGGATTATACCTTAGCCCAAATCAATCCCTTACGTTGATGCTCTGGTATCTGCTTACTTACAAAACTATAGGTGGGGCGGTAGCAAGAACGTTGGCAACAACGCACATGCTTGACACAATTGCTGAACACAATGGGTGTAGAGTAATTGAAACGCCAGTGGGGTTTAAGTACATTGGTGAGCTCATGAGGAAAAAGATGATAATTCTCGGCGGAGAAGAAAGCGGGGGGATGAGCATCGCGGGGCACATACCTGAAAAGGATGGATGTCTTGCAGGATTGATTCTTACCGAGATTGCTGCGCGTTTCAAGAAGCCCTTCTCCGAGCTGCTTTCTAATATATATAGAGAATTTGGTGAATGCTTCGATGAACGAATTGACATCGCATATCCGGACGAAGAAAAGGAAGAACTGATGGAGAAATTGAAGGAAAAACCTCCTCGCAAGATGGCAGACGAGAAGGTCGAAAGAGTGGATCTGCGTGATGGTGTCAAGTTGGTTACAGCAAATGACACCTGGATATTGATTCGACCTTCAGGAACCGAGCCACTCATTCGTATTTATGTTGAAGCGCGCTCATCAAAAGCATTTGAACAAGCGAAGAAAAACGCTCTCAACCTTGTCAAAAGGAATTGAGTCGAAATTATTTAGATTGATACATGCCATAGAATATTGGAAAGCGGCGGGTGATTTGAATGGAAAGTCTAAAGTTAAGCTGTATTGTTCCTCACGCTCCAATACTCATTCCCGAAATATCGATGAGTGAAAGGGCGAATCATCTCATTGAAAAAAGCTCCCTGGCACTGCAGAAACTTTCAAGCATTGTAGAGGAATTGAAGCCTGATACAATTGTTCTAACGTACCCATCACACTTACAGCTTCTTCGCGAAGATTGTCTTACTATCGAATCAGAAAATAACAAAAGAAAGGCATCCAGCAGATATCCTGAACTTGAAGGTGTAACAATTACCCCATCAAATCAAGAATTAGTGGAGGAAATTATAAGAATTGGCTCTTCTATGGATCTAAAAATGGTGATAGAAGAACATAGAGGTGAACACGATTGGGGACAGCTCGTACCGCTCTACTTCACCGGTAGCCATTCGGAGCATCTCATTTCGATACCAGTCGCCCCCTACATATCGCTATATGATTACTACAAGCTTGGAATAGCAATTGTGAACAGCGCTGAAAACTTGGAAATAACAACCATATTTGTCGGTTCTGGAGATATGTCGCATCGACTCACGGGTTCGCACTACGGGCACCATCCGAGCGGGGAAAAATTCGATAAAGCGGTGGTTGAAATTATGAAAAACGCAGAGTTTTCCAAGATATTTGAACTCGACCCTTTGATTGTTGAGGAAGCCGGTCAGGACTCTATCTGGTCAATTTCTACTCTCGCAGGAACTATGAATGGATATTCTGTTGAAAGTGATGTTCTATCATACGAAGCGCCGTTCGGAATAGGATATATGGTCGCGGTAGTAAGCCCCCGGGCTCCTGACGAAAAAAGAAGCATGTTAGTTTGAAAGGGCGAGATGAGTTATGGCCATTGGGCAGAAAAGTAGCCCGCATGTCGAGCTGGCAAGACGTGTTGTAGAGTCTTACGTTCGCGGAGAGGATCCTCCAACACTTGATGATGTCCCGGATGAATTGAGGAAAACACGGGCAGGTGTTTTTGTAACCATAAAAAAACGTGGCGAATTGCGAGGATGTATAGGAACCATCGCCCCCATACAAAATTCCATAGCGGAAGAAATACGCGAGAACGCCATATCCAGTGCAACACGAGATCCGCGATTTCCTCCCATCACGCCTGACGAGCTTCCAGAACTTACTTACTCGGTTGATGTGCTTGAGGAATCTGAAGATATTGAAAGCATAGAAGAACTCGACCCGAAAATTTATGGCGTGATTGTTAGTTCCGGCTACCGACAGGGCTTACTCCTACCTGACCTCGAAGGTGTTGATACTCCAGAGCAACAAGTGAAAATAGCAATGATGAAGGCGGGAATATATCCGGGTGAATCATTTAGGCTCAAGCGATTTAGAGTTACCAGGCACAACTAAGTTGTCTGCACAAATCAAACCGGGCTCGCCAATATTAGCAATCGTTGGCCCAACTGCAACAGGAAAATCTCGCGTTGCGGTAACTGTTGCTCAACAATTAGGGTGCGAGATAGTTTCGATTGATTCAATGCAGGTTTATCGTAAACTGGATATAGGAACATCCAAACCTGATAAAGAAATCATGAGAAAGATACCTCACCATCTAATCGATGTGGTCGAGCCTTATGAATCGTTTTCAGTTGAAAGATTCAAGCGCCTGGCAGATTCGGCTATCAGCGAAATAAATGCAAGAAATCATATCCCACTTCTTGTAGGTGGCTCTGGACTCTATTTTCGCGCGATAGTCGATAACCTCGATTTCTCCTCATCAGGTGAAGCAGAACAAGATATGCAGCTGAGGAAAAACCTTGAAAAACTTACGACCGCAGAACTTTTCGAACTGCTCAAGAAAGAAGACTCTGCTGCTGCTACGGAAATGCAACCTGAAAATCGAAGAAGAGTAATACGGGCAATAGAGGTAGCAATGTCTATAGCTCGACCAATCTCGGAAAGGCAGGCTTCATGGGCCGGGTATGAATCTCCATACAAGCTTGCAGTGGCAGGACTAAACATGAATAGAAAAATTCTGTACAAACTTATTGATGAAAGAGTTGATGATATGATCAAGAGAGGGTTGCTCGAAGAGGTGCGCGAATTAAAGGAAAAATATGACGGATTAAGCATGACTTCCACTGAAGCACTTGGATACAAGCAATTTTTTGAATACCTCGAGGGCAGGTGCCCACTTGAAAAGGCAGTAGAAGAAATAAAGAAAAAAACAAGACAGTATTCAAAAAGGCAGCTTACCTGGTTCAAAAAAGACCCGAGAGTAAGATGGTTCAATTTTGATTTAGGAACTACATTTTCAAAAGAGGATATCAAAAGAGAACTTGAAAGAATATCAAGAGAAGTAGTTCAATATTTCAGGGTAGTATTAGGGTAGTATTAGCATTTGAGTTGAAATGAAGTTCTGGAAGTATGAAGCAACTGGAAATGATTTCATATTGATTGATGGGAGAGGTTCATTTCCGCCTCTGAACCCGGAGATAATAAGGTCACTTTGTGACAGAAATAGAGGCATAGGCGCTGATGGAATAATTGTCATGACGAACTCAAAAGCAGCAGACCTCGGAATGAAAATCTATAACGCAGATGGCAGCAAGGCAGAAATGTGCGGTAATGGAATAAGGGCATTTTACCTCTTTGCTATTGACGAGAATATTCTCACGAGGGACGAAATAAGAGTCGAGACCCTTGCTGGAATAAGAAAGGTATCTAAAGACACGCGGGAAGGCAATATACCATGGTTCAAAGTTGATATGGGTACTCCCTATACCAAACGAAAAGAAATCCCAATGAAAGGCAATCCATCCGAAAGCGCTATCGGGGTAGAAATCAACATAAACGGCAAAACTTTCAAAGTAACCTGTCTCTCCATGGGAAACCCGCATTGCGTCTTATTTGTCGAGGATGTAAGTCTATTTGATGTCAACGGCACAGGGCCCATTCTCGAGAACCACCCTTTGTTTCCGAACCGCACAAATGTTGAATTCGCTCAGGTTATCGATACCGGTCATTTGAGAATTCGCGTGTGGGAAAGGGGAGTAGGAGAGACCCTATCATGTGGGACAGGTGCCTGTGCCTGCCTTGTGGCTGCTCACCTGAATGGGCTTTCAGAAAGATTAGCAACAGTCGAACTCTTGGGCGGAAAAGTAGAAGTTGACTGGAGGGATCCTTCCGTTTTCCTTTCCGGTTCAGCAAGAAAAGCTTTTTCAGGAGAAGTTTTTTTGCAAGGTGAGACATGAGGTTCTCTAAAAGACTTGATAGGATCCCACCATACCTTTTTGTAGGAATTGACAAAGCCATCGAAGAGAAGAAATCGCAGGGAATTGACGTAATAAGCTTTGGGGTGGGAGATCCTGATATACCAACACCTGAAAGCGTCGTGGAAACGCTCTGTCAGGAAAGCAGAAATCCTCTTAACCATAGGTACCCATCATATTTTGGACTCGAGGAATTCCGCAAAGCCGCATCCAACTGGATGAAGAACCGCTTCGGAGTTGAGGTTGACCATAACAAAGAACTGCTCCCTCTTATCGGTTCAAAAGAAGGAATTGCTCATGTCGCGCTCGGGCTTCTCGATCCCGGGGATGTCGCTCTTGTGTGTGAACCGGGATATCCTGCTTATGAAATGGGAACGCTACTCGCGGGTGCTGAACCGTATTTTCTCCCGCTCAAAAGAGAAAACGCCTTTCTGCCCGTCCTCGATTCAATCCCCTCTAAGATTTTGAGACGCTCAAAAGTTCTATGGATAAACTACCCCAACAATCCCACCGGAGCAGTCGCAGAAATTGATTTCTTTCAAAAGGCAGTTGATT
>JAQUKT010000079.1 GCA_028718945.1 Actinomycetota bacterium | reverse complement strand
TTATGGGGTTTGCGAATTTGCTTGGTATTTGAGGTGGTTGTTTTGGACATAATGCTCGTCTTGAAAGCTTCACTTGCCTTGGGTGGACTTGCCCTGCTTTTCGGTGCATTGCTTGCGATTGCCTCTGTCCGTTTCAAGGTAGATACTGATCCTCGAATTGATGAAGTTCGCGACGTTTTATTAGGGTCAAACTGCGGCGCGTGTGGTTACCCCGGTTGTCAGAAGGCCGCTGAGGCTGTGGTAAAAGGCAAGGCATCAGTTGATGTGTGCGTCGCTGGTGGCGAACGGGCCGCAGAAGAAGTTGCTCGTATCATGGGAGTTTCTCTTACAATCCACGAAAGGGGAGTTGCGCTTGTTCACTGTAAGGGCGGTTTTTTCGAATCCGTTCCAAAGGCTAAATACGAAGGAATAAACTCATGTACCGCCGCTGAAAAAATCGCTGGTGGTTCGAAAGCCTGTGAGTATGGGTGCCTCGGTCTTGGAAGTTGCAAGGAGGCATGCCCAGTAAACGCTATCATAATTGACCCTGATGGGAGGAGGTGGGTAAACAGGGAAAGATGCACCGGTTGCGGGCTTTGTGTAGAGGTTTGTCCTCGCGGACTCATTCAAATTGTTCCCCGCTGGCAAGAGGTATTGGTTGTTTGTAACAACAGAGACAAAGGATCGGTAGCAAGGCGGATATGCACCGTTTGTTGTACAGCATGTAAGAAGTGCGAGAAAGCCTGCGAGGCGGGCGCAATCGAGGTAAAGGATAACAGAGCGTGGATTATTTATGAGAAGTGTACCCAGTGTGGGAAGTGCATCGATGTTTGCCCAAATAATGTTATCGTCAGAGTCGTGCCGGCTCCAGTGAAGAAGGGGAAAGAGAAAATTCTTCCAGCGGAGTCGATAAAAAGCTGATCTTATGACAAGCAGGGAAATTCCACATAAGTGCTGCTTTCATTTCATTTCCGGCTTTTCTATTAGATGAGGGACTACTGCTATTGCTCATTTCAAGGAAATTAGCCTGATTTGGAAGAAAAATTATTTGCAATGATTCGAGTTTTGCGCTTCCTTGGTCTTCGTAAAGTGACGACAGTGTTCGTTGCATTGCTTCTGTCCGTTCTCGTACTTTTCTCTTCTTGCTCAGAGAGAGAAACCGTACGTCCAAAAGTGCGCCCCTCTCTTGCTGTCATTGCTCAATCAGAAGGTGCATTAGCGCTAAAGAGGGCAGGAAGCGAATGGCTTCTTGGTTGCTCTGCGGGAGTTCCTCTATTTGGGGGGGACCTGATAAGAACCGGTTCTGCCGAAAAGGCAACTATTTTTTTGCAGGGTGATAACTGGCTCGAGCTTTTTCCGGAAAGCGACATAAGATTCACCTTAGATGGAAGTAAACTACCCCAGATTGAGATGGCGTCTGGTAGGATATATTCAGAATGCAAAAGGCTTAGTCTTCGTACCCCGTTTTCAAAAGTCGAAGTCAGGGACGCTGAATTCAATGCGAATATCGAGCCAGGTGGAGCCGCCACTCTTTTTGTTTACAAAGGACAGGCGAAAGTTATTGCCAATTCTGAGGAGAAAACCATTCGCTCCGGGCAGAAAATCTCAACTGAACCTGGAGCAAAGCTCTTACCCGAGAAAATAAGTAATGAGGAAATACCTGACAAGCCTGGATTTGGTTACTTCTCGAGATTGCTTATCCAACCATATTTTTCGAGTGAGGCTACAAGGGATGAAGAAGAAGATCAAGCAAGGTCTCAAGTTTTTGCAAATCCTGCGGAGCCGTGGGGATATGTGAATCTCGGCCGTGCTCTTGTTGATGCTGGAAATCTAAAGCAAGCTTCCGCGCAGTTCACAAAAGCACTAAAGCTCGATAGTCAATTCAATCAAGCGCTTTCAGGTTTGGGAAGGATTGCTCTTTTTGAGGAGAGATGGGATGAAGCCTCTGAATTTTTCTCAAGGGCAAGGAGACTCGCCCGGGACTCTGTGGAACCGGTTTTCGGTCTTGGCCTTTCGCGCCTTGGCATGGGCGAATTGATTGATGCGGCGAAATATTTCAAGAACGGTATAGAAATAGAAAGTGCAGATGAGCCTTGCTGGACTGCTCTTGGAATTACTCGACTTTTCTCTGAGGGGAAATCTCAAGCAAAGGAATGTATAGATGAAGCATTATCCATCAAACCGAAGTCCATTGCTGCGCTGAGAATTCTTGCTTTGCTTGAATACTTGAATGGAAGGCTTGAAAGAGCGGCTTCGATTTATAGAAAGGTAGTTGACAGCGACCCCGAACTTTACGATATCTGGATTGCTCTCGGAATCGATGATTTGCATGCTGGACGAAATAGTCGTGCGGAAGCGGATTTCGACAGGCTTTCACGCTCGAAAGACTCCTTGCTCGTTGCTTTGAGTTTTCAGAATAAAGGAGTGGTCAAAGCCATTGAAGGTAAGTTCAAGGATGCTTCTTCCTTTTTTGAGAAATCATGTGATTTTGCTCCTGACCGCTCGGCAGTTCAATATGACCTCGGGGTTTCAATTCTTCTTGGGGGAAACTACGAAGAGGCTTTGAAGCGACTTTCGAGCGCGGCTGGAAATTCTGAAAACGACTGGCTACTTCACGATGCGCTTTCCATGGGGTTTCTTTTGAGCGGCGATGTGGCTAATGCTTTGGTCGAGGCAAAAAAGACACTCGCTCTCAATCCGGTTTCCTGGTCAGCAAAAGTACTATCTGGTATTTGCTTGACATTGAGCGGCGAGGAAAGCGCGAAAAATAATGAGCTTACAGGAGGACTCGAGCTTTCCCGCGATGAATATCTATCTTCTCTTGATTGCTATGTGCTCGGGTTTGGATTGAAGGTCAAGGGTGATTCAAAGCTTGCTCTCAAGCGATTAAGAGAAGCCTCGAAGATTTACCCCTTTGTTGGAGAATATCACAGGGAAGCTGGAAGCACACTCGAAGAAATGAAAGATTTTGAAGAGGCGCTTGGTGAATACAGGAATGCTCTTGAGTGCAATCCTTCTGATACCGCATCAAGGGTTAGAGTCGCGTCAATTCTTCTTCTTCAAAAAAAGAGAGATGGCGCAAAGAAAGAGCTTGAAGCTGCGATAGAGCATGACAGCGGAAACGCAGAGGCGAGAAGCATGCTTGCAATGCTTCTTGCAGACGATGGTAATTTCAAGGATGCTGTCCGAATTGTCGAGGAGGGGAAAAGAATAGTCGGTCTCGGGCCTGCGGCACTTTCAAAGCTCTGGGTCATTTCTGGAATAATATCGGATGCACAGGGCGATAACGAGAAGGCAATTGCTGAGTATTCTCGCGCTCTTTCAATAGACCGGACAAGGGGCGATGCCTGGTATTCTCTTGCTGTTGATCTTGAAAAAACAGGAAGGCTAAAAGAGGCAAGAGATGCCTATAAGAACTCCTTCGAGTATTCGAAAGGTAAGTCCGAGTGGAAGGAATACTACATAAAATCCGCGGATAAACTAAGACAGTTGGGGTAGTCAAAATCGATGACGATGTGCCTGCATCATTATTTCCATCATAGAATGAGCATAATTGCAGCGCTGGCGAGGATAAATGATGCGAAGAGAAGAATATCTGTGATTTCTACCTTGAAAGGATGAAAGCGCGTTCGGTTTCCTTTGAGTGGATATGCTCTCGAATCCATTGCATCAGACAACAACTCGGATGCGCGAAAGATTTTGACAAAAACCGGGACGATTACAGGGAAAATATTTTTTGCTCTTCTAACAGGATTGGAACTCTCAAAATCCGCTCCACGTGAAGTTTGCGCAAGGATAATTCTATTTGCCTGTTCAATGATATTTGGAACAAAAAGTAGCGCAATACTGATAACGGTTGTGATTTTCCATACATTCAGCCCAAGGCGCTTGAACGGCCCGAGCCAAAATGCAAGAGCATCGGATAAAGTAATTGGCTGAGTTGTCATGGTAAGAATTGCAAGGAGAAAAACGAGAAGAATGACGCGCGAGGAGAATACCACGCCGTTCTTGAGCCCTGTATCGGTTATGTGAAAAATCCACCATCCGGCGATAACCTCTCCTGGCGTGAGGAAAAACTGAAACAGTGCGGTGAAAAGCAATATCACCAGCACGCTTCTTATTGATTTTAGTATTTTTCTAAAAGGTAGGCGGCTTACGACTATTATAAAGACAAGAAAACACCCAAAAGCAACGAGTTTCCAACCCGAGAATATGAAAACCAGTACTGAGGCGGTTAGAATAAAAAGCAGCTTGAGCCTCGCATCAAATCGGTGAAGTACGGTTTCTTCAGAAATATATGTGCCAATTGTGATTTCCCTTGTAGCCATGACTTATTTGAGTTTTGCAATCGTCCTTGCCAGCGAAGCTGCATTCAAAGGCATATCCACTTCTGCTCCCATTTGCGCAAGTTCACGGGCAAGAATACATATATCTGGTACCATTACGCCGAATGAGCTGATTTCAGTGCTACTCTCGACAAATTCCTCCTTAGAGTACTTTTTAATAATTCTCCCGCTTTCGAGCAACGCGAAACTATTCGCAAATTCCCATGCGCGGGAAAGATCATGCGATACGATAACTACGGAGGATTTCTTCTCGGTATGATATTTCATCAAAGATTCGATTATTAGCCTCTGACCCTCATGGTCGAGTCCCGTGAAAGGTTCGTCGAGAATGAGTATCTCGGGTTCAGGTGAAAGTATGCCGGCAAGCGCGACTCTCCTTTTCTCACCGTTTGAGAGACTGAACGGTGATTTTTTCTTGATCTCATGGTGCGAAAGACCAACCATAAGAGCTGCCTGGTAAACTTTTCTTTCAAGTGCTGCGCCTGAAAGACCTCGTTTCTTTAGGCCGAAAGCAATGTCTTCGAATATAGTGTCAGAAAATATTTGCTCTTCTGAGGATTGAAATAGCATGCCCGTCCGATTTCTAAATTCTTTTCTTTCTTGTCGCCCTTTTACTTCTTTTTTTCCAAATATCATTTTGCCTGAAACAGGTTCAAGAAGCGCAGCCAAGATGAGCGAGAGTGTTGACTTTCCACTCCCGTTGGGTCCGACAATGCAAAGAACCTCGCCGGGCTCGATTTCGAGATTTATACCCGATAGTGCCTCCCTTTCGCTGCGGGAAGCAAGGGGATATGAATAATGAACTGATTCGAGTCTTAACACTTCAGCCATTCAAGTAGTTCTCCTGTGGAAAGAATGCCATGAGGCGCTTCATAACCCAAATTTCTTAGTTCGAGAACAACATCCGTAACCGGTAGCGGATCGAGAGAAAATTTCATCAAGGTCTCAGGGTTTCCAAGCACTTCAATTGGTTTGCCGCTTTCTGCGATGTATCCGTCGTCAAGCACTAACACACAATCCGAAAGAGATGCTTCTTCGAGGAAGTGTGTAATGTGAATTATTCCTATTCCGTTTTGCACCAGTTTGATGTAGAGCTCGATAATTCTTTTTCTTGATTCAAAGTCAAGCATTGAAGTTGACTCATCACTTACGATGAATGAGGGATTCATGGCAAGGGCGCCTGCTATTGCAACCAGCTGTTTTTCACCAATAGAAAGGCTTCCCGTTGGCCTTTTTGCAAGGTGCTCGATACCGGTAAGTCGAAGAGCGTCTTTGACCCTTTTCTTTATCTCCTCAACGGGCAATCCTATGTTTTCAGGACCGAATGCAATCTCTTCTTCGACAGTTTGACAGACCAGCTGTGTTTCTGGGTCCTCGAATATCATGGAAACTTTTTCCCTTATTTCAGGATGATTTAGATGGTTTGCAGTTTCCATGCCGCACGAAGTTACGATACCTCTCTCCGGGATTAGTAAAGCGTTGAGCATCCGGGCAAGTGTTGATTTGCCGGAACCGTTTTTACCTACGATTGCGTAGAAAACTCCTGTCTCGAATTCTGCGCTTATACTTTTCAGGGCATTCTTTTCCTCGCTCGGATATCTGTAACAGATGTCTTTGACGGAAATTTTTGATATCACTTTGTTCAACGTTCAAGCACCTTCTTCCACGATTGCTTTCAGTGATGAGCTCAGTCTGGTCGAGCAAAAACCAACAAAAAGACCGGTTGGTATGGAGACAAGCAGCATGTACGGAAGGTAAACAAAAAGTGAAGCGTGTCGAACAAACAAAAATGCTGCTGCAAGCTGGGTGATATTGTGCGCGGCGGCGCCCGCAATGCTGAGACCGATAACACTTACATATTTTTTCGCGGCGATTAAGATCAAAACCATGATGAGAGTGCTTACAATTCCTCCCGAGAAACTCAAGAACAGTCCAACGATGCTACCCCTCAGTAATCCTCCTAAGATTGTGCGGAAAATTGTAACTTCGAAAGCCATGAGGGGGTCAAAAAGAACAAGAGTAATGACAGTGGCTATGTTGGCAAGCCCAAGCTTTGCACCCGGAATCGGGAATAGTGGCGGAAGTGTGCTTTCCACGATGCTGAGTGAGAGTCCGACTGCCACAAGAAGCGCAAGATTTGTCACACGTCGCGTTGAGCCCATTGCAAACTACTCCGTTATCGAATCTACTTTTGTTTTCCTCGGGGAGGTATATCTTATGACCACCCTGTTTGGAAGGCAAACGATGTTTTGCCCGGGAGAATCTATCCAGCCCATTCTGACACATATTTTGTCCCGGCAGGCGCTTTCAACCATCCTCACTTTTTCTCCCTTCACCTCGATCTTGCTTACGCCAATCACACCCTCAACGGAAAAGACTCTTCTGTTGCCTCCTCTTTCCACCAGGAATTTCTTGACCGTTTTGCCGTTTACCTCGATAGTTACCTCTCCACTTTTTGTTTCTTTTCCTGCTCTCGAAGATGAGAATATCGTGAATATCGAAAGTGCGATGATGATGCTTATGATGAGAACGTCTCCCGGCTTGAAGACTCTTTTGCTTTTTCTCGAAATGTTTTTGCTTTCAGATGCTTGCATATTTTCTCTTATTGTCGATTGAGATATCTCCAGGCATGCATTTGGCTTCTTGCTTGAGATATTCTATCATCATTGGACAGGGATTTTATCAGACTCAAAGGAAGGCACAATTGCTTGTGATAGAGCGAGCTGGAATAAAAGAGCATGGAGTTGTTTCTGACCTATTGTTTGAATTCTTGAACACTCAGGGATTGAGCCCCGAGTTGGACAGAGAGCGATGGGAAAGGGTGCTCGCTGGGCTTCTTGACTCAG
>JAQUKT010000078.1 GCA_028718945.1 Actinomycetota bacterium | reverse complement strand
TTCTTACAAACCTCCGCCAGATGAAAGGGTGCCCTCATGGGACTTCACATATCGATTCTTGAGACATTCATTCTCGTTTCTGACCTCGGCTCATTCTCGAGCGCGGCAAGGAAACTGCAGATTACCCAGCCTGCTGTTTCCTTTCAGATAAAAGCACTCGAGGATATGTTAGAAGTTAAGCTCCTCGAGCGAAGTGGTGGAAGTGTCACACTAACACCAGCCGGACGCACGGCTTACAAGCACGCGAAAAAGATAGTTGCTGACCGGGATAACCTTATGACCGAAATACCACGAGCAACAGGAAAAGTGTCAGGGAAACTTCTCATCTGCGCGAGCACAATTCCCGGTGAATACATACTTCCAGCGTACATCAAGCGATTCAAGGAGGAATTTCCGGATGTCTTTGTATCACTTGAAATATCAGATAGCGATGAAGTGCTCAAGAAAATAAGAAGTGAAGAGGCTGAAATAGGATTCACCGGAACGAAATCTAACGACCCTCTAATTTTTGAAAAGCCTTTTGAGAACGATTCCCTCGTAGTAATAGCGCCACCGGGAAAGGCGATTGGCGAAAGAGAATCCGTGACCATTGAGGATGTGATAAATGAACCATTCGTGAACAGAAAAGAAACGAGTGGGACAAGAAAGACTTTCGAGGCAGCGCTTTTGAAATCAGGAATAGACCCGGCTCGACTGAACGTTGTCGCTGAACTTGGTTCTACGCAAGCAGTCATAAATGCTGTTCAGGAGGGAGTAGGAATATCGGTTGTCGGCATAAAAGCAGCAGAGCGCAATGCGGAGGCTGGACTTCTTTCGGTCTATGAACTGGAAAACTTCGATCTCAAAAGAAAATTCTATCTCGTTTGCCTGAAATCAATGTTGTTATCTATTGCAGCGGAAAAATTCGCGAAATCATGCCTCGGTTCAGATTACGAAACTTCAACTTAACAAGAGAAACAAAGGGGGCTTTTGATCCATGAAGATAATTTGCGTTACATCCTCATCAAAAAAAGCAGGGAAAACTCTCTTTGCGATAAAACTATTGCGCGAATTTCAGAATGCCTGCGCTCTAAAGGTATCTACCGGTGATACACACGGGATGAGAGGAGAGATAACAACAGACGAAACAATAATTTCAAAAAAGAGAACCGACACCGGATCGCTCGTAGAAGCGGGAGCAAAAAGGGTTATCTGGGTTCATCCTAAGAATAATCCCGAAATTGCCATAAAAAGAGCACTTGGCATGCTGCCTTCCTGCGACATCCTTGTAGTTGAGGGTGGCAGTACCATTGAATACCTTGAACCCGATTTGACGGTTTTCATAATCAGTGGGAAGAAAGAGGACTTCAAGCCCTCAGTGAAAAAGATCATTGCAAAAGCTGACCTGATTCTCGTAAACATCGATAAATCCGGTGAATGGTCAAAAGAAAGTTTGGGCCTTGAAAAACCGGGGAAAAACCCACAGTTCATTACTTTTCGTGAAAAAGACAGAGAAAAAACCTTTGAAGCAGCCGCACGGATGTTGAAAAATGTTCTGTCAAATGATCATTGAGCATCCGTGATGCTCGGCATTAGAACTTTTTTCCTCCTTCTGGCAGTCAGCCTCGCAAGACCAAGACTTATCAGATAAAGACCAAGCATTGGAAGCGCAACCAGAAACATCGTAACTGGATTCCAGTCGGGAGTAATAATAGAAGAAGCGACAAGAATTACTATGACTGCCACTCTCCACTGCCGTTGCAGTTGTTCGGGAGTGACAACATCCATCGCAACGAGCATCCATATAACAACTGGCGTTTCAAAGGCTATCCCGATGCCGAGCATAAACCATCCTATGAAAGAAATGTACTGCCCCGCCGAAAGAACGGGTTTCATCTGAGTTCCCGCAACACCTAAGAGCCAGGTTATCGCCGGTGGTATTATGAATCTATAGCCAAACGCAACCCCTGCGCAGAAAAAGAAAAGAATCATCAGAAGCGCAAATATCGCAATTTTCTTCTCCTCGCGCTTCAAAGCAGGTATCACAAACCCCATCAACTCAAAAATAATAACCGGCGCCGCAATCAGTAACCCAACAAAGAAAGCAAGTTTGAACCTTACAAGAAACGGCTCCATCGGTCCCATATAGTGAAGGACTATTGATTGGGCTGGTTTTTTTACAATTTCAAGAATATCCCATGCGAAAACCCACCCAACAACAAGTGAAAGCACGAATGCGACAAAGCAAACAATTATTCTTCTTCTCAATTCCTCCATATGCTGGAGGTAGGTCATGCGCAGGGAGGTCATGTTCATTCGGGGGAAAACGAACTACTGTTCTTGTTTAGTCGAGGGCTCCTCGATGGATTTCTTAACTTCCTCCTCTACCTTTGAAGTTGACTCCCTGAAAGCCCTCAATGCCTGACCTATGGACTGGCCAATCTTTGGGAGGCGGGCAGGTCCAAAAATTATGAGCGCTATCACCAATATGATTATCAATTCGGTTGGTCCAAGTCCGAACATATCCTTATCATCTCCTTCTCATTGGATTCGTATCTACTTTTTTTATGGTATGTCTGAAAATCTCAGGTGTCAACATTTCACTCACCTGATTTAGCACTCACTTCCAAAATTGAGGCGAGTTCGTAAACTCTAACTGCAAGAGCTCTTGCCGAAGCAATTCCAAACCGGTCTTCGAGAACGAGTGTTTTTGTTTCGCCCTTTCTGCCAGTTCCATCAACACTCGAGAGAGCACCCGCTCCCCAAACCCCTATATCTGGAGAAGCAACAATCATCCCGAGAGAGAAGAAGGCGGAAACCACGTTCATGAGTGTCATCTCAATTCCAGCGTTCCTGAACCACGAAACAGCCATCGCTCCACCCACTTTGTTTCTCATTGCTCCTCTTGTGATATTCCCATGCACGAAGACTCTCAAACGGTCAATAAAACAGGATGTTGCGCTTGAAAGCCTTCCAAAATGAACAGGGGAAGCAACTATTATCCCCGAGCAATCAAGAAGATGAGGATAAATAGCGCCCATATCATCATTCTGCGCGCAGAACTTTCCATCAACCTGGTTTCGAACGCACCAGTTGCAATGCCTGCACTGATTCACTTTTAGTTCCACAAGGTCAAAACGGCTTATTTCAACATCCGGCTTCGAATCATATTCCGAAAGCGCTGCGTCAAGAAATGCCGCCACATTCCCATTCCTCACGGGGCTTCCGCAAACTGCCACTATTTTCAATGCCCACCTCCATAAGTAGCTTCCATTGAATACCTTAGCAGCCGAGTTCCCTCAACCTGCTATCTGGGATTCCGAAGTGGTGCGCAATCTCGTGAACAACAACCCTCTTTATGAGATTTTCGATTGGCTCACCGGTTTGATTGCTAACCTTTATTATCGGTCTTCTGAAAATCGAAATGCGGTCCGGTAGAACAAGCATATAACCCATTCCCCTCTTTGTCTTTGGAACACCCTGATACAAACCGAGAAGAAGTTCGCCTTCTCTTGAGACCCCCTTGGAAAAATCCTTCTGAGTGGGATTTTCTCTTACAACAATTTCGAGGTTTTCGACTTTTTCCCGCAAATCCACCGGAAGCTCATTGATAACCCTCAAAACAAGTTTTTCCATATCCTCTATGGAAATCACGTTTTGCTTTTCATTTGCCGGTTTTGCTGGCAAGTTTTGCTCCAAGTCGAATCAATGGAGACCTCATCGGGAAAGGGATGCCAAAGAATCGCGGCTCGATATACTCGATTATTACTCCACCCGTCTTGCGAGTATCAAGATAAGCGTATTTTATCCGCAAACCCAACTGGTTCAGTGTTCCTCTGTGAAGCACTTCTATTCCCTCATTCTTTGCTGCCTCAAGCCGCTTTTCAAGGTCTCTAACGAAAAAACCAATATGGTGAATTCCCTCACCATGCTCCTCGAGAAAATCAGTATGAACAGTTTTCCCTTCGATAATCTGTATCAACTCAATCTGAACCGTTCCGCATAAAGCTAAACCCATCTTTCCTCTGAATTTAGTCTCACTCCCCCTGTCAACACAGAACTCGGCATCCCCCTCGAATACGGACCATGGACCAATCCCAAATGTTTCCTCGTAGTACTTGGTTGCCGAATCCATGTCTTTCACCACTATCCCCACCTGCCCCAGCCAGGGAACCTTCAGATTCGAATTTCCTTTAGACATTTCTCAATCTCCTTTCTTCCTCAAGAACTATAGACCACTGAGGAAAGGGTTCGTTCGCCTTTCCCAGCCCACTGTTGTCTTCTGCATGTGCCCAGGGTAGATTTTCGTTTCGTCAGGAAGAACGAAAACATTGTTCCTCACCGAATTCAGCAAAACGTCCATGCTCCCACCGGGAAAATCAGTCCTTCCACTTGAACCATAAAAGATGAGGTCCCCGCAGAAAAGCGAATCCTCAACAAGAAAACTTACGCTTCCGGGCGAGTGTCCCGGAGTGTGAAGAACTTTTATTTGAAGACCGGCAATCTCGAGAATCTGATTATCAGAAACGGTTTTGAACTCAGACGGTTTCTTCACTTCGGTTATTCCAATCATCCTCAAGATTTCAGAAGGCATCATGTCAATGAACCTGGCATCAACCTCATGGATGTAAACTGGCGCACCTGTCTCCTCCTCTATCTGAGCGGCTCCGACTGTATGGTCAGGATGACCATGCGTGAGCAGAATCGCCCTTAGAGAAAGTTCTTTCGCTTTTAGAAAATCAAGGATAGTATGTGCCGACAAGCCCGCATCAATCAATACAGCGCCTTCATTCTTCTCCTTCCACAAAAGATAGCAATTGGTGCCAAAAGACAAATCCGAAAAGGTCTCTAAGTTCAATTTCCCTCCTTAAACCTTGAAAATTATTCATTTTGAGACGCAGCTTTCGAAAGTATATCAGTTGTTCCATAAAAGGATAAAACACACTCAGAGTATAGAAACCTGAAATTTAATTGAAAACCACCTCAAGAAATGATGTTGGTTTTCAACAAGTGCTTGATGGAAAATCAGACTTCCCTGTTCACTTATGGTTCTCCCACGGGTCTTTCCATGAACCAGTGGAGGAATTCCTTCGTTGTCATCACAGGAACAGGGAATCGTGAGGCTACTTTTTCCGTTACGATGTGTTTGCGGTCCAGAGACACCAAAACGTCCGCCCTACCCTTCAGTGCCCCAGCCAGCACGTGACAGTCATCTTTATGCGTCAGGTCCAACCACCGCATCTCCTCCTCATACGTGGAATCCTCAACGATAGTTGGAGACACATTCGAGAGAAGTTTCAGGAAGTCACGCAACTCTTCTTCGCCGTACTTCTTGCCGAGGGCTCTCAACGCTTGAATGACTACTCGCTTCGTCGCGAGGACTTCGAGATGACCTTCCTTCGCCAAGGCAAGAGTGAATCTGGAACCTCCAGCCCGTGAGAGAGTCGCTGCCACCCAACAGCTTGCATCCAGGAAAACCTTCTTTTTCGGCTTCATAAGCCAAGAATTCCACCAAGCCGTTCAGCCATCTCCAATGGGATTCGATCCTCCTCCAGAAACGCAGCAATTTCCTCGCCTGAATAGTCGCGGAGCTTTGCTCCGTCCGCTGTTCCGGGGCTGACTTGGGCAAACCCTTTGACCCCGAGAAATGCCTCGACGTCCTCCATTCTCACTCTGATAAGCCGGCCTACTTTGTAGCCCTTGAGTTCACCCTTCCGCACCCAGTTCCTTACGGCCCCGGGAGTTACAGACAAGATTTCCGCCACCTCCCTGGGACTCAACAGTACTCTATACATCACTTCCTCCTGTCTCTCGCTGAGAGTAGCATAGATATTGTTCTACGTCAAGAAGGTATTGTTATATATTTGAGCGTTATGCATATACACTAACGTCACGAACGCATCGGGACCTGGACTTTCCTTCCATTTGCCATCGGACCACCTCCTTGGACTCATGTTATTATCCTAAATTAGTGTCCAAAGAAACCGGGTCCGCTATAGGAAGAGAAACCTGGACACTCATCCAGAATCCTAACTCTACTTCTGTAGAAGTAGAAATCTCATACCTTACCCCTGATGGAAAAGGAAATGTAACAAAGAAAGAAACAATTCCAGCTAACTCGAGAAGAACATTCAACATGCTCTGGCACTCAGGAATAGATGGAAAAGCAGCCATATTGGTTAAAAGCCTTACTACTGGTATGAAGACTATGGTTGAGCGCGCTATGTACTGGAACTCTCGTGGTGCTGGAACAGAGACAATAGGTGGAATTCGGATTAGGAGGGGTCACTATGCGGGGTCTTTTGTTTTGACATTTTTGAGGCTTCTTTGACCGACCTTGCGCAAACACAAAACAAAAGACACTGACCCCCTTTTGGTTCGATTCATCGCAAGCCAAGTTCAATCAGGTTGACTTCTGGGCTCAGGAATCGGTCATATCTCGAGGTGCATGTAAGAAGAATCACCTGCTCCTCCTGCGCTTTTTCTTCGATTATTGCCCAGAGTCTTTCGATTCTTTCATCGTCAAAATATGAAAAGGAATCATCGAATATCAAAGGGGGGTTCTTACCGCCCGAAATCAATTCAGCAAGTTTTAACCTCGCTGAAAGGTAAAGCTGGCTCAAGGTGCCTTTGCTTAAGAGTGAGACGACCTCAGGGGCGGGTATGAAATCATCCTTCTCTTTTGAGAAAACGGATATGCTCAAATCCTCCTCGCTCACCTGTATTTCCTCATAACGACCTCCTGTGAGAGAAGAAAAAGTTTGCGCTACACCCTTTTCAAGAATCGGCACCGCTCCTGAAAGGAGCTCCTTTTTCGCTCTTTCCATTCCATATAGAGCAAGTTCATATACCTCCAGGGTCTTCTCTGCCTCTTTTTCTTTCTCCCAGAGAGAACTAAGCCTTTCTTCAAATTCAATCGATTCATCCTCATAGCCCGGAAGATTTTCAAGATGATATTTGATTTCATCCCTTTTTCTAATGGAATCAGTGAGTCTTCTTTCTAACTCATCGCGTCTCCTGCTCAAATTTTCAAAGTCGAGCGGCTCGAGTTTCTGGGGCTCAATCTCCTCCACTTGAGCATCAAGCGACGCGACAAGAAGAGAAACATCTTTTTTCTCCTGCTCGAGCTCCTCGAATGACTTCCCCCCACAAAGCGCTACTGCCGCTGCGGAAACTCTTCCCCGTTTTTCAAGAAGAGAATCATATTGCTGGTAAGCATCGAGCAGAGATTTTAGGTCCCCAAAGTTTGTTTTGTTCAAGAAGTCAGTTCCCTTTTTCTCGATTTCTCCAATCTCAAATCTTGTGCTT
>JAQUKT010000077.1 GCA_028718945.1 Actinomycetota bacterium | reverse complement strand
AGAAGTGCCTCTCTTTGTTCGGAAATCAAGAGGGAGAAATCGAGTTTGCCCTGAGGGCTCCCGAGCCAAGAAAGGAAATCTGGAGAAAGCTCGGCGTTTTCCCGAGGGGAGTAGATCGCGAAGTAGTTGAGGTTATGCACAGAACGCATATTGGCGTTGACCAGGATATGGAGAATATCCTTCTTCAGGGAACGAGGTGCGCTCTTGCGGATGGATGGGGCGGTTCGATGCTTGCCACAGAACTTCAAGATATTCTTTTCGGGACTCCAACTCCGCTCAAGGCAAAAATAAACCTCGGAGTTCTCGAGGAGAAGCAGGTAAACATAATAGTCCACGGACATGAACCACTTCTCTCTGAAATGATTCTTCTTGCAAGCCAGAGCGAGGACTTGATCCAAAAGGCGAAGGAAAAGGGAGCGGAAGGCATCAACATAGCGGGGATATGCTGCACCGCAAATGAAATACTTTCCAGACACGGGATACCCGTTGCCGGCAATGTTCTTCAGCAAGAACTTGCGATTCTGACTGGCGCTGTTGATGTCATGGTGGTAGATGTTCAGTGTGTTTATCAGGCAATAGGGCAGCTTTCGGGTTGCTTTCACACAAAAATAATAACAACAAGTCCAAGGGCAAAGATGCCCTTTGCCGAGCATGTGGAATTTCACGAGGAGCGTGCTCTTGAGACCGCGAGGAAAATAGTGGAGATGGCTATCGACAACTATCCCAATCGAGGGAAGGTTGAGATACCCGACAAGACTTCGGAGTTCATAGCGGGTTATGACCATGAGTATATAAACTACATGCTCGGTGGAAGGTTTCGTGCCTCATACAGACCTTTGAACGACGGTGTCATAGATGGTCGAATAAGAGGTGTTGTAGGCGTTGTTGGTTGCAACAACCCGAGAGTTACTCACGATTCTGTACATGTGAGAGTTGTTGAGGATCTTGTCAGAAATGGTTGCCTAGTCGTGATGACAGGTTGCGCCGCGCAATCGGTTGCAAAGACAGGCCTGATGAGACCGGAGATTGCGAAGAAAATCTGCCCGCAGGGCCTTTATGAAATATGTGAGGCGGTGGGTATACCACCCGTTCTTCATGTCGGCTCATGTGTTGACAACTCGAGGATTTTGATTGCCTGCACTGAGATGGTTCACGAGGGAGGGCTCGGCAACGACATAAGCGAACTTCCAGTTGCAGGAGCTGCTCCTGAATGGATGAGCGAAAAGGCAATTTCTATTGGTCACTATTTCGTTACGAGCGGTGTATATACCGTATTCGGTGTGAAATGGCCCACCACGGGAAGTAAGAAACTAACTGATTTCCTGTTCAAGGAATACGAGGATGTCTATGGAGCGATGTGGGACTTCGAGCCCGACCCGGAGAAGATGGTTGACAAGATTTTGAGTCACATTGACAAGAAACGGGAAGCTCTTGGGATTCACGCAAAGCGTGAAAGAGTGCTTTATGACATGGCGATGAGAAGAGAGTTGCAAATTGATTAGACATATTCAAAAGGACATTCGGCTGACAAGGAGGTAGATGGATGTCGAAAATCATATTGAGCGCGGCTATCAGTGGGGCACATGCCATACATGATCGCGTTGAGAAAAGATTGGAGGAAGCACTGGAAAAATATGGATCCAATCAGGAGATTGGTTTTCCAAACACCGCTTATTATCTGCCGATAATCTATGGGATGACGGGTGAAAAGGTAGAAAAACTTGGTGATTGCCCCCGCGTTATGAGGATTGCTGAAAACCTTATCCCGCCAGTTCCTGCAGATAATCTCTGGACCCCATACCTTGGGCCCGGGCTTGATGCTGGTATGGCAACCCTGTTCATGGAAGAAATAGAGGAAGCAATAAAGTATATTGATGGACCGAATCCGGTTGATGGAATATGGTTAGGTGCCGCTGATGATGTAATCATGCGCGAAAGAGGCGTTGAATTCGTTGATGGAACGGCACCTGGATTCTGCGCGTTGCTTGGTTCCGCTCCTGAACCCGAAACCGCGGAGAAGATTGTAAAAGAACTCCAGGAAAAAAATCTCTATATCTGGATGAGCGCGCATTACAACGGAACCACTGTGTCAGAGCAGCTTGATAGCATTGGGATTCAACTTGGCTGGGAAACCCGGGTAGTTCCATACGGAATGGAGGTGGGCTCCGTTGTTTATTCTCTCGGATTCGCCGCGAGAGCTGCCATGAGTTTTGGTGGCGCGAAGCCCGGCGATTACAGAAAAGTTCTTCTTTATAACAAGAACAGAATATTTGCTTTCGTGATGACCTTGGGGGAGGTAACCGATGAGTGGTATGCGAACGCAGCTGGCGCGATAAACTATGGTTTCCCAACTATTGCCGATACACCGATTCCCGAGATTCTTCCAACTGGAGTTTGTACATACGAGCATGTTGTCTCAAATATTCCACATGACCAGATTGTACAGAAGGCAGTCGAGGTCAGGGGGTTGAAGATTCAGATCACCAAAGTTCCAATTCCACTCGCATACGGTCCCGCTTTTGAGGGAGAGCGTATTCGCAAGGAGGATATGTATGTGCAGTTTGGTGGGAATATCACTCCTGCTTTCGAATTCGTTGAGATGAAGGAAATGGATGAGGTTGAAGACGGAAAAATTGAGGTTATAGGTCCTGAGATAGACGACGTAGAGGCGGGTTCAGCGCTACCTCTGGGAATTGTAGTTCATGTTGCAGGAAGGAAAATGCAGGAGGATTTCGAGGGAATCCTCGAGCGACAGTGTCATCACCTGATAAACGGGGCTGAAGGAATATGGCACATGGGACAGCGAGATATTGTCTGGACTCGAATTTCAAAGAAGGCGAAGGAGAAAGGCTTTAAGATAAGAGATTATGGAGAAATACTCCATGCAAAACTTTTGGGAGATTTCCCTTCGATTGTTGACAAGGTTCAGGTCACAATTTACACGAATGAAAAGGATGTGGAGGGATGGCTCGCGCGTGCCCGTGAAAAGTACAGATATCGCGACGAGCGAACGGCTGGGATGACAGACGAATCGGTTGATCTCTTCTACTCATGTACGCTCTGTCAGTCATTTGCCCCTACTCACGTATGTGTCGTTTCACCTGAAAGGCTTGGGCTTTGTGGTGCTTATAACTGGCTCGATTGCAAGGCTGCCTACGAAATTGAGCCTACTGGACCGAACCAGCCGGTTGAGAAGGGCGAGTTGATTGATCCAGTAAAAGGGGAATGGAAGAACATAGACCAGTTCGTTTATGAGAACTCCGGCAAAAACGTAGAAAGAGTGAATCTCTATTCCATGATGGACGCCCCGATGACGTCATGCGGCTGCTTTGAATGCATTGTTGCGTTTCTGCCAATGTGCAATGGTGTCATGATAGTCAACCGCGAGTACACGGGCATGACACCATGTGGAATGACCTTCTCAACGCTTGCAGGAACGGTTGGCGGTGGTAATGTGACTCCCGGTTTTGTGGGCATTGGAAAAGTCTATATAACAAGCAAGAAGTTCCTCTTGGCTGATGGTGGATTCCATAGAATTGTATGGATGCCAAAAGAACTCAAGGAAACTCTGAGTGAGCAGCTCAAGAAAAGAGCGGAAGAGCTTGGAACTCCCGACTTTGTCGACAAGATTGCTGACGAAGAAGTAGGAACAACCGAAGAGGAAATTCTTCCATGGATTCAGGAAAAAGGGCATCCGGCACTAAGCATGGAGCCAATGCTTGCTTAGAGATTTAGTTTTGAGTGGTTTTTCAATGATTGGTTTTTTACAGTTGATTTGGCTGATGGAAAGGAGTATGGGAGATGGCATTAACCGGACTTGATATCTTCAAACTCCTCCCGAAGACAAACTGTGGCGAATGTAAATTCCCAACGTGCCTTGCATTCGCCATGAAACTTGCGGGGGGTCAGGCGAAGCTCGATGATTGTCCTTATGTTTCGGATGAAGCCAAAGCGGCACTTTCCGAGGCAGCGGCACCGCCAGTGCTTGGAGTCGAAATTGGCAAAGGCGATGCTGCTTTCAAGACCGGAGAGGAACTCGTTCTCTTCAGGCACGAAAAGAGATTCGTGAATCCAACCGCGATAGGTATTTTGATTCCTGACAACCTGCCGGAAGAAGAGATTTCAAAACGAATTGATGAGGCTTCAAAGGATTCATGGGAGAGGGTCGGTCAGCATCTTGGTGTGAAACTTATTGCTGTCAAGTGCCTTTCAGGTGAAGCGGAGAAATTCAAAGGGGTGCTTGAAAAGGCGAAGGCAAGCGGGCTCGCAATAATGCCGATGTGCGAGGATGCGGGCATTATGCGCGAGGCAGTGGCCGTGATAGAAGACACCAAGCCACTTCTTTACTGCGCGACTTCCGCGAATATTGACGATATGTGCGCTATTGCAAAGGAGAAAAAGCTTCCGCTGGTAGTCAGGGGAGAAAACCTCGACTCACTTGCGGAACTGTCGGAGAAAGCGTCAGGCGCTGGAGTTGAAGGTATTGTTCTCGATCCGGGAACAAGAAATCTCAAAGAGACATTTTTCTCGCTTGTTTCAATCAGGAGAGCGGCCCTGCAAAAAAAATTCCAACCATTCGGGTATCCAATGATTGCTCTTCCCTGTGAGGAAACAGATGACCCGTTTTTTGAGGGAGCCCTTGCAGGAATTTACATTGCGAAATATGCGGATATTGTGATTGTTTCAAGTCCTGAGGCATGGTTGAATTATCCACTTCAGGTTGAAATTCAAAATATCTATACCGACCCTCAGAAGCCGATGGCAGTTGATAGCAAGGTATACGAAATTGGCTCTCCAGGTCCTGATTCTCCGGTGCTCATAACAACCAACTTCTCGCTCACCTACTTCATAGTTTCAGGTGAAATAGAGGCAAGCAAGGTGGACTCATGGCTGGGAATCGTGGATTCCGAGGGTCAATCAGTTCTTACTGCATGGGCAGCGGGCAAATTCGTTCCTGAGACCATTGCGAAATTCGTGAATACAAGCGGGCTTGCAGAGAAAGTGAACCATAGAAAATTGATAATCCCTGGCCATGTCGCTCAAATTTCAGGCGAACTTGACGAAGAACTTCCCGAGTGGGAAATTCTCATTGGCCCAAGGGAAGCCGCGGACATAACGTCATACCTCAGGCATCTTACAGCCGCGTGATAGATTAGAGAGGAGTTGAGATGATTATTACGAGACAAAAACCATTTGAATCTATCTTGAAGGAGCTCGAGGGTTCGAGCAGGGTATTTCTCGTTGGATGCGGGGAATGCGCAACCCTATGTGAGACAGGAGGCACAGAGCAGGTAAAGGAGATGGCCGATGCCCTAACAAAGAATGGCAAGGAAGTGACCGGAAGTATTGTTCTCGAAGTCGGATGCCATGAACTTGATGCGAAGAAAGATTTCAGGGCACATAAGAAAGAGATTGAAAGCGCTGACGCGCTACTCATAATGTCCTGCGGAGCTGGTTGCCAGGCAGCAAGGGATGCCACTGAAAAACCGGTTTTCCCTGCAAATGATACCCTGTTCCTTGGGAATGTGATGAGGTATGGACAGTTCGAGGAGAAATGTCGTCTTTGCGGAGAGTGCGTACTGGATTTAACCGGTGGAATATGTCCGGTTACTCGTTGCCACAAGGGAATACTCAATGGTCCCTGTGGTGGAACAAACAATGGAAAATGCGAGGTCGATCCCGAAAACGATTGCGCCTGGACGCTAATTTATCAGCAACTCGAGCGTGAAGGAAAACTCGAGAAGATGAAGGAGTATCGACCGCCTAAGAACTGGAACGCGGTTGTCAAACCCGGAAAACATGTCATAGAACGCAAGAAGGGCGGTGATAGCGATGCTTGAGATCAAACACGCGAAACCATCGATTGAAGAAATTCTCAATTCTGGAAAGTTCCTGGTTACGGGTGAAATTGGACCACCAAAGGGCTCCGAAATAACTGAGATGATTCATCATATTGACCTTCTAAAGGATAAAGTGCATGCGATGAACATCACTGACAATCAGAGTTCCGTAATGAGATACCCATCCCTTGCGACAGCGATACTCATAAAGGAAAGGGGAGGAGAGCCCAATCTTCAGGTTACCTGTCGTGACAGAAACAGGCTTGCAATTCAGGCTGATCTGCTGTTTGCCTACACAAGAGGAATAAGAAGCGTGCTCTGTCTTACCGGGGATTCGATTCCGGTTGGCGACCACAAGGACGCAAAGCCTGTGTTCGACATCGAGAGTGTTCAGCTTCTTCATCTCATAAGAACAATGGAAGAGGGAAGAGACGTTGGCGGAAATGAGTTGAACGAACCGGTCAAGTTTTTCAAAGGAGCAATTGTTACTCCCGAGGCACAGCCAATTGAGCCGCAACTCATAAAGTTTGAAAAGAAGGTGGAGGCTGGCGCTCAGTGGTTCCAGACACAGGCAATATACGATATGAACAACTTCGAGAAGTTCATGAAATTTGCCAGAAAGTATCCTGTGAAAATACAGGCCGGTCTTGTGCTTCTGGTAGGCGCTGGTATGGCTAAGTATATGAACGCAAATGTCCCTGGAGTTTTTGTTCCAGATGAGTTGATTCAAGAGATGGCATCTTCTGAGAAGGGCAAGGCGATTGATACTGGAATAAGAATCATGGCAAGGCAAATAAAGCAGATTCGCGAATATGGTCTTGCCGATGGTGTTCACATAATGGCAATAGGCAAGGAAGATCTCGTGCCTAAAATCTTAGAAGAGGCAGAAATAGACATAAGTGAACTGTAGTGGAGGCAGGGGCAAACAAGAAAATATTCAGGGAAAAGGAGATGTGCTTTTTGACGTCTTCGATTGGGAGTCTTCCGCATACCGATGCAGAAGCTGCTTGTAATCTTGTTTTTGAAAAGACATCCGAAATGCCGGCCTGGCCACAGCTTCCGCGACGCAGTTTCCATGAAAACATGTGTGCTCAATTCTCCGAGGGGCTCCCGGGCATAATGGTAGACTCTGATTCCGAGCGGGTTTGGTTTGATTCCGAGAAGCTGTCTTGTGAACTCGAAGAATTTTACGCTGATTTGCTCGATGAAAAAACATCGAGATTCAGGATAAGTAATGTGTATGCTTCTGGTTTCGAGATGTTTGTTTCGAAAGAATTCGCGGAAGCAAGAAGCAATTGCTCGTATCTAAAGGGACAGGTTACCGGTCCTGTAACATTTGGGCTCAAAGTTACAAGAGAAGATGGAAAGGCGTCCTTCTATGATGAAACTCTAAGGCAGGTAATAACAAACTCACTTAAATTCAAGTCAAAATGGCAGGTGGAGCAGTTGAGGAAATCTTCTCCTCGCGCGGAAATTGTAATTTTCTTTGATGAGCCCTACCTTGTTTCAGCGGGTTCGGGTCTTTTGGCGGTTGACCCTGAGTTGATAAAAAAGGAACTTTCGTTTTGCATGAATGATAATGGAGCAGACCTCACCGGCGTTCACGTTTGTGGAAATACTGACTGGTCGCTCGTTCTTTCTACCGGACTCGATATCATCAACTTCGATGCGTTCAACTACATGGAGGAGTTTCTTGCCTATATGGAAGATATTGGCGAATTTCTCGAAAGCGGTGGAATAGATCGGAA
>JAQUKT010000076.1 GCA_028718945.1 Actinomycetota bacterium | reverse complement strand
TCAAGTTTTTCTTGAGGGTTAGATCGGGAAGGGGGATTAAGAATGGCCGAGGTTCTGTCAGTAGCGGAAAACGAATTCAAGGAGAAGATTCTTGAAGCCGAAAAACCAGCACTCGTCGATTTCTGGCGCCGTCGTGCGGCCCCTGCCACATGCTTCACCCGGTAATTGAGCAGATTGCCGGCGAGTATGACGGAAGGGCGATTGTTGTTAGGTGTAACGTTGACGAGAACCCCACCCTTGCATCTGAGTACGGAGTTTCTGCAATTCCCACCCTCATTCTTTTCAAGAACGGAGAGAGGACTGGAACGATTGTGGGTGTTACACCTCCCGAGGAGATAAAGAAGCTAATAGACAGCCAACTATGACGCTTGAACCCGACTTTGCGAATGCCTGATTTTTCCGTTCGGGAATATGGGAAAAAATCAAACGAGTCTCAAGGATAAAGCTTTGAGTGCTTTTGACGTGAAGGGATATATACCGAATACAATGCTTGACTGGGAGGGAATGTTGGCGGCTACGATATTCCTTCCTGGGTGCAATTTCCGATGTCCGTACTGCCAGAATCCCGACCTTGTTCTTCGCTGGCATGAGCTCAAGAGCGTTCCGTTCGAATTGATTCAGAAACACCTTTCCTCGCATGACGGCTGGATTGAGGGAGTTTGCATTACCGGCGGGGAACCATGCATTCACAAGGACTTACCCGAACTATGCGCGCGCATCAAGGACATCAAACTTGGTGTAAAGCTTGATACGAATGGAAGTTCGCCGGGAATGCTCGAACGCCTCATTCGAGATTCACTGATTGATTATGTGGCAATGGATGTCAAGGCGCCACTCGACCCTGAAAGTTATCAAAAGGCAATCGGAATCGAGGATGACGACATCGTTGAGCGAATTCTTCAATCAATTGAACTGCTCAAGGGCTCCCCGATTGAACACGAGTTTCGCACTACCGTCGTGCCAAAGATTCATGGAACGGCAGAAGTCGAATCAATAGCCGCCTCTCTTGCGGGTGAGGAGAAGTATTATATTCAGAACTTCAGTTCAACGAAGACGCTTGATGATGGGTTTTCGAATCTCAAGCCTTTTACGGAAGAAGATATGGATATGATGCTTGAGAGGGCAAGAACCCATATTCCTGGGGCAAAGAAGAGGGGAACCTCTTCGGGGATGGAACATTTGTAGTTGTTGCAATGACCGTGCGGTCTCGTGGGAGTGCAGTTATGCGGATGAAGCCAGAGTGTTACGTTTGCGCATTGAGACAGGCACTTTCTGCTTCAAGGCTTGTAAGTGATGATGAGTCTTTTCAAGTAGAGCTACTCGTGCGTACCTCAAGGATAATTTCAGAGATCGACCCCACTTACACTCCTCCTGAGGCGGGGGAGCTCGTTTATAGAGCCATCCGCGAGATTTCGGGAAAAGACGACCCGTTCGAGGAACAGAAACGCATACAGAATGAAAACGCGCTCAGACTCCTGCCATGGCTTGAAAGTATGGTGTCTAAGGCGGAAGACCCGCTTTTGATGTCCGCAAGACTTTCTATCGCGGGGAACGCCATTGACACAGGGGCTCAGGAATCGTTTGACCTTGAGGGCGCTATCAGACGCGCTGTAGAAGGAGAACGTGAACTCAGGGACTATAAGAGCTTCAAGCATGTCCTCGAGAAAGCGAAAAAGATTGTTTTGGTTGCTGACAATTCTGGAGAGATTGTTTTCGACAGGGTCTTGCTCGAGACAATAAAAGATTCAAGGGATGGAGAGATTGAGATTACCGTTGCTGTCCGCGGTGGACCAATCATCAACGATGTAACAGAAAAGGAGGCGCGTTTCTGCGGGATGGACGAGATTTCAGAGATAATCTCGACAGACATGGAAATGCCGGGAACGCTCCTCTCACACTCCAATCCGGATTTCCTCAAACTTTTCCGGAATGCTGATGTCGTTTTGTCGAAAGGTCAGGGTAACTGGGAGACGCTCGAGGGATGCAATCGGGGAATATTTTTCCTTTTGCAGGCAAAGTGTCCGGTAGTTGCAAGAGCGAACCAGTGCGAGTTCGGCGAACTGCTTCTGCTTGAAGGAAACCACAAATAAACTTCTCCTCGTGGCTGGCCAACACGTGCTTTTACTTCTTCACATTCGCAGTCGGATTTGGGTGTTTCCTGCTGATTTATGACGGACTTGAAAGGAATTGTGTTGGTTCGAGATCAAAGGCTGCGCCGGGCGTGAGACTAAACTTTTTTCGGGCAGTCTTCTTTGACAATTGTGAAAGGAACATGGCAGGTTCATAATGCAGTTTATATCTTGTTATTTTGAAAAAAGAGGTTTTGTTCTGATAAACTTATTTAACATTATGGGGAGATCAAGTTTGAAGGAGGGAAGATGGAAGGCACAGTTGGCGAAATGATCAAGGCGCGTGTGGAGAAATATGGTGACAGGACTATGATGTGCGCTCTCAGAGATGGGGCGTGGCAAAAAATCTCCTGGAACCAATTCTGGTCTAACGCGAGGAGGCTTGCTTTAGGGTTGCTTTCACTTGGAATAGAGCATGGCGACAGGGTTGCAATATTTTCGGAGAATAGTCCGGAATGGCAGATGGTTGATGTTGCGGCTCTTTCAATCGGAGCGTTGGATGTTCCGCTTTACGCCACTATTACCCCCAAACAGGCTGAATACATAATTACCGATTCAGGCTCGCGGGTAGTGTTTGTGGGAAGCGAGAAGCATCTCGAGAAAGTTCTCGAGGTAAGGGATTCGCTCAAAAGTGTGCTGAAAATCATAACCATGGACAATACGAAGTCAGAACATCCCGATGTAATGACCTTTGATGAACTCATGGCTCTCGGGGATTCTTATGCTAACCCCGAAGTTTTCGAACAAAGAATGGAGGCAGTAAAGCCGGATGACCTTTGTAGTTTTGTTTATACATCGGGCACGACTGGAAACCCGAAGGGAGTCATGCTCACTCATGATAACTTTCTTTCCAATGTAAAGTCTGTATCGGGAATTGTCAAAGTTGACGATACGGATGTATGCCTTTCTTTTCTGCCTTTGAGTCATGGTCTTGAGAGAATGTCTGGATACTACACCTCTCTCTACAACGGGGCTACTATTTATCATGCCCGCTCAGCCGACACCCTTCTTGAGGACATTGGCGACGTGAAACCGCACTTCATGGTTAGCGTTCCGAGGCTGTACGAAAAGTTTCACGCCGGTGTTCTTTCGAATATCGAAAAAGAATCTCCTTTCAAGCAAAGGGTTTTCCGATGGGCGGTTCGTGTTGGAAGCAAGGTAAGCGAACTGAAAATGAACAAAAAAGCAATACCTCCGCTCACCTCAATGAAATACAAATTGGCGAACAAGCTCGTTTTCTCACAGATTTACAAGCTAATGGGAGGAAGGCTCAAATTTTTCGTCTCAGGAGGCGCTCCGCTTGCGAAGGAGATTGCTGAGTTTTTCCACGCCTTAGGAATTCTCATTATCGAGGGATACGGCCTTACCGAAACATCCCCGGTGCTTACATGCAACAGGCCCGATGACTTCAGGTTTGGCTCTGTTGGAAAGCCCATTCCAGGTGTTGAAATCAAGATTGCCGAGGATGGCGAAATTCTGGCAAAGGGTCCGAATGTCATGAAAGGATATTACGGCAGAGAGCAGGAAACTGCTGAAGCACTTGCGGATGGCTGGTTTCACACTGGCGATATAGGAAGATTGGACGAGGATGGATTCTTGTACATTACGGACAGAAAAAAGGATTTGATTGTTACCGCTGGTGGAAAGAATGTCGCCCCACAAAACATAGAAAATTCTCTGATAGTTGACAGGTTCATCGAGCAGGTTTGCGTGATCGGAGACAAGAGAAAGTTCATCTCTGCCCTTGTTGTTCCAAATTTCGAGGAACTCGAGACGTGGGCAAAAGAACAGGGAATAGACGTTTCAGACAGGAAAAAACTCGTCAAAGATGAACGTGTTATGGATTTCTATAAGAAGCGAATCGATGAAACACTTAAGGACTTCGACAGGCATGAGCGCATTCAGAAGTTTGTGTTACTTCCCGAAGAGATGACGGAGGAATCTGGTCTCATTACCCCTACGCTAAAGATAAAGCGCAAGGAAGTTGATAGAATATTCCAGAAGGAAATCGAGGAACTCTACGCGGGCTGATTCATAAAGCGTTTCTGGTTTGTCCTTGAAAGACAGCGTAATTTTGTTGGTGGATTGGTTTGAAAGAATGAAGGAAGTCAGGTGATGAAAATGCTTTTGCACAAGGTTCTTCGGGTTTCGGCCGCAGTCTTTTTGATTCTACTTATGGCTTCGCTTTTTGCCTGCGGGTCATCCAACACAGCGCAAGCCCAGCAGGCGCCCCATATTGACCGGACTATCCCATCGCAGGGAATAGTTGGGACTCCAGTCACGATCATAGGGCAGAACTTCGGGATTCTTATGCCGGGATGTTCGGTTACTTTCAACGGAACTGCTGCAAGCCCCATTACCTGGCAGAACACGTTTATTGTCACTCAGGTTCCCGAGGGCGCCACAACGGGTCCTGTTGTGGTTCATACTCCGGTTGGAGATTCAAACGGGGTGGACTTCACGGTTACAGCAACACCGCCCATAGCAAATCAGCAGTGGTATTTGGCTGAAGGCTGCACAGCATACGGTTTTGAAACATACATACTGCTTGGCAATCCAAACGACAGCGATGCAACCGTGAACGTCATCTACAATACGGAGCAGTACGGAAGTATCCCTCGACCCGGCTCGATAACTGTTCCCGCTGGTTCCCGCGTTACACTCAAGGTGAATGATGATATTCCAAACGTGAACGTGTCAACGACTGTTAATTCCGACCTTGATATTGTCTGTGAGCGCGCAATGTACTGGAACAACAGGATTGAAGGACATGAGTCAATAGGTGTAACCGCAGCTTCAAAGGAATGGTATTTTGCTGAGGGATGCACCAACTGGGGCTATGAGACCTGGTTGCTCCTTCAGAACCCGCAAGTGCAGGATGCTACTGTTAATATCACATACATGACTCCTGAGGGTAAGATTGATAAGGCACCCCTTACAGTTCCTGCCGGGAGGAGAACAACTGTTCAAGTTTGGGGTGATATTGCCGCAAGCGATGTTTCGGCGAAGATATCGAGTGACCAGGACATCATCTGTGAGCGTTCTATGTACTGGAATGATCGTAGAGGTGGGCATGACTCAATCGGGGCGACAAAGGCAAACAAGACCTGGTATCTTGCGGAAGGCTCAACGACTCAGGGATTTTCAAGCTGGCTTTTGCTTCAGAACCCTTCGGATGAAATTGCCAAAGTGGAGGTAAACTGGATGACCAGGCTTGGGCCGAAGAAAATGCCAGCATTCAGAATGTCCCCCGGTACCAGGTGCTCGATTCCATTTCAAAGCCAGGTTCCTTCGGACGAGACGTCAGTATACGTGTCGAGCGACAAGGAAATCGTTGCGGAGAGGTCTATGTATTGGAACAACGGAACCGGAATTGCCGGACACGGGACAATTGGCTCTCCCGATCTTGCGAAAGAGATATATTTTGGGGAAGGCTCAACTGCCTGGGGTTTTGAGACTTTCCTTTGCATAGAAAACCCGAATAAAGAACCAGCGAAAGTAGAGGTTCTGTATCTTACAGGGAAGGGTCCCGTCAAAGGGGAAACAAGAAACATCGAGCCTCAAAGCCGCGTGACAGTGAACGTAGGAATCGAGTTGCCGGGTTTTGATACCTCCATAAAGTTGACTTCCGATAAACCAATCATGGCGGAGAGGGCGATGTACTGGAACAACCGTGGTGCTGGTCACGTTTCGATTGGCATGATGAAATCCGGGTAAGCATCATAATTGACGGGGAAGAGAAATGATTCACGGGCTCTTGGGATTTGCCGGGAAATCAGTTTATGAGAGGTTTCTCAAGGTGATTGGGGATGCGCTAAAAGGCGGCGAGGGTGAGGGTTCTGAAGGGACTGATTTGGGAAGTGAGTTGATAGAGATGTTCCTTGAAATGATTGGCAGAATCGCCGGGACGATTATTGGTTACGGCAAGCTTCTTTCGGGTACCATTGCCTCCATTCCACCGAAGGTTGTGGCGGAAGCGATAAACGATAATCCTGATTTTCTGCCAAAGGTAATGGAACGGGTTGACCCCAAGGTTTTAACGGGTGCTCTTGATGGGAATGAAGAGATGCTTGTGAATTATCTCAACGAGATTGATCCGAAGCCGGTGGCAACAGCGATAAACATGTGCCCTGAATTCTTGGTTTCGGCCGTTGAGGCTTTTTCTCCCGAGACAATTGCGGAGGTGGTTAATGGCGCTCCCGATTTCATCATTGGACTTACGAGAGCGCTGGACCCTGAGATTCTTGCGCGCTGTGTGAATGAGAACACTGAATTCTTGGGGAGCCTCGCCTCGAAACTTTCCCCCGGACTTATCGCAGGAATTGCAAATGAAAACGCCTCGTGGGTTCGAGAGCTTCTCAAGAGCATAGACCCTGGGATTGTCGCTCAAGCCGTGAATGAGAACTCTTCATGGATTTCTGAGGTGATGAAGAAGATTGACCCTAAGGTTGTTGCTTCAACGATGGGCGCGGCTTCAGACTGGACTAAATCGATTTTGCAAGAGCTCGACCCGTCCATGATTGCTGCGTCAATGGACGAGCTTAGCGGTTTTCTTGAGAAGGTTCTTGATAGCATGAGTCCGGAGTCGGTTACTGCCCTTATCAATCGCCTGACAAAGACGCGTGCTTTCAAGGAGGTAGCGGTTGAGGTATTTACAGCCATTCCCATGCGTCACAAGTACATCGAAACCCAGGTTCAGCTCGCTGGAGCCAGAAGAGCAGACCGCACACGAATGCCTCAGGCTACCGGGCAGAGAGTAATCTGAGCCTATTCCTTTTACTGTCTTCGATTTGCGGGAGGCGATTTTTTTGTGAATGTCAATCAGGCGCTTTTTTATGAATCAAGCCGGATTATGATTGGTCCTTTGATTTCGAGGCTTTTCCACCTGAGGTCCGAAGGGGCGGAAAATGTTCCGAAAGAAGGCGGCGCACTTATTGTTAGCAACCATCGAAACCCGGTTCTTGACCCGTTCTCGATAGCGCTATCTGTTCCCCACAGACAGATAAATTTTGTCGCTTTGGATGTAGCCTTTGCGCTGCCTGTTGTGAAGCAACTTTTTGAAGCCTGGGGTGCATTTGGCTTATCTGTATCGGGAGGAAAAGAAAGCAAGGCTGGGCTGGAGCATGCAGTTGAATTGCTCAGGGAGGGCGAACTGGTTGGAATTTTTCCAGAGGGGGTACACACTCTTGCAAAGCCCCACGCAGTCTCGAAGATAATGTCATTCAGAACCGGTTTTGCAAGAATTGCGTTACAGGCGAAGGTTCCCATCATTCCAGCCTGTGTGATAGCGTATGGAGAGAGAAATCTCCCGAAAATACCCCCGTGGCTTTTGAAGCCTTTCTTCGACCATCCCGATTTCCAGAACGGATTACAGTGGATTTACTATAAAAGGGCTCATGTAAAGATAGGAAAGCCGATTGACATATCAGGATTGTACGGTGAAGAGATAACAAAAAGTCTCATTGATCAGCTTGCCGGCAAGGTCAGGAGAATCATCATGAAACTTTACAATGGCGAGGACCTCGATAGGTTTCTTACCGGAGAAAAGCC
>JAQUKT010000075.1 GCA_028718945.1 Actinomycetota bacterium | reverse complement strand
GAGAAAAGCCCCTGGTGTAATGCCTGCGCAACTTAAAAAAAGGCTGGAGAAGGCAAAAGAACTAAAGGGGAAGACAAGCGGGTAAATCAGGAAGTCCACAAATAAACCATCTTTACCAGATGAATATAACGCGATAATGATTGTGACCGAGGGTTGCCGCTTAGAAAGGAGGAGGTAAGTAGTGCAAGAATTACCAGATGATCGGAAGTATCACAGAGAGCATATGTGGATCAAGGAGGATGGCAAAACAGGAATAACTTATTACGCTCAGGACCAGCTTGGGGACATTGTCTATCTCGAGGTGTCCGACCCAGGCACGGAAGTCGAATCTGGAGAAGCATTCGGCGAGATAGAATCCAGAAAGGCTGTATCAGACCTCTATTCTCCAGTATCAGGAACAATAAAAGAGGTAAACTCTGAAGTAGTTGACGCCCCAGAAATAATAAACGAAGACCCCTATGAAAAAGGCTGGATTGCAATTATCGAAATGAGCGACGCTTCCGAGCTTGACAATCTCCTGACTTCAACAGAATACAAGGAACTTGTCGCCGGGGATGAAGGCTAAGTTAGAATTCAAGCCTAAAGAATTTTAGTTAAGAAAATACTTAAGATCCGCTGTTATATTTTTTGGGTTTATAGCGGCTTCAAACCAAAAAGAAATGAATCTTGACATCGACAGGAATCTAATCATTGAATTCGAGAAACTTCTTGATGTTCGAAATCCAAAAAAAAGTGGAATCCCGGCAAAAATTCTCGGCTATGGTGAAATCAGCACGGTATTCGAGATAGAAACCGACAAAAAAGGCATCGCCTACAAAAGGATGCCACTTTTTGAAAATCATAACGAACTCAACCGCTACGTGGAAGCATTTGAAAATTACTCGAAAATACTCGAGGAAGATATAGGTTTGAGTATTCCGCCTTATTCCCATACGACGGTTCCTTCTGAAAAGCCACCTTTTGTCTTCTACATCGGACAGCGAAAACTGCCTGAATATTCATTTGGGAACAAAGCAATACATTTACTCTCAAATAGCGACTGCATCGGGCTGGTGAGGTTGATATTGAGGGAACTTTCAAAGGTATGGAAGTTCAATGCGAAAAAAACAGGTGTGGAAGTTGGAATCGACGGACAAATTTCAAACTGGGCAATCGAAGACTTCGCCCCTTCAAACCCATTAGCCAACAACGTTCGCCTTTACTACATTGATACAAGCACCCCCCTTTATAGAGTAAATGGCGTCGAGCAACTCAATGCTGAACTATTCTTGAGGCCCGGTCCATCTTTCCTCGCACGCATATTGGGAGCAATTTTTCTTGATGAGGTCGTCACCCGCTACTATGATTTTCATCTGGTCGCGGTTGACCTGATAGCAAATTTTTATAAAGAGCAAAAATCTGAACTAATCCACCCTCTCATTGATATGACCAACGAATTTTTTTCAACCGAATCCAAAGACCTCGATGTCAAACCTGTAAGCATGGCGGAAATAGGTTCTTATTATAGGCGGGATGCTTCGATATGGAGAGTCTATCTTTCGCTCAGAAAGTTAGACAGATTCCTTCGCGCAAAGATACTCAATAAAGGATATCCATACATACTTCCGGAAAAAATCAGGCGCTAAGTTTTTAGAGCTCTTGATTAGAAATTGAATCTTCGTAAACTCATGAGCTTCTCGCGAGAGTCGCCTACACAATGCAGCAGGAACATAAAGATATGCTTATCACGCTCCTCTTACCATAACTCGAGACTTCTCACGCTAAATTCTATGGCTGAAATCACATTAAAAGGAAAATCATTGAATCACGTCAAAGCAAAAGAAAAAATCTCACGAATAAGCTATGTGAAGCCGTTCCAGATTTACGCTCACGCAAATTTGGAGTAAGCTTCTTTTCAATGCTTCTGCTCCCTGCTTAACGAGAGCAGAATCCTCAAGGCAGGTTTAAGCATTACATCATTGAAGTAAGTCATTGGAGGAAGGAATGAGTCTGATTGGAAAGGACGAAAAAGAAAAAATAATCGAAAAGTTCGCGCGCCATGTCTCAAGCGGAAAAGTAGAGTTCTTCAAAAACGCCAGTACCGAGTTCGTCGTTGGGAAAAGAGAGGGCGCTTACCTGTTTGATATTGACGGCACAAAACTCATTGACTGCCACTCAAACGGTGGAGTTTTCAACCTCGGACATCGAAACAAAGAGGTTATTGAAGCAGTAAAAGAAGCAATGGTTGAACTCGACATCGGAAATCAGCATCCCATAAGCGAGCACAGGGCACTTGCCGCCGAGAAACTTGCTGAAATTTCCCCAGGGAGTATCAACAGAGTAGTTTTCGGAGTGAGTGGAGGGGAAGCAATCGATACTGCAATAAAGATTGCTCGTGCACATACAAAAAGGGCAGGAATAATATCGGCCGAAGGAGGATACCATGGGCATACAGGATTTGCTCTTCCAGCAGGAGACCCAAAGTATTCAGAGCCCTTCAAGCCACTGGCTCCCGGATACAGTAAAGTTCCCTTCGGTGACACGGAAGCGCTTGCAAAAGCGGTAGATGAAAACACCGCTGCTGTTCTTTTTGAAACGATTCCAGCAACACTTGGAATCGTCATTCCTCCCGACGACTATTTCAAGGAAGTTCGCCGCATAACAACCGAACGAGGCGCTCTCATGATTATCGATGAGGTTCAAACTGGTCTTGGAAGATGTGGTGACTACTGGGGAATTAATACATACAATGTTGTGCCCGACATTATTGTCAGCGGAAAAGGGCTGTCCGGGGGCATATATCCAATCACCGCAGTTCTTTACAAGGATGAATTGAATGAATTTCTTCACCAGAATCCCTTTATTCACATTTCAACCTTCGGCGGTGCCGAAATCGGATGCTACGCAGCAATCAAAGTTGTTGAAATTCTAAGGCGTGAAGGCTTTCTCGAACATATCCGTGAAATCGCATCAATTTTCAAAAATGGATTCAAAGAGCTCTCAAGTGCGCACAAAGATGTCGTTGTGGAAGTAAGACAGGTCGGGATGATGATGGGAATCAAAATGATCAATGAGATGTGCGCTCCTTTGATATCCTTCTTTGGCTTCAAACATGGAATATTCACAGTGTTCGCCAACAATGACACTTCGGTCAGTCAGATTCTTCCACCACTTATCATAAACTCAAATGAAGCATCATTAATACTGGAAGCGCTCGACGGATGCTTATTGGATCTCGAGAAGGCACTTGCATAAGACACAGGTTTAGGCTTGGTTCTCGAGCCTTTCCGTGAGAATTCTTGTTGCTTCTTCCGGACTTGCTTTCCCTCGAGTCTTTTTCATCACTTTGCCCATCAAGAACTTCAACGCCTGTTCCTTGCCCGATTTGAAATCTGAAACAGCCATCGGGTTTTCCTTGATAACATCATCAACAACTCCGACGAGTTCATTTTCATCTGAAATCTGGAAAAGCCCCCCCTCTTTGACAATTTCTTCCGGTCTTTCCCCGCTGTCGAATGCCTCGCGGAGAACATCTTTTGCCATCTTTCCCGAAATTACCTTCTCGCTTACAAGTTTTATCAAATTTGCCAAACCGGAAGGCTCAACACGGCATTCTTCAACCGGAATTGATTCCTGCCTCAGTAACGCGAGCAATTCCCCGCTGACCCACTTTCCAAGTTCAACAGGGTCCTGCCCTTCAGTGAGAGCGCGCTCAAAATACTCAGCAAGCGCCCTATCGCCAACGAGCACCGACGATATCTCCTTAGGCAACAGAAGAGCGCTTTCATATCTTTTTCTTTTTTCTTGAGGAAGTTCCGGAATCTTTGCACGTAAGTCATTTGTCCATTCTTTATCAGGCTCAAGTGGAACAAGGTCTGGTTCGGGAAAATATCGGTAGTCAAATGCTTCTTCCTTGCTTCTCAAGCTATGCGTCTCGCCCCCAACCTCATCAAAATGTCTCGTTTCCTGCTTGACTTCCCTCCCGGCATTGAGAACGCCTCGTTGCCTTTCCTCCTCAAATGAAAGTGCCCGTCTCAAAGACCTGAACGAATTCATATTCTTTATTTCAACCTTTGTTCCTTCCTTGCCGTCAACAGAAATTGAAATGTTCGCGTCGCATCTCAGCGAACCTTCCTCCATCTTGCAATCGCTTATGCCGAGATAAACTGCGATATCACGAAGGTTCTGTAGAAAAACACTTGATTCCTCAGGACTTCTAATATCCGGTCTGGTGACAATTTCCGCGAGAGGAATCCCTGCTCTGTTGAAATCCTCTAAGCTATACTCAGCCCCGTGAATCCTTCCGCTTTCCCCAACATGAATGCTCTTACCGGTATCTTCCTCGAGATGAACTCTAACGATGCCTACTCTTCTTTCATACTCACCCATATCAATATCAAACCAGCCATCTACGGAAAGTGGCACGTCGTACTGTGAAATCTGGTAGTTCTTCGGCATGTCCGGATAGAAATAGTTCTTCCGGTGAAAGATGGAACGTTCGGAAATCTTGCAATTCAGGGCAAGCGCGAGCATGATTGCACTTTCAACTGCACCCCTGTTCACAACCGGAAGAACTCCCGGGTGACCGAGGCAAACAGGGCAGGCCCTCGCGTTTGGTTCACCTCCAAACTCTGTGGAGCAACCACAAAACATCTTCGAACTGGTATTCAATTCGATATGTATCTCGAGCCCTATTACCGTTTCAAATTCCAAGAAATCACTCCTCAAAAGAATCAAGCACGAAAGGTTTGAGGTTTCGCGTCAAAACCAATTTCCTCCTCAAGAGCAAAACTAACATTCAAAATCAGCGACTCCGAAAGAGCCGGACCCATCAATTGAAAACCAACTGGAAGACCATCATCCAAGCCACAAGGAATACTCATCGCAGGAATACCAGCAAGATTCACAGGAATTGTACAAATATCAGATAGATACATCTTCAAGGGATCATCAACTTTCTCGCCTATCCTGAAAGCCACAGTAGGCGATGTGGGAGATACCAAGATATCGAATCTCTCAAATGCTTTCTCGAAATCCCGGAGAATAAGCGTTCGAATCTTCTGTGCCTTACCGTAGTACTGTTCATAATAACCCGCGGAAAGAGCAAATGTTCCAAGCATTATCCTTCTCTTGACCTCTTGCCCAAATCCCCCTGTTCTCGTCTCTTCGTACATCTCCCAGACACTATCCGCATTATCTCGAGCCCTGAAGCCGTAGCGCACTCCATCATACCGCGCAAGATTGCTTGAAGCCTCAGCAGGAGCTATTATGTAATACGAGGAGAGCGCATACTCAAAATTTGGAAGTGAAACTTCCTCACATATTACCCCCAGGCTCTCAAGAATCTCGCAGGTCAGGCGGAAACATCTCAAAACACCCTCATCTATCCCGTCACCGGAAAGCTCACTGACAATGCCGACTTTCATTCCCTTCAAATCTCCTGTAAGACCTTCAAGATACTCATTTCTTTGAGCCGGAATAGAAGTCGAATCTCTTCTGTCATGACCCGCGATTACTTCAAGCATCGCAGCGCAATCCGCAACATTTCCCGTCATTGGACCCACCTGGTCCAAGGATGAAGCAAAAGCAACAAGCCCATATCTCGAAACGAGTCCATAAGTTGGTTTAAGACCAACGATTCCGCAAAGCGAAGCAGGCTGCCTTATGCTTCCGCCCGTATCGGAACCTATAGCCCACGGTGCCTCCCCAGCTGCCATTGCCGCCGCCGAACCACCGCTTGACCCCCCGGGAACTCTCTCTTTATCCCACGGGTTCTTTGTTGGCCCAAAAAAAGAATTTTCCGTCGAAGAACCCATTGCAAACTCGTCCATATTTGTCTTCCCGATAACGATCATTGAGGCTTCAGAAATACGCTCGATCACCGTTGCGTCATATACGGGAACGAAATTCTCGAGAATCTTCGAGGCGCATGTGGTTCTGATGCCCTTTGTGCACAGGACGTCCTTGACCGCAATCGGAACTCCGGCAAACCTGCCAACCTTTTCACCACTGTCTATTTTTTTGTCGATTTCCTTTGCCTTTTCACGAGCGCTTTCCGCGCATACAGTAATGAACGAACCAAGCTCAGGCTCGAGTTTCTCTATCCTTTCAAGGAAAAGACCGGTCACCTCAGAAGCACTGACCTCACGTTTTTTGATCATGTCTGCTATTTCTATCGCTTTTTTTCCGAGTATTTCTTCTTTCATGACAAATCGCAAAACCTAAATTATTTTTGGCACCATGAAACCCTGTTCACCTGCCCATGGAGCGCATTTGATAACTTCGTCCCTTTCAAGAGATGGTTCACAAACATCCTCTCGATAAACATTCACAAGAGGAATCGCATGGCTCGTCGGTGGAACTCCTTCAGTTTCAATTGATTCAATTACACGAGCATGTTCCAAGACCGCATCAAGCTCACGCTTCAGTTTTTTCATCTCCTCATGTGTGAACTTGAGCCTTGCAAGCTTTGCTACATGCTCCACATCTTCCATTTCAATTGCCATTTTTACCTCCGGAAATCATAATTCTTTTCCTATCAACTTTCGGAATTCCTCCTCGTCAATAATCTTAACGCCAAGCTCGCGCGCTTTTGCATACTTTGAACCGGGTTCCTTGCCGGCTACCACGAAGTCAGTCTTCCTGCTAACCGAACTCGAAACCTTGCCACCAAAAGATTCGATAATCTCCGAGGCTTCATCTCTCGTAAAATTCTCAAGCGCGCCCGTCAAAACGAAAGTTTTTCCTCTTAGGATATCTTTTCTTTCTTCAGGCCTTTCGTCCGAAAGGCTGACATGCGCGTTTTTGAGTTTCTCTATGACTCTTTTGTTTTCCTCGCTTTTGTAGAACTGTTCAATGCTTTCAGCAATTCGTGGACCAACTCCCTCAATTTGAAGAAGCTCCTCCACACTTGCTTTCATTATCTCATCTATCGAGGAATATTTTCCTGTGAGCACTCTTGCCATGCTCGAGCCAACATATTTTATCCCAAGACCAAAAACAAGCCTCCATAGAGATCTGTGCCTTGAAGCATCAATCGCATCCATTATGTTCTTTACCGATTTCTCGAGCATCTCGGGAGCGCAGATTAGCTCCTCGAACCTCAACTTTCCAAGACGCTTTAATTTTCCACTTCCCTGTGAAGATTCAAGAAAATTCAAAAGAGATTCAGCCGGCTTTGCTCCTATCACTTTCTCGACTTCTTTCCGGGAAGCACTCATGAGAGAGTTTATGTCGTGAAAGTGCATTGCAACTGCTTTTGAAGTTGTTGGTCCAATTCCCGGAATCAAAAGACCCTCGATGAGAACAAAAAGAGCTCTATCTGTTTCCGGCAGATTCCTTGCCTCATCGTATGCCTTCCCTTTGAAACCGGGAATATCAAAAAAATCCGAGGGTTTGAGGTAATAGATGTCTGCGACATCGTGGACCCTTCCCTTTTTCAATAACTGATCAACGGTTACCTCGCCAAGACCCTCGATGTCCATTGCTCCCCTGCTTGCAAAATGAACGATTCTTTCAAATATCTGAGCCGGGCAGGAAATGTTGATGCATCGAGCAACCGCTTCTCCTTCTTCCCGAAAAACTTCGCCTTTGCAAACCGGGCAACGAGTGGGCATCTCGAAGGGTATTTCGGTGCCCTTTCGCTCCGAAGTGATTACCTTGACGACCTCGGGAATTACATCCCCTGCCTTTCTCACGAGAACCTTGTCGCCAACTCTTACATCCTTTCTCTTTATCTCGTCCTCGT
>JAQUKT010000074.1 GCA_028718945.1 Actinomycetota bacterium | reverse complement strand
AAACTTTCCTGTTCGAGGCAATTTCGGAAAGCAGCTCTTCTGTGACTCCTTCTGGTTGAAGGTAAAGCAACCTAATCCAGCGGACATGGTCAATTCTTGATATTCTGCTTATGAGTTCCGCGAGATTGTAGTTATTGGGTAGGTCAATGCCATAGGAAGTTGCATCCTGAGCCAGGAGAATAACTTCCCTATCTTGATTATTGGATAACCTCTCTATCTCGTCACAAATTTCATCCGGTATTCTGCTTTTGTATTTACCGCGTAATTTTGGGATTGTGCAGAATGAGCAATTCCTAAGGCAACCGTCCGAGATTCTTACAAACAAGGTCGCCCCTCCGGATGAGTCGAAATCCCTTCTCGGATAGAAAGGTTCCGGATTTCTCGAATTGCTTGCATACCTTTGACCTTGAAATATTCTTGAAATTGCTTCGGATAGCTCATGAGCCCAGTTGACTCCTACTACAGCACTCAATTCAGGCATTTCCTCAAGCAGTTCTTGCTGATATCTCTGTGCCATGCATCCAACCGCGACTATTTGTGGCTTTTTCGGCAAGTCATGGGTGAGTTCATGGGTTTCAAGAATTGCATCGATTGTATCTTCGCACGCAGGAGTTATGAATCCACAGGTGTTGACAATAATTATGTCCGATTCTTCGACTGATGGACATTCGCTCATTCCCATGCGGGCAAGTTCACTTCTAATCAGGTCTGACTCAACATCATTTCGGAAGCAACCCAGCGTAACTATGGAGTATTTTTTGTTTTGAAATATTTTGTTAGAAATAATATTCACTCTTTCACGATAATAAGTTAACGTCAATGCATTTTTCAATTGAACTGCTAAGACAATACAAACTGGCTATGATGATGAGTATGTTTACCTATAATTAGTAAACTGAAGGGGAATGCCGAAATCTTTCTCTCTCAAGGCTTTGATAATTGATTGAAGCGAATCCTTACTTTTTGAGCTGACACGCAGCTGGTCTTGCTGTACTTGTACGCTCACCCTTTTGTCGATTTTCTTTATGAAATTCATTATTTCCCGCGCCTTGTCTTTGTCCACTCCTTGAACGACATTCGCCTCCAATTTCACGGTACCCTTTGGACCCTTCATGCGAGGACTCCATTGAACTGCCTTGAGAGGGACCTTTCTACGCGAAAGGTGGGTCTCTATCACTGAAACGATTTGCTTCAGATGAAACTCGTCGGACGAATAAATGGTAAAAGCGTCTTTGGAAGATTCTATTCTCGAAGAAGTCCCCTTGAAATCAAATCTCGCATCTACTTCCTTGCGAGCTTGATTAAGTGCATTACTGAGTTCTTCAAGGTCAACTCTGCTTACAATGTCGAACGAGTTTGATTGGGCACTCATTTGAAATAACTACTTTATATTTTGAAACCATCTACGAGTTTCTTCATTTCATAGGAAAGCCGTGCAAGTTCCTGAATCGACGCTCTTATTTCCTCCATTGATGCAGTTTGCTGCGTTGCCGCTGCAGAGGCTTCCTCGGTTCCCGCTGCGGCTTCTTCTGCAATTGCCGCAATATCATGGGAAGCTTTGACAACTCTTTCCGAACCTTCCTTCTGAGCCTCGGTTGCTTTATAAACAGTTTCCGAGCTAACAGATATTTCTTCAACTATCTCAGCAACGTTCTTCAAGGCATCCAGCGTAGATTGAATTACATCTACAGAACTGGAGACTATTCCTCTTGATTCGTTCATTGCGCTCAATGCTTTGCCTGTTTCGCTTTCAGTGTCCCTTATCATCTTTGCAATCTGGTCAGCCGCTTTTCGACTTCCTTCAGCAAGTTTCCTAACCTCTTCCGCTACCACAGCGAACCCCCGCCCGTGTTCTCCAGCTCTGCTTGCTTCAATTGCTGCATTCAATGCAAGCATGTTTGTCTGCTCAGCGATATTGGTAATGACATCAACGATCAGGCCTATCTGCATCGAGCGTTCTCCAAGTCCTTGCACAATTTCCTCTACCGTGTGAATAGCATGTTGCATTTCATTCATTTTGCCTGCTGCCTGCTCTGCCGAAACTGAACCCGCTCTTGCGATTTCGTTGGCAACCCGGGATGTCTCGGAGAAAGACTTTGCCTGTTCAGCGACATTTTCAGCCATCTGAGCAATTTCTTTTGTTATTTCAGCGGTTTCTTCCACGGATTTGGCTTGAGACTCAGCTCCTTTTGATATTTGCTCTACTGTGGATGCGACTTGCTGCGTTGATGCAAGTACCTCCTCGGATGAAGAAGATAGTTCTTCCGCGGTTGAGGAAACGTTATTCGCGACTTCACTTATTTTGTTTATGATCAATTTAAGACCATCAACCATTGTATTTTGCGCCTTTATCAGCGCGTTAGATATTTTGGATCTTGCTTTACTTTCCTCAATGTGAATCGTAAGGTCGCCTTCTGCTACGCTGCGAGAAAACTTTATTGCGGGTTTAAGTTCAAGATTGAATTGGTGAAATATCCACCATGATGCAAAATATTCAATAATGATAGATATGATAAATACGGCAACGGAAACCAAATAAATCTTTTTGCTTGCCAGATCTGTCAAAAAAATCAGTAGTATCAAAACTACTAAAGTTATCAAAACTGCAATTAGAATTGATGAAAAAGCCCGCTTCCAGGAGTTACCCTTTGAACTCAATACCAGACCTTTCGGTTACCCATCAAACATTCAAATTCCTTATCTTTTCAGCAACTTCAGCGCCGGTTTCCTTGGTAGAAAAAAATGATACTGACTTTTCTATGTGCTCGGCGAGTTCTAACAGTTGTGCCGATGCGAGGTTATCTGGGGTTGTCCCCATGAGCTCACAGTTTTTCTTTAGGGTAGCTTTTGCTATGAATTCCCCCACGGCTGAAGCTAATATTTTTTCCACCTGCAAAGCCAGGGGATTAGCCATAGAACCTCCCATGACAAATGCATTTTATGAGCCCTCGAAGATAATCGAGATTGAATGCTAAATAAGATTATCAGTTAATCAATGGAAATTCAACTTTTGTGTCAAGAACATGGGAGGAAATCTATGAGCAAATCAGGAGGTTTTATTCTCCCATTCCTTGAACTCTTCCGGCGTAACCAAAACCTTTCTTGATTTACTGCCCTCGTGTGGCCCAACAATCCCGAGTTCCGCGAGTTCAACCAAAAGTCGCCTGGCTCGAGCATATCCGACACGAAGGTGTGTCTGTAGCATGGAAGCGGAAGCCTCGCCGGCAAAAACAACGAACTCCGCTGCTTCCATGAGTAGCGGATCGTGGCTTTTGAGTTCAGACTCAGCGGAAATCTCCTCTACGTCGAGTCTTATCTTCTCATCATTTGAATACTTCTGCTCTCTTATGTAACCAGTCAGAAGTTCAATTTCTTTTTTCTGAATAAGCGCGCCCTGCACTCTAATTGGCTGTGTAATATTTCCAGGATCGAGCAACATATCCCCCCTTCCAAGCAGTTTCTCAGCGCCTTTTGATTGAAGGATTGTTCTTGAATCAGCAATGCTTGCAACTTGAAAGGCAATGCGTGCCGTTATGTTATTCTTGATGACTCCGGTTATTACATCCACCGAGGGGCGTTGAGTTGCGATCAAAAGGTGAATCCCAACCGCTCTTGCTTTCGCCGTAAGCCTGCTTATCGAGGTTTCGACTTCTCTTCTTGCAACAAGCATCAGGTCGCCCAGTTCATCAATAACGATAACTATCTTCGGCATCACCTCAATTGATTTATCACTTGCTGCCAGGGCATTATATTCATCTATGTGTATGACTCTATGGTGCTGAAGCTTCTGGTATCGGTGCTCCATTTCTTGAACAGCCCAAGCAAGTGCTTTTGATGCTGGCTCAGGATCGTTGATCACGTCACATAGAAGATGCGGAAGGCCTTCATACCAAGTAAACTCTACAAATTTCGGGTCAATCATGATCAATTTTAGCTGGTCAGGCTTGCATCTGAAAAGAAGGCAGCATATGAGCGAATTTATGCAACAGGATTTTCCTGCACCGGTCGAACCAGCGAGCAATAGATGTGGCAATTGTGCAAGGTCGAGAACTACCGGTTTCCCACTCATATCTTTTCCGACGGTAACAGTCAAAAGGTTATGAGAAGCAATCGGTTCAAGGCTTTCAATTACGTCTCCCAAGAGAACTGTATCCCTTACATGATTTGGAACCTCAATCCCTATTGCCTGTTTTCCGGGGATTGGCGAATAGATGCGAATATCAGGAGAGCCGAGCGCATAAGCAATGTCCTGCTCGAGCTCGGTAACCCTTCTGACCTTCTCCCCTGTTCCAACTTCTACCTCGAAAAGCGAAACTGTGGGACCCTTTGAAACTTTTACAACTCTTGCGTCCACATCCATACTGCGAAGGGTTTGTTCTATGGCATTTTTTCGCTCCTCGTTGGTCTTCTGCGAAAAGGCTTTATCACGTGTTTTGTTCAAAATCGAAAGAGGTGGAAGCTTATATTTGCCCTCCGAACCTGCCGTCATCCGCATCTGTAATTGCTCGACGGGCTTTCCTTCGGTCGGCACGGGTTTCGGTATCTCTGGATAGACTTTTGGTGATGCGACAATTTCTTGCCTTTCGGGACTCTTCCTTCCTGCTTTTTCAACGATGCCCAGCTTCGTTGACTCCTCCTTTCCTGATTCACCAGCCTTGTTTTTCCCTGTTACTGATTTGAATGTAAGAGAGAGCTGCTCCTCGAAGGCAATTACCAGTCCGATAAGGATTGCTATTGCTGAAAAAACATAAGATACGATTCGTCCTAAGAGCGTTACCAAGAGCCATGAGATCGAGGCTCCGATTATTCCCCCTTTTGCGTATATTTCTTCTTCGACAAACATCCTTGAAGTTGGAACGTGAATGTTGATGATGGTCAGAACCGAAATTGCGAGTATCACCATTCCAATTAATATCAGGCCCGTCCTGATTTCCTCTTTTTTCAAGAAAACAATCGCTGCCCAAGCAAGGAACGCAACTGGAAAAGCAAATCTTCCTATGCCAAACAAGAACGAAAGTCCTTTGTTTATGCCATCTCCTACGAATCCCGCGCTTTGTGGAAAGAAAATGCAGATGAAGGAGAATAATGCAATTGCAATCAATATGAGCCCATATACCACTCGTGCCCGAACAGAGGTTTGCTTCTTCTCATCTTTCACTGCAACCTCAGTTGCCGTCGAGACTTTGGCAGCTTTCACGTTCATATTTTCTTTTTTAGCCAGGTTTGCTTTTGAGCCGGTTTTCCTTGGTTTATTTGCCTTTTTCTTCACAAATAATAATTCTTCTTGGTTTATTTACTCCCTTTGAAAGCAATATCGATTAGATTCATTTGCGAATCCCTTTCAAATACCAAGGACATTATCGAGCCCAATTGTAAGGCCGGGGGTTTCGCCTACTTTTTTTACTGCAATGACTACGCCTGGCATGAAACATGAGCGGTCAATTGTATCGTGCCTGATGCTCAGAGTCTGGCCGGTCGAGCCAAAAATAACTTCTTGATGAGCAACAAGCCCGTCGAGTCTTACACTATGTATTCTTACAGCACCGATATTCCCGCCCCTTGAGCCTTCGATTGCCACACTAAACCGATCATTTTCATTTTTAAGAAGGTTTTTCTCCACCCTTTTTGCTGTCAAAATAGCTGTTCCGCTTGGCGCGTCGAGTTTCCCCCTGTGGTGAAGTTCAATAATTTCACATTGGCTGAAGTATTTTGAAGCAACTTCCGCGAATTTCATCATAAGAATCGCGCCAATAGCGAAATTTGGCGCGATTATTACATTTGCCCTCCCCTTTGACGCTTCATCCTTGATTCTGACGACGTCTTCTTCACTGATTGCCGTTGTTCCAACGACCGCGTGAATCCCCTTCTCGAGTGCCCAGAATATGTTCTTCGTTGCAACATCGGCTCGTGTAAAATCAACAATAACAGCAGGGAGATTCTTATCGAGCATATTTCTCGAAGGGTAGATATTTATTTCTTTTCCACCAATATCGATTACTTCCATGTCCTTTGCTTTTGGGTCAACTCCCCCTATGAGTTCGAGTTCGTCATCTAAGGAAACTGCCTTCAGAGTCTCTCTGCCCATTTTCCCCAAGGCACCCATTACTGCTACGCTTATCATTTTTCCTCCACATCTTTTCTCAACCAAACAGAGTAGTCTTATCTAAGATTAAAGTGAAATATCTTGTTCTCCAAACGGTCCAACTACTGCAAGTGCTCGTTTCCCACTTCCCCATGTGGATGAATAAACCCTGCTTACATCCTCAAGAGTAACCGACATAATATTTTCAAGTATTTCGTCAACACTCATAATTTCAGTCTCAGATAGTTCCGCCTTTGCAATTTTGTTCATCCTGTTGCCAATGTCTTCCATGCTTATCAACAATGAACCTTTAATATGGTTCTTAGCTCTTATGAGCTCTTCTCTGTCGAATCCGTCCTCAGCTATTCTTATGAGTTCATTTTCGATGAGCTTTACGACCTGTTTAGTATTTTCAGGATGCGTACCACAATAAATTCCCACCATTCCGGCTCCAATTAGCATGGTACTGAATGAGTATATTGAGTAAGCAAGAGCTTTTTCCTCTCTTATTTTTTGGAAAAGCCTCGAAGACATGCTGCCTCCCAATATGTTGTCGGCAAGTACGAGAGCGAACCTATCCGGATGCCCGGTTGGAAGACCAGGTGAGCCAATGCATATATTCGCTTGTTCGGTATCCTTTTTCAAAATGATCTTAGAAGATGAATATTCCGGAAGGTTCGAGCGATCCGGGGGATCTCCACTTTTTATCCCCGAGATCTGTTTTTCCACATGTTCCGAGAGAAGCTCATGCGTAACCCTTCCAGCCGCACACACCAACATCCTTTCGGAAACATAGGATTTGACGTGAAAACGCTCGAGGTCGTTGCGTTTCATGTTTTTTATCAGTTTCACATCACCAAGGATATCATTCCCAGCGGGGTGGTCCTTCCAGATGGCTTTTGTCAGATATTCAAGAGCAAGTTCATCAGGAGAATCAAGGTGCATCGCAATTTCTTCGAGGACCACTTGTTTTTCACTCTGTAGATCTCTTTCATCGAGAAGTGGGGTTTTTACCATGTCAAATAGTATTTCAAGCGCTTTTGAAAGGTTTTCCTCAAGGGTTCTTGTAAAGAAAGAAGTGTATTCCCTTCCGGTGACCGCATTGATGTCGGCGCCCATATTGTCGAATTCCCAAACTATTTCCTTCGCGCTAAATCGAGGCGTGCCTTTGAAAACCATATGTTCGAGAAAATGCGAGAAACCAGCTTCATTCTTGTTTTCATCGCGTGAACCAGTGTTAATCAAAGCGCTTAGGGAAATTGAATTTGCACTGGGTATTTCTTCTGAGACAACCTTTATTCCACATGGAAATACAGTGCGTTCAACGATGGGTTTGCTCATACTGCCCCAATGGTCAGGTTTTGTGGTCAGATGCTTCAGAATCAATTAGCCTCAGATTTATTCTTCCAAGGTCGTCTATTGCTTCTATCTCGACATCAACTTTGTCTCCAACGTTTACAACGTCCTCAACTCTTTCAACTCTCCCTTTTGAGAGCTTTGAAATATGAATAAGCCCATCTCTGCCTGGCGTTATTTCGACAAATGCTCCAAAAGTGGTTGTTTTAGTGACCGTACCGGCATATTTCTCTCCAACCGCTGGTTCCCTTGTCATTCTTTCTACCTGTAACTTTGCTTGCTCGGCATTTGAGCTTTCTTTTCCACAAA
>JAQUKT010000073.1 GCA_028718945.1 Actinomycetota bacterium | reverse complement strand
CCATGTCTCATTCCCGCTGCATATAAAATAGGAACCATCGGAGCGATACCACCAGAAGCACACCCTTGCCTGGTACTTGTGCCAGATATTCACGAAATCGTTTATATCCTGGTCTGGCGTAAACGCAACATCCCCGTATGCAATGTCAAGCCAGTAGCGATTGGTTGCCCGGAACCTTTCCTCATAAACTTCTGGACTTAGATGGTACTCGATCCTTTCAAAATCCTCATCGTGTTCGACGATTCCCATTGCTATGATGATCCTCTCTTCAGCCCCTGGCTTGAGGTCTATGATGTACCTGTGCGCAAAAACAGCAGGCCTTCCCTCATTGTTACTGTTAGACATTACCCCCTCTTCGACAGCCCTGGGGCAGGAAGAATCCCCACCCGGACCGATGAATTCATCTCTCATCGTTTCATACCCCGCAGGCTTATGTGTGCTTGCGAAAAATACTTTCACGGGCCAATCTCTGTTTGGAACGTAAGCCTCGCGATTCCAGTATGTCTTCTCGGCAACCAGAACATCTCCAACCATCCTCACGCGATTGAAAAGAACATTAGAGTAATAAGATATTACGTTGGGCATATGCTGACCGAGCAGAAGCTCGACAACTGGATAGACCTCGAGCCTGCGATAATCAGAGGTCATGTTGAATAGGTGAATAATCCAGTACTCTATGTCAGCATCAAGGGGCACCAGGTAGGAAAGCCATGCGCCTATCCCTCTTCTTTCAGCCTCGAGCCTCTGATAACCAAGTCCGACACGGCAGAGCCAGGAGTCAAGTTCCGCCCTCACGGGCATCCAGTTTGGAGTCCATATTTCACCCTCGTCCATTATGTAGACATACCTTCCTGGCTGGTTATCAAGCGCGGGTGCCCACAGGTTTATTCCATACGCGGGAGCCTGCTTCCAAAAAGAATATCCTCCACCGGTATGCGTGACGAAAGAGCAGTACCTTCCATTCGTAAGATAGTTTATGCAAGGAGTCTTGAGCCTTGGATTCCTTACGATAAATTGAAGACGGTCATCACTGAAATGCCCGATGCTTTTTTCATTGCCCATAAGAACCAATTATCCTCTCCTCGATATCGACTCCTCCGGTGAACCCCTTGTAGAAATATTCTTATTGGATGCCCTGGTGATGTTGCTCAAGCCACAACATTCTCAGTTTCAGCAGTTTCAATATGCACAGCGGCAGCAATCCTCAAAAGAGCAAGGAGAAAGTGAACAATCGCTGACGCACCCCGGTTTGGGTCAAGACCTTTTGCGTTTATACCATCGGAGCAGCTTCCTTGAGCGAAATCATATAGGGATTTTCGAAAAACATTCCTTCCTAAGAACCATTCCATGGCTGCCCGCGCAAGTTCGAGGTACCTTTCATCTTTCACTGCCACATACGCGTCGACACACGCCTCAACAATAGAAGCAGCCTCGGCAGGAAGTTGCCTGAACCTTGCTCTTTCTCCCCCCCTCGAAAGGAATCCACTATCCCCCACGAGATCGAACATCCCATCCCGATAACTGAGATCGAGCAGAAATTCCAGGCTTTCGAGCCCAATCCTCTTAAGCTCGGCGTCATCAGTAATCCTGTGCGCAAGCAAGGCAGCACGCGGAAGCACGCCATTCGACAGAGAAAGAGACCCCTCAAACCATTTCCATTCCTCACGGCTTTCACGCTCGTATGCTTCGGTCAATTTCTTTGCCATCCGCTCAAGCTTAAGGCTCACCGCAATAGCACCCGGGAACCTCGTAAGATAGTGATAGCAACCGCAGATTGCATAGGCAATCCCCTTTACTTTCCTCATATCAAGGTTTGAAATCAGTTCGTCAAACATGACCTTTGCCAGTGACGCTATCCCCTCATTCAGTTCAAGCGCAACCGCAATCCCGAGCCCCAAGAGAACCTTTCCCTGACACTCTTCACTTCCAGTCTTGTCCGAAAACTTCCTGTCACAGGTGAGGTGTCCGTGGAATTTCCCTCCGGGCAACTGCATATATCGAAGAAAACTGATATATCTTTTTGCAAGCTCCAAGGAGGAATCTTCAGCTGTCTGCACCCCATATATAACGGCAGCAGCGAGGGCGAGCGCGTTCTCGCCGGTATCGTAGCCGCTTCTTTTTTCTGGAATGTCATAATGCGCCAGGGATATGAGTCCGGTATCATCAGTAAGGTTCAGGAGATATTTTATCCTGGGCCCTGGAAGGTGCCTGGGCGAAACCTTTCTTGCCCCGACAGGAGCAACAGAAACGCGCCTGCCTGCCAGTACCGAATCAAAAAGTCTTATGTAATCCTTTATTACCTCTTCCCAGATTAGTCCCCTTCCAAATTCGTAGGCTCTTCTCCTCAAACTTTCCATCTTCTCGGGATTCGCGAAAAGGTCTGTCACGGCGTCCGCGAGAGCCCTTGGGTTCCTAAAATCAACTATCACTCCTCTTCCATCAGCAAGAAGTTCCTCCGCGTAGTAATATGGGGTAGAAATGACCGGTTTCCCGACCGCTACCGCATAGGCAAGCGTCCCGCTCACAATCTGGTTTCTCTCTAAGTAAGGCGTGACATAGATATCGCAGCATGCAAGAAACTCAACAAGCTGCTCGAGCGACACAAACCTCTCATAGAAAATCACGTTGTCCTCGACGCCGAGCTCCCGCGCGAGTGATTTCAGCATGAACCTGTACTTCTCGCCCTCTCTCCTCTTTGCAGGAGGATGAGTTGCACCAAGTACAACATAAACCGCATCCGGAAATTGTTCCACGATCTGCGGCATCGCCTCGATCATGTACTCGATCCCCTTTCTCGCGCTAAGGAGCCCAAATGTCAAAATCACTCTCTTTCCCGCGAGCGCCCACTTTCCCTTGTACTGATTCGGATCAACAAAGGGGAAGTCCTGGGCTCCGTGGTGTATCAGATGAACTTTTTCCGCTGGAATTTTGTACCGACTTGTGAGCAAATCAATAGACTTTTTACTCATCACGACCAGCGCATCCGAGAGTTCAGAAACCTGAACCAGTGCTCTCAACCTGTCGGGCTCGGGGTCGGAAAGTACTGTATGCACGGTTGTAACAACGGGTCTTTTGAGTTCCCTGAGAAAGTCAGTTATGTAAATTCCTCTCGGACCGCCAAAAATCCCGAATTCGTGCTGAAGGCAAACTATGTCAACATCCGAAAGATTTATGAAGTCAGCAGCACGTGGGTAGTCCCTGATATTGCTTGCAAGAATCTCGAAGCGAACAATCGGAGGGTAGTCATACCCCTCGGGCCTATCGTTCATGGCAACAACAAAAACATCCGATGCGGGGTCAAGGGTTCTTTCGAGCCAGGTTGCTACATCATAGGTGAATGTAGCTATGCCGCACTGCCTCGGTAGATAGTTCCCTACAACAGCGACGTTCATCTTTTTTTTCATGTCGCCGACTTCTTCACTCACGTTAACCTCACCATGCCTGAGTTAATTCTAAAAGCTGCCACTCCCGCGCAAAGTTCTCACGCTTTCTGCAGAAACGAGCAAAAACACTCTAATAGAGATTATATGCATGAAGTCGGAATAAATGAAGCCTCACTCATCATGATGGCCATGCTCTTTTGATTGAAAACCTCATCTGGTACTATTCATCTGTTCGGCGAAGCCATGAAAAGAGTAAAGATGCACGTTAATTTCCGACCAACGAGAATAAGCATAAAGCCAGGGCGTCCGCCCATGTATCCGATAAAGAAAACTCTTGCAGTAATTAGGGGTATTATTTATCACGGCAAAAGGGTGGAATGTCCCTGCTGCGGCAAGTCATTTTCACTTTTTTTGTATTCTCCTTATATGACAGCGCCCTGCCCCTACTGCCTTTCCTTCGAAAGGTACAGACTTTTGTGCAAGTATCTCAGTGATGAAACAGACTTCGGAAAGAAAGAGATGAGCGTGCTTGATATTGCGCCGACCTGGTGTTTCCAGGAGTTCTGCAGGAAATTCGAGTCGCTCAATTACACCTCGGTTGACCTTTCGTCGCCACTTGCGGACCATCACATGGACATCCGAAAACTGCGGTTCCCAGACTCGACATTCGACTGGGTGATCTGCTATCACGTCCTCGAGCACGTGGACGACGATAGAGCAGCGCTTCAGGAGATAAGAAGAGTGATGAAGAAAGGTGGGCTGGCAGTGATACAGGTCCCGATTCACAGGAAAAAAACTGTTTATCGCTTCGAACTTTCCAGTGAAGAAGCAAAAGAAATCCTCAAGTACCCGGACCACAGAAGGGCATACGGCCGCGATTTCAAAGACCTTCTTCTCTCAACAGGTTTTGATGTCAGTGTGGTGCCATTTGTAAAAAAGTTCTCAGAACAAGAGATAAAGAGATTTGGGCTGGACAAAAGCGAAGACCTCTACATTTGCAGAAAAGTGGATAATTCTACTGAGCGTGAAACGGATTCCCCTTGAAGCCCGAAACCCTTCTTGTATGCCTTTATCCCTTTTCCACTTGTCTCTTTTCTTATGATAGAATACTCGGGCGTAGACGCGATCGTTTTGCTCAAGAAAAAGGAGGTCAAAATGGAAGAAGCTGTAATCGTAGATTTTTTGAGAATTCCCTTCTCGAGGTCGAGACCCGCAGATCCCCAGAGGGATGCCTATAACAACCTGAGAATGGATGAAGCACTCTCGAAGGTCATAAAGAAAATAGTAGAAAGGACCAACATAAACCCCAAAGAAATAGGGGATGTGATTACCGGTTGCTCAATGCAGATGCGCGAGCATTATATGATGGGCGGAAGAACAATCATAATGCTTGCGGACCTTCCCGTTGAAGTCCCTGCGCAGGGAACTGACAGGGTCTGCATCTCGGGTATGAGTGGCATTCATCAGGGTGCAATGGAAATAATGCTCGGTTACTCCGACATCGTCATCGCGTCCGGAATGGAACACATGACTCACGTTCCAATGGACGCGCGTTTCAATCCAGACCTCATGAGCGTGAACCCACGCTTCGGAACCGATGAGTCAATGAAGAAATATGATCTCATGACCGCGCTATCCATGGGGCTTACAGCGGAAAAACTCTTCTCTCAAACAAACTTCACAAGAAAAGAGATGGACGAGTGGTCGGTGGGTAGCCATCAAAAAGCGGCTGCTGCCTACGAGGAAGGTTATTTTGCAGATGAGCTTCTACCCATGGAGGTCACGGACGCCGAGGGTAATAAGACAATAGTTGACAAGGATCTTTCAGTCCGCCCTGACACAACTCTTGAGGCTCTTTCGCAACTGAAGCCGGCCTTCAGGCCGGATGGGCAGATCACGGCAGGAAACTCTTCCCCGTTGAACGCGGGTGTTTCGTCCGTCCTTCTGATGAGTGCTGAAAAGGCAAAAGCATCAGGACTAAAACCGCTTGCAAAAATAATCTCAATGGGCTGGGCAGGTGTGGAGCCAAGCGTCATGGGAAAAGGACCAGTTCCCGCCTCCAAGAAGGCTCTGGAGCACGCAGGGCTAAAGCCCGAAGAAATAGACTACTGGGAAATAAACGAAGCTTTCTCAATAGTTGCCCTTTACGCCATCAGAGAACTCGGAATAGACCCCGAGCGAGTAAATGTGAAGGGCGGGGCTGTGGCAATCGGTCACCCCTTAGGAGCGTCAGGCCCAAGACTAACGGGAACACTTGCAAGGATTCTGAAAGAAAAGGGGGGAAAGTACGGCGCTGCCACACTCTGCGGCGGAGGCGGACAGGGTGGAACAGTTATCATAGAGAGCGTCTAAGCCAGTTTAGACAGACTTACGGAAATATAGCCGAAAGGAAGAGCCCTGATAGCCAAGCTTTGTTTTGCTCGGGGCTCATCTTTTTTTACCTGAGAATTAGCAGGTGTTTTGGAGGTTCTCAAGACTTCTTGGGCGGAAGCATCAGGTATGATCGGGGCGATGAAATCAACCATCAAGGTTTTTCAAACCCCTTACGGAAAGCCCGTACAAAGATTTTGGGGCAAAGACCGATTTTTTTGTAATTCAAAGGGCCGTGCTGAAGAGGTTAGGGTAATATGCAAAGGGATTTGTCCTTACACACATTCGAAAATCTCGGCAAAATCGAGGGCAGCAACAAAGGAAAGTGAATGCGGTGTCTCCCCTCTACTCCGACTCGGCACCCATTTCCGTTGAGGCTCCCTATCGGTTGAAGGCGCCTTCTCCCACCTTGCCGGTAAAGATTGGCTCATAAAACAACCTTCTCGCCTCGGGATAGTTATCGAAGCTCAATCCGATTTCCCCGCTCAAGGCAAGCCCATGGTTCCGATAGACCAACCATGGAGGCAGGCCATCCCTCACCGCCACAGCCTTGATAAGAAGTTGCCCCAAGGTGAGCGTAACGTCACCGCCGACCATCCTCTTGAAGTTTGCTTCCTCCTCATAGGCATCCCACTCCGACTCCGAATAGTCTCCAATGGTTCCTTTCCTTTTTGCCTCTTCAATGTCAATGGAAAGAATCATTCGCTCTATCTCGAACACGTTTCTGATTGCTCCAAGCGGCATGCCGACGAGGCCAAGCCTCTCAACAAGCTCGTTCACAATTCCTACACCCTCTTCGGGACCCACGAGCCTGGTCTCCTTCTCGCCCCGCGACAGTCCTCCGGGTATCGGGGAAAGTATCTCCATTCCATTGCTCAAGCGCATGGAGGTCATTAGCCCATATCTTCCAGCCCCCAGGGTCGAGGGATACGCCAGTATCGAATCAATAATAGTCTCCGAGCCAGCCCCCTCGGTTATCGCGGCACCACTCCTCCAGTCTTCGGCTGCTTTCTGCATGTGGTAATAGAGTCCCGCCCGGTTCGATAGAAACACCCCACCAAGTTTCGCAAGCACCACCCTTCCCCTCGGGCGGTAGGAGGCAGCAAGGCAAGCTGTAACCTCAAGTGGGTCAGGAAGGGTATCGGGTTGGGTTGAGCGATGCGATATCACGGTGTTCTTGCCCGCGGTGTGGAAGACCTCCATGTACATCCACGCCTGCGAGAAAGTCCCTACCTGGTTCAATTTTACAAGTCCGGCGTTGCATATGCCCTCACGAAGCGCATCATAGGCAATGGTGGGGTTCGTCACCAGGCTGTCGTCGCCAATGAGAAGCATCTTATCACCAAGCCTCTCACTCAAAATGCGCCAGAATCTCCATTCGCTCACCCCGGCAGCAAAAGGGTCTTCGAAGGCAAGGAGGTTCTTCCACTCATAGAAGAGTTCCTCATACCTGTCCGCGAGATCATCTCCGCTCATCTTCCTTCCCTGCCAGGTGTAGAGATGGGTTTCGGGGTCGAACATGGTATCGGAATCTGCAGCGTTGTCGATGCCGAGAAAGAGATTTTCCCCGTATCTGTATCCATGCTCCACCGCTGCCTTGCTCACTGCTTCCATCAACAGTTTTATTGCGGCTTCGTCTCCCCCGCCGTAACCATTGAAGGAGCATCCACCCTCGTTCTCCCGACCTCCCCCGGACACACCCTCCCGGGAAAGTACCTCGGCGACTATCTGGTTCTGCAGGTGGGGCAAGACCTGGAGGGTGCCAAAGAATCCTCTGCGGGCGGGGTCATCGGTCTCCTGCGGAAAGAGTATTATCCACTTTTCCTGGGCAACGAGATCCGGTGAAGTATTTCCCTTATTGCCTTCCGCGTCTATGTACTCCGTGTGCTTTCCTCCCTGAATCGCATTGTGAGCCCCTTCAGGAAGGTAAACGACCGTGTCCTTGAACTTGGGGTCAGCCCCACCATAAACCGCGGAGTTCCTTACCTCGCTTATGAGCCTCTCGAAGTTTGACTTCGCCTTCTCGGCAATTTCCTCCCGCCCAGCCTCGACCACCGATACTCCCGCTTTTACTTTCGCCGCAAGCTCCGCCTCAGCCTTTCGCTTCTCCTCGTAGCGGAACATCGCGCTGTTGTCCTGATAGCGCCCGAAGAAGGCTATCACCCCTATTGCGAGAATCTTAGGCGTCAGGTGAACGAGTGCCCAGGGCATGGACGAGCCGGTGACTCTCAAGACAATGGAAGCGGCAAACATGGCAAGTCCTCCCCAGCCGAATATCCTTGCCATCCACCTGTCAAATCTTGGACCGGCAGCAGCCACATTCAGCGCCGGTGTCCCATTCACCCGGTAGTTGAAGCCCTCCTTTATTATCGCGGGACTCTTCCCCGCTGGACCAAGGAAAAAGAGCTTCGCGACCTCCCTGTAAAAGGTCCGCGTGTCCTTTCTAAACCTCACCGTCCCGTCGGGCATCCTCTCCACGAGCTTCTGGCCAAGA
>JAQUKT010000072.1 GCA_028718945.1 Actinomycetota bacterium | reverse complement strand
AGGATGGTTGTTATTGAAATGAATCCGAGGGTTTCACGCTCGAGCGCTCTTGCGTCGAAAGCAACAGGCTTTCCAATCGCAAAAATCGCCGCGAAACTTGCGGTTGGATATACCCTTGACGAAATTCCAAATGACATAACGAAAAAGACACCTGCGTGTTTTGAGCCAACCATTGACTACTGCATCGTGAAAGTTCCGAGGTGGGCTTTCGAGAAGTTTCCGGAGGCTGCTCCTGAACTCACCACGAAGATGAAATCGGTTGGGGAGGTAATGGCAATCGGAAGAACATTCAAGGAGGCTATCCAGAAGGCTACCAGGTCCCTTGAACTCGATAGATATAGCCTCAGAGACCTCGAGGAAACGCTTTTGAGTGAACTACCGGGTCGCCTGAGTGTTCCGTCACAACACAGGCTATTTCATATCTACAGGGCGATTCAAGAGGGCTTTAGCAACGAGAAGATTTATTCGCTTTCGGGGATTGACCCCTGGTTCATTGACAACATAAGGCAGATTGCCGAAATGGAAGAATTCCTTTTGAGATACGACCTTTCTAACATTCCCGATGAGATTTTCTTTGAAGCGAAGAGGTTCGGCTTTTCCGATGTCGAACTTGCGAGAATATTTTCCACAACTGAAGAGAAGATAAGAGAGGAAAGGAAAAGAAGGGGAATAGTACCGGTCTTCAAGTCCGTTGACACATGCGCGGCGGAATTCGAGGCGTACACGCCGTACTATTACTCCACTTATGAAATCGAGGATGAGGTCAAAGAGACTGGCAAGAAAAAGGTTATGATCCTTGGGAGTGGACCCAACAGAATCGGGCAGGGAATAGAGTTCGATTACTGCTGTGTTCATGCCGCTTTTGCTTTGAGGGAAATGGGATACGAGACTATCATGGTAAATTGCAATCCTGAAACCGTGTCAACTGATTACGATACATCCGACAGGCTCTACTTTGAACCTCTCACTTTCGAGGAAGTAATGAATATAGTCGAGAGAGAAAAACCGATCGGAGTCATTCTCGAGCTTGGTGGGCAGACCCCTTTGAAACTCGCACTCGACCTGGAAAGAGCGGGAGTCAGAATTCTTGGGACTTCTCCTGACGCGATAGACAGAGCGGAGGACAGGGAAAGATTCAGAGAAATGCTTGAGAAACTCGGGATACCGCATCCACCTGATGGGACGGCAACCTCAGAGGAAGAAGCGCTTGTAGTAGGAAGAAGAATAGGATATCCGGTTTTGGTCAGACCCTCTTATGTACTTGGTGGAAGAGCCATGGAAATAGTTTACACCGATGGAATGATGGAAAAATATATCGTATCCGCGGTAAAGGCATCGCCGGAGCATCCAATTCTCATTGACAAGTTTTTAGAGGATGCAAAAGAAATAGATTGCGACGCACTTTCAGATGGCGAAGATGTTTTCGTTGGAGCGGTGATGGAGCATGTTGAGGAGGCTGGCATTCACTCAGGGGATTCCGCCTGCGTTATTCCTCCACAATTCTTGAGCAAGGATATTGTTGAAAAAGTGAAGGAAAATACGAGGCTTCTTGCTCTTGAACTTGGCGTTGTCGGGCTCATGAACATTCAATACGCAGTCAGGAATGACGTCGTTTATGTTCTCGAAGTAAATCCGAGAGCATCGAGAACTGTTCCCTATGTAAGCAAAAGCATTGGGATTCCACTTGCGAAAATTGCCACGAGGCTTATGCTTGGCGAGAAATTGAAAGATATTGGTCTTTCTGGAGAGGTCTTTGAAAATCTCAAGCATGTTTCAATAAAGGAAGTAGTTCTTCCATTCCCGAGATTTCCCGGTGTCGATACCGTGCTTGGACCTGAGATGAAATCGACCGGCGAGGTCATGGGGATCGATGACAACTTGGGAAGCGCAATTGGAATGGCTATGGCGAAATCTCAGCTTTCAAGTTACAACAGGTTTCCGATTAGTGGGACTGCTTTCCTGAGCGTTCCCGACAGGAAGAAGAGCCAGGCTGTTGATATCGCGCGCAGGCTCAGTGAACTCGGATTCAAGCTTGTCGCAACCGAAGGTACTGCTGCAAGAATGAGAGAGGCTGGAATTCCAGTGGAAGTCGTAAGGAAGGTGGGCGAGGGAAAACCGGATATTGTAGATTCGATAATGGAAGGAAAGATTGACCTTGTAATCAACATACCGGAGGGAAGAAGCACGAGGGGGAGCGGTTATTTCATAAGAACTGCTGCCGTAATGGCTGGAGTTCCAAGCATTACGACCATTGAACTTGCCGATATCGTCGTGATGGGAATAAAGGCATTGAAAGACAGGGAGATTTCCGTCAAAAGCATCCAGGAATATCACGAGCAGATTGAAAGGAACTAAACGTTTTGATAAACACGGGCGGCATATAGTTGAAAAAAAGTTCATCCGAGCGCATTGAAAAAAGAATCACTTCGAGTGTTTACGTCGGCGATGGCACGTTGAGAAATAGAATTGATGTTTCAAGTAGATATTTTATTCTTGAAGTGGAAATCAAGAATCCTCGAGCAAGTTGTCCTCTTCCGGGTCAGTTCTTTACCATAGAGTGTGGCGGTGGAAAGGAGCACTTGCTCCGAAGACCATTTGCGGTTCACAGCATTGTCGAATGGAGTAAAGAATATGCGGTGATTCAATTTCTCGTTGAAGAGGTTGGATGGGGCACACGACGTTTAAGGAACATCATGCCGGGCGATAAAATAGGGATTTTAGGTCCTTTGGGACGCGGCTTCAAATTTTTTCAAGGGAATCATCTTTTAGTTTCAGGTGGAATCGGGGTCGCCCCTCTTCATTTTGCTGCTTGTTATCTCGAGGAGAGAAAGATTGATTATACATTTGTTGCGGGCTTCAAAAGCAGCAGAAGTTGTTACAGCGGGTTAGAAAAACTCGAAGGCAATGTGTTGGTTTTCACCGATGATGGTTCGGCAGGCAAGAAAGGGTTTGCTTCCTCTGGTGCGGTGAGTGCTTTTGAGCAGGCGGAATACGTGGCTGTTTTGGCATGCGGACCGGAGCCAATGATGAGGGAAGTCTTTCAAATGTCTTCATCAGCGGGGATTGCCTGCCAGGTTTCTCTTGCGGAAAGAATGGCATGTGGGGTTGGTGCTTGCAGGGGTTGTGTGAGAAGGGGAAAGAACCGAAATCTCTGTGTTTGTAAGGAAGGTCCCGTATTTGATGGTACTGACGTTTGGTGATATGACTCGAATTTCGATTTTTGAAGGAAGGAAATGTTTTGGACTTGTCAATTGAACTTGCAGGCATTCATTTGAGAAGCCCGATTGTTCTTGCCTCAGGAACAGCGGGTTATGCCTATGAGTATGATGGCATAATTGACTTCTCCTATGTGGGAGCGGTCATAATCAAAACCGTTACAATGGAGCCAAGAAGCGGGCATCCGGAGCCACGAATCTGGGAAGTGACAGCGGGTGTTTTGAACTCGATTGGACTTGAAAACATAGGAATAGATGCGCTTTTAAGTGATGTCGTTCCTCATGTTTCAAATCTCGATGTTCCGGTAATTGCGAGCATTGCGGCTGAGACTGCCAAAGGATTCGCAAGGCTTGCCTCGAGAATAGAGGAAGCAGGAGTATTTTGCGCGTTAGAGTTGAATATTTCCTGTCCGAATGTGGAAAGGGGTGGCCTCGAGTTCGGAGTGGACCCAAAAGCCACATCCGCTGTCGTGTCAGCTGTCAGGGAAAACACAAGTATTCCGGTATTTCCAAAACTATCTTCTGCGGTGACGAATATAAGGGAGATAGCCGAGGCAGCCTACATAGGCGGGGCTTCTGGATTATCATTGATAAACACGATTCCGGGGCTTGCAGTTGATGTCGCCTCGAGAAGAGCAAGGCTCGGTGGAATTACCGGTGGTCTTTCAGGACCTGCGATAAAACCAATTGCTTTGAAAGCGGTTTGGGACTGCTATCAGGCTACTGGATTACCAATTATCGGTGGTGGCGGGGTTTACGATGTACAGGATGTTTTGGAGTTCATGATTTGTGGAGCGCGCGCGGTTAGCGTGGGAACTGCGACCTTTCAAGACCCTCAAGGGGCGGGTGAAATCGTGGAGGCATTGCCCTCCTGTCTTGAAGAGCTTGGAGTGGATTCCCCTTCAAGGCTTGTTGGGACACTTGAAACTTAAGTACCCAAATGCAAGGGAAGTGAAAAGGAGTTATCAATTGAGTATCGAGAAAGGGATTGAAAGTGTTCGTCTATTAAGCCCGTTGATTCTTGCCGCGGACTTTCATGATCTCAAACAGGCAAGGGTTTTGAGCCGTAGTTTGAAGGAATATGTTGACATTGTGAAAGTAGGGCTTGAACTTTTTTCTGCGCGGGGACCCTCAAGTATTAAGGCTTTCAAGGAAGATGGCTTTGAAGTTTTTCTCGACCTCAAGATCTGTGACATCCCAAATACTGTTGCCTCGACATTGAAAGTTCTAACTGTTTACGAGCCTTTGATGATATCCCTTCACACGATGGGTGGCAAGGAGATGATGAGGGCTGCGAGCCGAGAACTTGATGAATTCTGCCGGAAGGAGGGATACCGGAAGCCTCTCTTGATAGGCGTGACTGTTCTCACGAGTATGGACTTGCTTGCGCTGAAAAATATCGGGGTGCGAGACTCAATCCAAAAACAGGTTGAAAGGCTTTCGGGGCTTTCGCTACAGTGCGGCCTTGATGGTCTTGTTTCTTCTCCACACGAGATCCTTGATGCGAGGAGAGTTGTTGGTGGAGAAATGCTTGTCATTACTCCCGGGGTGAGATTTTCTGGTGATAGTTTTGATGACCAGAAGAGGGTGGCAACTCCGGGCGATGCAATGCGTCTGGGCGCTGATTTCATAGTGGTTGGAAGACCCTTCAAGGACGCGAAGGAACCAGAAGTGGTGGCGAAGAGAATGCTTGAGGATGCCAAGAGGATTAGTAAGTGATGAGGGATCCAGGTAGAGACTCGTGGCTCGCGGAGATTGAAAAAAGCGGGGCGCTTAAGAAGGGGCATTTCAGGCTTTCTTCCGGCTTACACAGCGATACCTACATTCAGTGCGCTCAATTGTTGAAGGAGCCAATGATAGCCTTACGCGCGGGAAGGGAACTTGCTGAACTTTCGGGTGGCGATGTTGACCTTGTGGTCTGTCCTGCAATAGGAGGAATTATCATTGGTTTTACGGTCTCAGTTGCCCTTGGTTGTCCGATGATATTTGCCGAGAGGGTCAACGGGATGCTTGTTTTGAGGCGAGGGTTCAAAATCGAGAAGGGCGATCGAGTACTTCTGGTTGAGGATGTCATAACTACCGGGGGCTCAGTGATGGAACTTGCGAGAATCGTTGAGGAAAATGCGGGAATAGTTGCCGGTGTTGCCGCAATCATCGAGAGGGGCTCTTTTGGAAAACCCAGATACCGGATTTCAAGTCTAACGAAAGTAGAGGTTTCCACTTACTCACCGGGAAAGTGCCCTCTTTGCTTATCCGGAATCGAGCTTTTGTCCCCTGGAAGCCGCTACTCTAAAGGATGAAACTTGGGGTGAACATTCGAAACACGAAATTATGTATCATTGAACGGCCGGATGTTTTTCTCTATAATTTGCTGACCCGGTTGTTTGCGCATTCAGTGAAGGAGCAAAATACAGACTTGTGACGATATGAAAATTAGAGTTTTCGTGGTTTCCGGGCCTTCTGGTGTTGGAAAAGATAGTTTGATAAGAAAGGTTCTTGATAAACTCGATAACATTTACTACTCTGTTTCGGCAACAACTCGCTCAATTCGACCGGGCGAGAAAAATGGATGCGACTATTATTTCCTTTCGAGCGGTGAATTTCAGCAGAAGATAAGCAGTGGAGAATTCCTCGAGTGGAAAGAGGTTTTTGGATGTATGTACGGGACACTGAAAAGCGAGGTTGAAAAAGCGAGAAGGGCTGGCAAGGATATTCTTCTCGAACTTGACGTCAAAGGGGCACTTGACGTAAAGGAGAAAATCCCTGAAGCGATTCTGATATTCATAATGCCTCCCGTTTTGAAGGAACTTGAAGAGAGGTTGAGGAAAAGGGGAGATATAAAAGAGAGAGATCTTGAGGAACGGCTTTCGTTGGCACCTCTTGAAATCGAGGTAGGAAAGGCCGATTTCGATTACATAATTGTGAACGATAGTTTTGAGATAGCAGCCTGCGAGCTCGAAAAAGTCTTAAGAAGAGGTGATGAAGAGTGAAAGAAGATTCGACAAAGAAGACTCCAAAGCTGGAAGATTTGCTCGAGCACTGTGAAAACAGATACACCCTGGTCACAGAGGCGGCAAAAAGGGCAAGACAAATTACGAACTTCCAGAAGAAGCTTGGTGAAGGGGCTGGGGGGGTTGCCCCGCTTAAAATTGAAGATATATCGAGAAAACCTCTGACAGTATCGCTTGAGGAAATTGCAGAGGGTAAAATAGAGTATGAAAGTCCTGTGGGGCAGGAAAAAGACTCGAAGATTGAAGAACAATGAGTGAGACAAAACGGCAACTTGAACAGGAGAAGATTGTTCTCGGCGTTTGTGGTGGCATCTCAGCATACAAATCGGTTGAAGTAGCAAGGCTTTTGAAAAAAGAAGGCGCAGACGTCAAGGTGGTCATGACGGAGGCAGGTCAGAAGTTTGTATCTCCTCTTACCTTCAGAACAATAACCGGAAATCCTTTATCTTTGTCACTGTGGGCTGACCCATCTTTAATCCCACACATTTCGCTTTCAGACGAGGCTCGCATCATCCTGGTAGCCCCCGCGACAGCAAACATGATTGCCAAGTGTGCTCTTGGTATGGCTGACGATTTACTCTCCACAACAATTCTTGCAGCCAGAGGAAAAGTATTGATGGCGCCGGCAATGAACACCCGAATGTATCTTAACCCGGCGACACGGGAAAACTTAAGAATTCTTCGAGAACGCGGTATTGTTATCATAGAACCCGGGGAAGGAGAGCTTGCCTGTGGTGAGGAGGGGATTGGAAGGATGGCCGAACCTTCTCTGATTCTTTCACGCGTTGAAGAGGAACTATGCGTTTCTGATTCCCTTTCTAAATCCAAGTTCCTGATAACCGCGGGACCAACAAGGGAATTTGTCGATCCCGTTCGCTTCATCTCCAATCCGTCCTCCGGAAAGATGGGTTTCACAGTTGCAGAGGAGGCACAAAGGCGCGGCGCGGATGTTCTTTTGATTAGCGGTCCTGTGAATCTCTCGACACCTACTGGTGTAGAGAGGATTGATGTTACGTCGAGCGAGGAGATGAAGGAAGCTGTCCTTGACAATCTCGAGGAATGCGACGTGTTGGTGATGGCTGCTGCTGTTTCGGATTTCAGGCCAGTGAAGGTATATGGCGAAAAAATGAAGAAGGCTGATGATGCAGCGACTCTCGAACTCGAGCGAACGCCCGACATACTGATGGAGGTCAAGAAGATTCCTGGCTCGAGAGTCGTAGTCGGGTTTGCCGCGGAAACTGAGAATATCATTGATAACGCAAAGAAAAAACTCGTCGAAAAGGGGATGGACTTGATTGTGGCAAACAGTGTTTCAAGAGAGTCTTCCGCTTTTTCTTCTGATGGCTGCCTTGCGGCTATTCTTTCATCGGCTGAAGATGCGGTTGAGCTTGAAAGCATGGCAAAAAGAGAACTTGCTGCTGGTTTGATTGATAGGATAGGAGCGTTGCTCGAGAAGCGTTGCCTGAGTTAGGATAATGGCAAGCGGGTTTCTTATCGGTTGGTCTTGGTGGCTGTGGTTGAAGGTTGATAGATGAAGAAGCAGATATCCGGAATAGTTCAGAATTTATCGACAAACCCCTTTAAGTCTTCGTCTCAAGGGAGTAGAGATTCAGCGCTTTTGAGTTTTGACCTGAACTTTGACCTCATCGATGAAGATGGAAAAGTTCATCATGTATGGTTCTTTCGCTCTTTCAAGATGCCACCTCCTATTGAGGATGGAGACCACATTGAAGTATTAGGGGAATACGGACGCTTACTTGGATTCATTGGAAAGAGAAACTTTTACGCTGAAAGGATTTTGGACAGGCAAAGGAACATGGAATATACTGCATGGCGGGATAAAGGCATAGAGAAGTTGCAGCAAGAGGAGAAGTAGCCCGGTTAGACCAATATTTCTACCGGGTTTTTCTTTAGAGCCACATAGTCGGAGTGGCGGAATTGGTAGACGCGCAAGGTTGAGGGCCTTGTGGGACGAAGTCCCATGGGGGTTCGAGTCCCCCCTCCGACACCACAGACAAATATCACGCAATAGGGGAGACTCGAACCCAGGGGGCTCTGGGGGAGTATCCCCATAATTCTCACTTATGGGGGGTGACAGCCGGTCCGCTAAGCGGATCGGCGCCATCAGGGG
>JAQUKT010000071.1 GCA_028718945.1 Actinomycetota bacterium | reverse complement strand
CCGCTTTTCTAACAGCGGCATTTATTTCTTCCTTTGTTACCTCTTTTCCAAGAACAGCAACGAGATCCACCACGGAAGCATCGTAAACCGGAACTCTCATTGCAACACCATCAAGTTTCCCCTTGAGCTCTGGAATTACAAGCCCGGTTGCTCTGGCAGCTCCCGTTGAAGTTGGAATAATTGACATTCCTGCAGCCCGAGCGCGTCTCAAGTCTTTGTGAGGAGCGTCCAGAATGACCTGGTCATTGGTGTAAGCATGTATTGTAGTCATATACCCACGTTCAACACCAAACGCATCCATCAGAACTTTGACCATGGGCACGAGCGCATTCGTTGTGCATGAAGCATTTGAAATAATTTTGTGATTTTCCTTGTCAATTTTGTCTTCGTTGACTCCCATCACTACTGTAATGTCTGGATCTGTCGCTGGAGCAGAAATTATCACTTTGCGAGCACCCGCTTCGAGATGCTTACTTGCGCCTTCTCTCTTTGTGAAAAGTCCGGTTGACTCGACAACTATTTCTACCTTTAGTTCTTTCCAGGGGAGTTCCGAAGGATCTCTGACGGAAAGAACTCTTATTTCTTTCCCGTCAATTACCAAAAGACCATCCTCGCGCGATTCAACAGTGCCCCTATATTTTCCATGGACCGAATCATATTGAAAAATGTGCGCGAGTGTTTTCGCGTCAGTCAGGTCATTTACGGCTACAATTTCAACATCATCATTTGCTACAGCAGCCCTTGCGACCAGCCTTCCAATCCTGCCAAATCCGTTGATTCCAATTCTAAGTCCCACTGAAACCACCCCTTTCAAAAAAACTGTCTTAGATTATATCAGTAGCCGTTTTTAATTCGCAATTTTCCACAGGGCTATATTTTGGGAAGCAAGCCAGATAAGGTCCTATTGCTGGGGAATACAGGACATAAGTTTCTCGATTCTTCTTTGGATAATAGCTTTCGAAACCGGTGGGTTCAAAAGTTCCCCCAACTCTTTCAAAGAAACATTTGGATGTTCTAATCTCAATGTCGCAATTTCTCTTGATTTTTCATCCAGAGTCGGAAGGATTCCCATTTCTTTTAGTATTTCAATTGCCTCTCGCTGTTTACTTGATGCAACTGCCAGCCGATTAGCGTTAGCGGAGTCACAATTCACAAGTCTGTTGACGCGGTTTTTCGTCGCATTTATGACTGATTGACTCTCCCAGGAAAGGCAGGAATCATGTGCACCAGTCAAAGCAAGAAACCTTATGATTGAATCTCTCTTTTTAAGATATACCACCATGCGACCTGCTCGCTTCCGAATACTTGGATTGATTCCATTTCTGCTCAAAAGAGTTGCGACTAAATGAGCTATATGCTTACTGTAACAGGTAATTTCCAAGTTTGCCGGTCCAAAGGGAAGAGTAAGATATCCACCGGCGAGGAATGCTCCCCGTAGAACGGCAGCATCACAGCACTTGTTTCTTATGAGTCTTTGAGGAACTACATTCTCTAAATTTAGTTTTGAATCAAGGATTCCTATTTCATTTAGGACCTGAAAAAAACCATCCTGTTGCTGAATCTCAATTCTATAGATGTTTTGCCTGCGAGGAGAATCGACTTTAACCTTTGCAATTGATGTTTCCAGTTCAAACAAATCATGCAAAAGTAAATATGTTTTCCTCGCTGTTACGGGATCGGATTCAGTATGAAAACTGTGACCATCCGAAGTAATTCTATAGGTTCCATCCATGTGAAAAAGCGAGGAAAGCTCAGCCATTTTGCAACAACGCCTCGACGGGCTTTTTCTCGCGAGTTCTTCTTTTACTCTATGTGTTGAACTTTTCATTTGCCTTCTATGTCTCTGTGAATAACCTGGGTGATTAACTTGTTGTTGCTGAGTATCCTTCTGATTTCCTCCGCAAGAGCCACCGAACGATGTTTCCCACCGGTACAACCTATTCCAATAGTAAGATAGGTTTTTCTTTCCTCCTCGTATCGCGGAATCAAAAATGTAATTAAATCAACAAATTTTTCAAGAAATTCTTGAGAGTCCTTTTTTTCTATTACAAATTTCCTTACCCTCTCATCGAGACCGTCAAGCTCGCGAAGTTCCTCAACCCAGTAAGGATTGGGGAGAAATCTTGCGTCAAGAATAATATCTGCATCAAGTGGAATCCCATACTTGTAACCAAAAGAAACTATGGTAACTTTCATCATTTGTTTCTTTTCTGATAGTTGGATCTCTTTTCTTATCACGTCAGCAAGCTGGTGGATATTTAAGTTGGATGTATCTATGAATATATCGGCGACTTCTCTGAGTTCAGAGAGAAGCTCCCTTTCCTCAGCAATAGCTTCGACGACTCTTTTTCCTGGGGATTCAAGAGGATGCATTCTTCTTGTTTCTGAAAATCTTCTCACGAGCACTTCATCGGAAGCGTCAAGGAAAACTATTCTATAGGGAATGGTTTTTGACCTTAGCAATTCGAGTTCGGAGAAAAGTTCCTCAAAGGACCTTCCTCCTCGCACATCCATGACAAGAGCAACCCTTTCGAACTTTCTTCCCAAAGCAGAGGAAAGTTCCGCAATTTTCTCAAGAAGGGGTGCCGGCAAGTTATCAATCGCGTAATATCCCAAGTCTTCCAGACATTTTAGCGCCTCGGTTTTTCCAGCGCCTGACATTCCCGTAACTATCAGTACTTCCAATCAACTCTCCCTTTCGTTTTCAATCAACCACTTTTTCATTGCGTTACCCTGAATATAGCCACCTATAGAGCCATCGTGGCACACTACTCTGTGACAGGGTACCAAAATCGGAACAGGATTAAGTGAAAGAATTCTTCCTACTGCTCGTGTTGCCTTTGGCTTTCCAGTAACGCGTGCAATCCAACCATAGTCTCTGGTCTCACCATAAGGAATTAGCATGGTTGCCCTTAGAACTTTACACTTGAAGTCAGGATATCCTGAAAAATCCATTTTTGGTATTTCGACTGGATTTTCGCCGATGAAATAATCCAGCAGGAAACCAGCTGTTTTCTCAATAAACTGAGCTTCTTCCACGCAAGCATCCATCCCGTTCTTCTCAATAATAATGCTAAAGCGAGAGCTGCTCAACGATCTTTCTAATACGTTCCAGAGCGGAAGCGTTATTTTTAAAATACCCAATCGGGTCACAAAAACAGCAAAACAAGCATCATTCAGTCTAATCTTCCCGCTTCGAATTTGCAATTGCAAGCTCCCTCTTACCTGTCAAGTTTCTTGCCGCTTCAAATATGGACTTTGCCACATTCTTTGGAATGCCAGGAATTGACTGAATTTCCAGAATGTCCGCGTTCGCAACTGCTTCAGGAGAACCGAAATGCCTTATTAACTTTTTCTTTCTCTCAGGCCCAATTCCCCTTACTCCATCAAGCCACGATTCTTTTGTATCCTTCATAACAAGAGACCTTGAATATGTTATCGCGAACCTATGCGCTTCATCTCTCAAACGTTGAAGCAAAAAAAGAGCCTCCGAGTTCCTCGGAAGCAGGATGGGCTCTGATAGTCCTGGCCTATGGACTTCCTCAAGCCTTTTTGAAAGTGCGGCAACATCTATATCTTCTATTCCAAGTATTCTTAGCACATCGAGCGCAGCACTGAGTTGTCCTTTCCCTCCATCAACTATTATCAGGTCCGGTTTTTCTGAGAATCCATTGGCGTTTTCTTCTTCTGAAGTTTGCTTTGCATACCTCTTGAGCCTTCTCGAGAGAATTTCCCTCATCATTGCGACATCATCTATGCCGGAAATGTACTTGATCTTGAACCTCCTGTAGTTTCCTCTTTGAGGGAGTCCATCCTTGAAAACAACCATTGAGCCAACGGATATCCCTCCCCCGAATGTTGAGATATCGAAGCATTCCATTCTTAAAGGATAGCGCACAAGAAAAAGACTCTCTTTCAATTCCTCAAGCGCTTTTTCTATTCTTTCAAGGTCCCGTGCTCTTGTAAATTTTTTGCCTTCAAGAGCAATCTCTGCGTTTCTCGTAGCAAGTTCCATCTCGCGTTTTTTCTTTCCTTTAGCCGGTACTTTTATCTGGACTTTCTTGTTTTCCCCCGCATGAAGCCAGTTTTCTATCAATTCTTTTTCGCGAGGTTCCTGTGGGACATACACCTGTGATGGAGGCAAAGAGACATCAGAGTAGTATCTTTTCAAGAACTCATTGATCAAATCACATTCTTCTGAATTGCCTTCGATATCAGAGAAAAATATCAGGTTTCCAAGATTTATGCCTGAACGTCTCTGGGAAACCAAAAAGCAGGCTTGAAGGTCATCTTTCGATATGCCAATGAGGTCGTAATTCTCAGAAGGAGCACTTGAATATCCTGCATGAGCAAGCACTTTTTGTGCCGCTTCGAGCTGATTTCTTATGCGCGCTGCTTCTTCAAATTCCTGCTTTTGAGCGGCTTGTTTCATACGTGATTCAAGACTGTCAATTGTTTCAGTATACTTCCCCTCGAGAAATGCGATGAATTTCTCAACGTATTTCCGGTAGTCCTCAGGCTTGACTTTCCCAGTGCAAGGTCCCATACACATCTTCATTTCATAGGAAAGGCAAGGAGACATTCTGCCACCAGGTTTTGCTCCCTTGCAATGTCTCAGGGGAAATACTTTTTGCAACATTCGGAGGGTATTTCTGGCTGCTTTGACACTGACATAAGGACCAAAATACTTTACCCCCTTTGCCCTTACTCCTCTTGTCAGTACGACCTTCGGGAACTCCTCCGATATGAAAACAGCAATGTACGGATAACTCTTGTCATCTTTGAGCATAACATTGAAACGCGGTTTGTATTTCTTTATGAGGTTGGATTCAAGTATTAATGCTTCAATCTCGCTCGAGCAAACCACAACGTCAAAATCTGAAATTTCTTCCTTCAGCGCTTCGTTCTTGAGAAGCCCAGACGATTGAAAATACGAGCGAACTCTTTCCTGTAGAGAACGCGCTTTTCCAACGTAGATGACTCTTCTCAGGCTGTCCCTAAAAATATAGACGCCAGGCTCTGCCGGAACAGTCATCAGTTTGGCTTTCAATGTATCTATGCTTTTCTGCTTTCTGTTACTCATATATTCAGTATCTCCGCAAGGTATTTGCCGGTGTATGAATCCCGTTTTCTCGTAACATCTTCAGGAGTTCCGCAAGCAACTATTCTTCCACCCTTTTCACCGCCCTCTGGACCAAGATCAATTATGTAATCGGCAACTTTTATAACATCCATATTGTGCTCCACTACGATTACCGTGTTGCCAGCATCAACGAGCCGATTGAGCACATTTATCAGTTTCTTTATATCGTCAAAGTGCAACCCGGTGGTGGGTTCATCAAGAATGTATAGTGTCTTGCCAGTTGATTTCCTCGATAGTTCTCTGGCAAGTTTCACTCTTTGCGCTTCCCCGCCTGAAAGAGTAGGGGCTGGCTGCCCCAATTTGATATAGCCAAGACCAACATCTGAAAGAATCTCAAGCTGCCTTTTGATTTGAGGAACATTTTCGAAATGCTTCATTGCCTCTTCAACAGTCATTTCGAGTACATCGTAGATGTTCTTACCTTTGTATCTCACTTCAAGAGTCTCGCGGTTGAATCTCCTACCTTTGCAAACTTCACAGGTGACATAAACATCTGGTAGAAAATGCATCTCTATCCTTACCATTCCTTCCCCTCTGCAGGCATCGCATCTCCCGCCAGATACGTTGAAGCTGAAGCGCCCGGCTTTGTATCCCCGGATCTTTGATTGGGTCGCGCTTGAAAAAAGATTCCTTATTTGATCAAAAACCTTCGTATATGTTGCCGGATTTGACCTTGGCGTTCTTCCTATCGGAGACTGGTCAATATTCACAACCTTATCAATGCTTTCAACCCCAATTATTGCCTTGTGCTTCCCTGGTGGAGTTCTCGAAGACAAAAGCTTTCTTTTCAGGCCCCGAAAAAGAACGTCATTTATCAAAGTGCTCTTCCCGGAACCGCTAACCCCGGTTATGCAGATAAAAAGACCAATTGGGAAGGAAACATCAATTTCCTTCAGATTGTGTTCGGATGCCTTGAGCACGACAAGTTCCCTCCCATCCGGGACTCTTCGCTTGCGTGGCAAGGGAATGCTCATTTCTCCCGAGAGATATTTGCCAGTAACTGACCTCTTTTCACTTATGATATCTTCTACTGTCCCGGTCCCAACTATTCTTCCCCCGTGTATTCCGGCACCCGGTCCTATATCAACAATGTAATCAGCGGCTCGGATTGTATCCTCATCATGTTCAACGACAATAACTGTATTTCCTATGTCTCTCATTCTTAGAAGAGTCGAAATAAGTTTTCTGTTGTCCCTTTTGTGGAGCCCAATGCTTGGTTCATCGAGAATGTATATTACGCCAACCAAACCGCTGCCGATCTGAGTTGCAAGTCTTATGCGTTGTGCTTCACCGCCAGCAAGAGTGTTGGCATACCTCGAAAGAGTGAGATAGTCAAGACCGACATCTTTCATGAAACTAAGGCGAGATTGAATTTCCTTCAAGGGTCTGGACGCTATCAATCGCTCTTTTGGGTTGAGCTTGAGACCTTTGATGAACGTCAGTGCGCCCTCAACGGTAAGGTCGCAAAACTCCGAGATGCTCAAGCCGCCAACTTTCACTGAAAGACTTTCTGGTCTCAGTCTCAAACCCTTGCAATCCGGGCAGGGTATGATGCTCATGAAAGTGCCAATTCGCCACCTCAGGTAGTCAGAATCGGTTTCTTTATATTTTCTCTCAAGCATTGGAATAATCCCTTCGTATTTGGAGCGATGAATGCGTTCCTGGTTTTTCGAATTTCTGTTTCTTAACTCTATTCGATCTTTTGTCCCGTAGAGAACAATATTTTTTGCTTCATCGGATAAATCATCGAAGGGCACATCAAGGCTGAAGCCGTAGTTTCCTGCGAGCAGTTCCAATACATGGTAAAAATGCGGTTGGGTGATTTTCTCGAAAGGAGCAATTGCTCCTTGAGAGATGCTCAAATTTCCATCTGGGACAACGAGTTCCGGGTCTATTTCTTCCTTATAGCCAAGTCCGCTACATGTCCTGCACGCCCCATAGGGGCTGTTGAAGGAAAATATCCTTGGGGATATTTCCGGAAAGCTCAATGAGCAATTCAAGCAGGCAAGTTCCTTAGAAAAGATATGCCTTTCCTTGTTCTCGAGTTCTACCACAACCATTCCATCGCCAAGGTCAAGTGCAGCTTCAACCGATTCAGCAATTCTTGTTCTTGCTCCTTCTTTGACAATGAGGCGATCAACCACTGCGAGTATCTCGTGTTTTTTCATTTTATCGAGGGATATCTCCTCAGAAAGGTCTCTCATTTCTCCATCAACAACAACCCTTACATACCCTCTTGATTTGAGTGTTTCAAAAACCTGCTGGTGCTCGCCCTTTCTACCCATGACCAGAGGCGAAAGAATCAATACTCGCCTGCCTTCTTCCATGCCAGCTATTCTGTCTGTGATTTGTTGTGAAGTCTGCTTTGAGAGTGGTCGTCCACACGAGTAACAATGAGGTTTTCCTATACGAGCGTAAAGCACCCTGAGATAGTCGTAAATTTCAGTTACAGTCCCTACCGTGGAGCGTGGATTTTTGGTTCCTGATTTCTGGTCAATCGAAATCGCGGGAGACAAGCCCTCAATTGCATCAACATCAGGCTTGTCAAGCTGACCCAAGAACTGCCTCGCATATGAAGAAAGTGACTCAATGTATCGCCTCTGCCCTTCAGCGTATATCGTGTCAAATGCAAGTGAAGACTTACCTGAACCGCTTATGCCGGTCATTACTATAAGGCGATTCCTTGGAAGATCGAGTCTTATGTTTCTCAGATTATGCTCTCTTGCTCCTCTTATTCTTATTTTTTCGTTTTCTTTCACTTTTGAACCAGCCCGAGCTTTATTTTCTTGATGTCATCCCTTAACTTTGCAGCTTCCTCAAAACGCAGTTCTTCAGATAGCATCTTCATTTCCTCTTCAAGATTCCAGAGGAATCCCTGTAGTTTTTCTCTGGGAAGTTGCTTCGCTTTCTCCATAATGTCCTCAGCAGGCCTGTTAGAGGAAAGCGCAACATCCAAAATATCCTTTACTTCCTTTTGAATCGTCTTTGGATTTATGCCGTGTTTCCTGTTGAACTCGTCCTGTAACTTACGCCGTCTTTGAGTCTCTCTGATGGCTGCTTTCATAGCGGGAGAACATTCATCAGCGTAAAGTATCACCATACCATTCACATTTCGACTCGCTCTGCCCATTGTCTGAATCAAACTCCTTTCACTCCTTAAGAATCCCTGTTTATCAGCATCAAAGATAGCGACAAGAGAAACCTCCGGAAGATCCAGTCCTTCTCGAAGAAGATTGATTCCAACAAGAACATCAAA
>JAQUKT010000070.1 GCA_028718945.1 Actinomycetota bacterium | reverse complement strand
AGCGCTGAGGGATGCCGGCATGGAGGTTATCTATTTGGGTTTACATCAGACACCTGACCAGATTGTGAACGCGGCTATCGAGGAAGATGTTGATGTCATAGGACTTTCAATCTTATCGGGGGCTCACATGACCGTGTTTCCAAAGGTTCTCGAACTGTTAAGGGAGCGAGGCGCGGAGGATATCCAGCTTATTGGCGGGGGCATAATACCCGATGAGGACGTTGAGAAACTTGAGAGTTCCGGCGTTCGAAAAATATTCGTCCCTGGGGCTCCACTCTCAGAAATAGTGGATTTCGTAGATTCGCTATAGAGTCTTTTTCTTGGGAACTACATCAAGACGATTCGTGTTTCATTCATGAGAGGGCGCATGTTGTTTGATGAAAAGGCGGAATGTAATAGAATATACTGAGTTTTTTCCGAACCGCGATTGAAAATTGTTTGGGGTATGGAGGTGTTTGAAGTGCCTTATGATTTTGAGTTCTTGAATGTAGAGGTCGAGAATATGGTGGCGACGATTATACTGAATCGCCCTAAGGTCAATGCCCTGAACAGCCATTTTTTTTCAGAGATAGGCGAATGCGCGGTAGAGCTTCAAAAAGATGATAATGTTCGTGCTGTTGTTTTGACTGGAGGAGAAAGGGTTTTTGCCGCTGGTGCCGACATAAATGAACTGGCTGAACAAACATCCGCCAATGCTCTTAAGATCATTCATGGGGATCAGGAGGCGCTGAATAGGATGGAGGGGTTGTTGAAGCCGGTGATTGCAGCTATAAACGGTTATGCCCTCGGTGGGGGTTGTGAACTTGCACTGACTGCTGACTGGAGATATGCAGGGGAGAATGCGCGGATTGGATTTCCGGAAATTCTACTTGGAATAATACCCGGTGCTGGTGGAACCCAGAGGCTTCCGAGGCTGATTGGGCTTTCAAAGGCAAAGGAAGTGATTTATTCTGGAAGATACATTGATGCGAAAGAGGCTCTTGAGTATGGTGTGATTGATAAAATTGTAGAGGGTGATGGGAAGGCAGTGATAGATGAGGCAAGGAAGACTGCTTTGAATTATGCTGAGAAATACCCACCTTTCGCTCTTGCAATGGCAAAACGTGCGATAAATCAGGGATTGAACTGCTCGATTTTTGATGGTCTTGCGATAGAGGAACAGGGGATATCACTTTGCTTCTCTACTGAAGACCAGAAGATAGGAATGCGGACGTTTATCGAGGAAGGTCCTGGAAAGGCAAAATTCATCGGGAAGTAGTTTGGGTTCTCAGGAGGTGATCTGGTAGGAAGTTTTATGATTTGAAGAAAGGGAATAGAAGGGGAACGGTAGGCGAGAAAAGGAGGATAAGGTGATTGATTTTGAGTTGAGCGATGAACAAAAAGCAGCGGTTGAAATGGCGCATGATTTTGCATTGAACGAGCTGAGGCCAATTGCTGCTGAATGGGATGAAAAAGGTGAGTTCCCGCGGGACTTGATTCTCAAAAAGGCTGTTGATGCTGGGCTCACGACTTCCGGGATACCTGAGGAATATGGTGGTGGAGGTCTTGATCCGCTTACGGGCGCTATGGTTTCTGAGGAGCTATTCTGGGGTTGCGCAGGGCTTGCTACGAGCATTGGCGCTAATAGCCTGGCTACTGCCCCAATTCTTCTTGCTGGAACCGAGGAGCAAAAGAAAAAGTGGCTTCCACGCCTGAGTGAAGGCGATGGGAAATTGGCGGCTTTTGCCCTCACCGAACCTGAGGCGGGAAGTGATGTTGCAGGAATAAAAACAACTGCGAAGGATGAGGGAGACCACTGGGTAATAAACGGTCAGAAGTGCTTCATTACAAATGGAGGCATTGCAAGTGTTTATACCGTGTTTGCCAACACGGACCCATCGAAAGGATACAGGGGGCTTGCTGGCTTCATAGTTGGTGGTGACTATGAAGGCATAAGCATGGGCAAGCACGAAAACAAGATGGGAATTCGTGCCTCGCATACTGCTGAAGTCTTTTTCGACAATGTGAAGGTTCCCAAAGAAGATCTATTAGGTCAGGTTGGAAAGGCATTCTACATTGTCATGCAGACACTCGATGCGACCCGTGCGGGCGTTGCTGCGGCGGCGGTTGGTGTCGCGAGGGCAGCATTCGAGGAAGCTCTTGCGTATGCAAAACAGAGAGTTCAATTCGGACAGCCAATCATTATGAATCAGGGCATAAGTTTCATGCTTACCGACATGCTTATGCAAATTGAAGCGGGGCGGAGGCTCTACTACTATGCCGGCTGGCTTGCTACAAAGGCTCAGGGCGGCGACAAACAGGCTGCTGCCAAACTTTCTATTGCTTCTTCTTGCGCGAAGGCTTTCTGCGGCGATATGGCAATGAAGGTCACCACTGATGCTGTTCAGATTCTCGGTGGATATGGATTCATGAAAGACTATCCTGTTGAGAAATACATGAGGGACGCAAAGATCATGCAGATTTACGAGGGGACAAACCAGATTCAGCGTGTTGTTCTTGCTGCCAATTTGATGGGAATGAAGGAACTGAAGCAGCTCTAAAGAGACATCTTGATTTCAGAGGAGCGCCGGGCGTGAAAGCCCGGCGTTTTTATACTATGATAGTTCGAGTTCGGATTAGTTTATGGTGGCTGACGATGGAAGTGGATTTAAGAAAAGCAAACGAAATTTTTCATGATTACGAAAGCGAACTGTATGATTCGAAGTGGGGAATTCTTTTTGACGAGAAGAACGCCCAGAGGGTAAAAAAGAAATTCGAGAAGCTTCTCGGCGCTCCTTTCCCAAGGGTTGAAAAACTACTCGAGGTTGGCTGTGGAACAGGATATGTCGGATTGAATCTCTGTTTGAATGATGGTCTTGTGGGGAACCTTTATGCCTGTGATATTTCGGAAGGTATGGTGGAGGCATGTTGCAGTAATGCCTCCAAACTCGGTATCAAAGTAGAAGCAAAAAAATCCGAGCTCGAGAGCCTTGCCTATCCGGACAATGAATTCGATATGGTTATCGGTCACGCGATTCTTCATCACATTCCTGATATCAGAAAGGCTTTTGAGGAAATACTGAGGGTATTGAGACCGGGCGGTATTTGTATGCTTGCCGGCGAGCCAACTCGTACTGGCGATTTCTTGGGGCGAATAGCCAGAAGGTCAACGTTGGAGGTCTTGAAACTATACACAAGGCTCGGTGGTCGTTTCGGGGGAAAGAAAGCAAGGCTTCGAGAGGAAGGTACAAGTGACAGCCCGCAAAGCGAAACAAAGGAATTGGAAACTCTTGTTGACATTCATACTTTCAAGCCCAGGGAAGTTGCAAAAATCGCAATTGCGGCTGGTTTCGAGGATGTGCGTTATGAATGTGAGGAATTACTCTCTGCTTTCGTAGGCTGGATTACAAGAACAATCGACAACTCATTGTCCGAGGAAAATCTGACTGTAGCGTGGAGGTTCTGGTGTTATAACACGTATGTCAAGCTTTCAAAGCTGGACGAAAGAATCTATGCGTACCTACCCTCGGAACTTTTCTATAACATGCTTCTTTATATGGAAAAACCTGAGTAATTCGTTTCGGCTGTATCTTGTTCTATTAGGAATGTGGGATGGAAGAAAAAACTCTTGAATTACAAAGTTCCACGAGTTCTAACAGAGGACTGAGGACCTGGATATCGAGAAATGTGAAGTTCGTCATAAGAAACAAAATGTACACTCCAAGGTACTGGCGCCAGTTCTACAGATTCGTGAAATTCAAAGTTCTTCATCCGGGAATAAAAACGGAGGGATTCATATTTCTTCCAAAACGATACAATATCAGCAAGGGGAAAAACGCTGAATTTGTGATTGGTCCCTGGGTTTGGATAGGTGAGGGCTGCGCTTTCAGGGCACACGAGGGGAAACTTATAATTGGGGGGAAAGCAATTTTTGGTGGATACAACACCATCAACTGCTATTTTCATGTGGAGATAAAACAGGAATGCCTTTTTGCTGACCATATTTACATAGTTGACTTTGACCACTGGTATACAAATCCGCAAATAAGCATAAGGAGTCAGGGCATAAGGAAGGAGCCGATTGTCATAGGACCGAATGTATGGGTTGGCGAGAAGGCGACAATTCTCAGAGGGGTAACGGTTGGAGAGGGATCCGTTATTGGCTCTATGAGCCTTGTGCACAGGGATGTCCCTCCACATGCGGTTGTAGGGGGAGTTCCCGCGCGGGTATTGAGGTATAGAAGGAGCCCTTCGGATATTGCTTGGGATGAGGGAAGAGAAGATGCCTGAATTGCGTCAGGATATCATCACGGGGAACTGGGTGGTCATAGCAAAGGAAAGGGCGATGCGCCCATCCGACTTCTCTGTTCAAAGTGTTTGCGCCACGGAGGATTTGCAGAATTGCCCTTTCTGCCCTGGTAATGAGCCAATGACACCACTTGAACTCTACGCTGTTCGACCTAAGGGGAGTCCACCGAATTCTTCTGACTGGGAAGTTCGCGTCATACCGAATAAATATCCCGCTTTCATCGAGTCCGAGATGTTTTCGAGTTCCAAGTATAACCTGCCAAAAAGGGATTCTCGCGGTCTCCATGAGGTTATCCTCCATTCACCGGAGCATTGCCTTGACATTGCGACGCTTCCACGTGAAAAGGTTGAACTTGTTTTGAGGGTTTACAGGATTCGTTATTATTCAGCGGGCCTTGATCCCGAAGTTAAGTACGTACATATAATCGTCAACCATGGAATGGAATCCGGTGCATCATTAGAACATTCGCATTCTCAGCTTTTCGGGATGCCCTTTGTACCACCCTTGGTTCAGCAGGAACTTGCCGGATCCTCATGGCACATGAAAAGCAGGGGAAACTGTATCTTTTGCGACCTTATCTCTCTTGAGATGGAGGAAAAGGAAAGAATTGTTCTGCAAAGCGATTCATTTCTTGCCATTGCTCCATTTGCCTCGAGATTTCCTTTCGAGGTATGGATTCTTCCACGCATTCACCGCGAGTCTTTTGCTGATGCGACTGATGAAGAGCTTGAGGAACTCTCCTCAGTCTTAAAGGAAGTCTTAAGAAGATACAGTGAGGGATTCAAGAACCCTCCGTACAATTACTTTATTCATTCTGCTCCAACCGATGGGTCAGACAATTCTTACTATCACTGGCATATCGAGCTTTTCCCGAGACTTACGAGGCTTGGAGCATTTGAACTCGGCACTCAGATGATGATAAATACCACTACTCCTGAAGTGGCAGCTTCCTATTTACGGGGTCAGGTCTTGCAATGACACATTTTTAGGGTTTGCCCTGTTGAAACGCTAAAAATGAAGGTCTGACCTCATCTTTTATTCTCCATATTTTTCTACAATCTCCGCCAATTCCGGATACAATGGAGGCAAATAGCCCATCCAGTTCTCCGGTTCAGGAGGAAGGGGAAATTCAGGGAAATTTTCTTTTACGAAGTTTCTAAATTTTACCCCCATGTTTGCAATCTCTTTTAGATACTTTGGTACCCTGCGGATGTTTTCTTCCCTGACTTTTTCCTGGTTTTTCCAGAGCTTCTCCATAGCGGCAATCAACTTCTCAGAAAGTTCAGGTTCATCAACCTTGAAATAGTAGTCCTCGAGTTGATCGGTTTCCTCGAAGATATTGTAGAGCCTTTCATCCATTGAGACTGCGATGGAAGGAATTCCTTCCGGCATTGAGAGCACGCTTGCATGATAACGGGAAGTAATCAGCATGGAGAGTCTTCTCAAGAAACTCACCATTTGGAAACCGTTGTAGTCTTTCGCGCAAAATATTTGAGCGGGAGTCTTCAACATTTTCTGGAACTTACTGTTAGGATAGTCATCCAGGGCTTCCATTCCAATGATAATTGGATGAACATCATGCCGCCTCACGAATTCATCCGTTGCCTGCGCAATGTTGCTCAAATACCGGTCCAGCTGTTCCCTTCTTTCCTTGGTAAAAGTGAAATATGTCATTGGTGCGGCAGTGTAGCGTTCCTCAGGATGTCTTATGCCATATCCTCTTAGGAATTTTGACAGGCTTGTATAAACCGGCCAACAAAATGGGTTGATTACTGCTAATCCAAGGAGAGGCTTTTTCCCGTCCCAGCCGGCTTTTTCTTTGAGTTCTTTCTCAGCCCATTCCTGAGGAGCGGGTGGGAATATCCATCCAGTATCTACTCCCAAATCTACTTTGAACCCGGCTTTCTGGATGATGTCAAGGGAAGGTTCATCACGAGCAATGAAGTAGGTCTGGTCGCAGTATTTCAAAACTTTCTCGTAGAGGAAGTCGTCCATTTCTCCAGCTCCAGTACCATAGGCGATGCATGGTTTACCCTGAAGTTTCAACATACCAGCACCAGAAACAAATAAAAGAGTGAGCAAGTCGGACCACTTACTTTTCAGCGTGCTCCCTTCGGAAATCACTCCCAGATGGTAATCGGTACGGCCCTTTTTGAGAGTTTGAAAAAACTTGGTCATGATGGGGAGGAATTCTGTTGGTGGTTTGAAATAGTCCGCGCTGTTCTCGGGGCTCAGGGTCAACAATCCGATTTGAACATTGTCTTTGCCTAAGATCTGGTAGAACTGGTTCACCATAGCCCAAACCCGGACTTCCGAGCCGGTATTTCGACCTCCGCTGTAGCCAATCAGAAGAATGTGGAGTTTTTCCCCGGGAGACCACCGGCCGATCGGACCCCTTTTTGCCCTTTTGGTTAAACGTTCGACGCCCCAAAATGCCAATCTGTCAGTCGGAGTAACCTGCGTTTCCATCTCACACCTCCTAATGGGGTCAGGTCTTGCAATGCCACATTTTCAGGGTTTTGCTTTGTTGAAACGCTAAAAATGAAGGTCTGACCTCATCTTTTATTCTCCATATTTTTCTACAATCTCCGCCAATTCCGGATACAATGGAGGCAAATAGCCCATCCAGTTCTCCGGTTCAGGAGGAAGGGGAAATTCAGGGAAATTTTCTTTTACGAAGTTTCTAAATTTTACCCCCATGTTTGCAATCTCTTTTAGATACTTTGGTACCCTGCGGATGTTTTCTTCCCTGACTTTTTCCTGGTTTTTCCAGAGCTTCTCCATAGCGGCAATCAACTTCTCAGAAAGTTCAGGTTCATCAACCTTGAAATAGTAGTCCTCGAGTTGATCGGTTTCCTCGAAGATATTGTAGAGCCTTTCATCCATTGAGACTGCGATGGAAGGAATTCCTTCCGGCATTGAGAGCACGCTTGCATGATAACGGGAAGTAATCAGCATGGAGAGTCTTCTCAAGAAACTCACCATTTGGAAACCGTTGTAGTCTTTCGCGCAAAATATTTGAGCGGGAGTCTTCAACATTTTCTGGAACTTACTGTTAGGATAGTCATCCAGGGCTTCCATTCCAATGATAATTGGATGAACATCATGCCGCCTCACGAATTCATCCGTTGCCTGCGCAATGTTGCTCAAATACCGGTCCAGCTGTTCCCTTCTTTCCTTGGTAAAAGTGAAATATGTCATTGGTGCGGCAGTGTAGCGTTCCTCAGGATGTCTTATGCCATATCCTCTTAGGAATTTTGACAGGCTTGTATAAACCGGCCAACAAAATGGGTTGATTACTGCTAATCCAAGGAGAGGCTTTTTCCCGTCCCAGCCGGCTTTTTCTTTGAGTTCTTTCTCAGCCCATTCCTGAGGAGCGGGTGGGAATATCCATCCAGTATCTACTCCCAAATCTACTTTGAACCCGGCTTTCTGGATGATGTCAAGGGAAGGTTCATCACGAGCAATGAAGTAGGTCTGGTCGCAGTATTTCAAAACTTTCTCGTAGAGGAAGTCGTCCATTTCTCCAGCTCCAGTACCATAGGCGATGCATGGTTTACCCTGAAGTTTCAACATACCAGCACCAGAAACAAATAAAAGAGTGAGCAAGTCGGACCACTTACTTTTCAGCGTGCTCCCTTCGGAAATCACTCCCAGATGGTAATCGGTACGGCCCTTTTTGAGAGTTTGAAAAAACTTGGTCATGATGGGGAGGAATTCTGTTGGTGGTTTGAAATAGTCCGCGCTGTTCTCGGGGCTCAGGGTCAACAATCCGATTTGAACATTGTCTTTGCCTAAGATCTGGTAGAACTGGTTCACCATAGCCCAAACCCGGACTTCCGAGCCGGTATTTCGACCTCCGCTGTAGCCAATCAAGAGGATGCGGAGTTTCTCACCAGGGGACCAATGTCTAATCGGACCCTCCCCCCCTTTTTTGATTGAACGCTCAGCAAGCCAAAATGCTAACTTGTCAGTCGGAGTAACCTGCGTTTCCATCTCACACCTCCTAATGGGGTCATCCAAATGGGGTCACCTATAAGAAGTAAAAGTCAAGACAAACCTTCCCCTGATCCCGGATATCCGGGTTTTTAAGGCTATGTCTGCTTTGAAGGACACCCCGCTATGTGTGCATTGTCTTCCTCTTAGAGACAATCCCCATCCCTTCTTCCTTTGCGAACCTTTTCAAA
>JAQUKT010000069.1 GCA_028718945.1 Actinomycetota bacterium | reverse complement strand
CTGACCCTCATCTGAAGGTAAGGAAAATCGCAAGCCATTTTGCTCCGCCTCCGGTGAATAATTTGAGAAAGCGTGAGCAGGTAAGGGAAATACTTGGATTTTCCTCGAAAGATTTTGTCGTTGGCAAATTTGGGTACATGACTGCGAATAAGCGCCTTGACGTTATTCTAAGAGCAATCAAGGAAGTAAAGCGTGATTTTCGAATAAAGCTCCTTGTTGTTGGGAAATTGATGCCGGGCTGCGATTCCACCAAACTTATCTACGACCTTGGACTCGACGACGATGTTCTTGTAACGGGATTCGTTGACAGACGCACATTCTGGGAGTATCTTCGCGTCCCCGATGTTTGCGTGGCGCTGCGTTACCCGAGTGCCGGGGAGACAAGCGCCATTGTAATAAAGATGATGGGGAACGGATGTCCCGTAATTATTTCTGATTATCAGGCTTTTTCCGAATTCCCGGGCGACTGTTGCAGAAAGGTTGCTCCCGGTGAGAAAGAGATTGAGAGCCTCTCTGCTCAGATTGTGGAACTTGCGGAGAACCCCTCAGAAAGAGAGGAAATTGGAAAGCGTGCGCGTAAATATATAGAGCGGAACCACGACATAAGAGATTCTGCGAGGAAGTATATCGAATTCGCGGTAGAAATTCTTTCCGGGAAAGAGAATTAGCTAAGGGTCGCAATTTGCTATTACACCTTGATTCAACGGGAATTTCTTGAAAGTTTAGAGTTTTTTGGCTTGCGAAGAGACACCACGAACTCCTGAGGATTAGTTATCTCCCCAAATCTTCTTCAGGGACTTACCGCTTCTCCTTTTGATTTCATCTTCGCCCTATTCAGATTTTCCATATCGTTCTCGAGCCAAGCACACCTTTTGTAAGTGCAGCAAGACCCACATTTAGGTGCGCCCTTTCGATTCTATTGACTACTCTCGAGCTCACCATTCAACCTTACTCAAGGGAGTGAGGCTATTCTGCTTTACGGAAGTAGAAACATTTGGTAGGCTCCTGACCAACGCAATGAGTCTATTGCAGGCTAAGGACAATTTCTGGTTAGAATAACCAATTGATTGCATCCAAGCTCAAATTTTCTATATTTCTCAATCCTTAAATTGAGTGTAGTTGCAAGATTATCTAATCTTTTTCTATTGAAAATTACTATATGGTCATCACGTGCATGTTTGCTAAATAAACCGAGAATAGCGCCCAAGCTGTGAACTATATCATTACCAGTCACAGTTGGCGTCACAATGATTATTTTGCCGTTAGGCTTGAGGTACATTCTGCATTCTTTCAATAAATGCTTGAGATTAAGGATGTGCTCAATTACAGAAATTAGCAAAATTGCATCGAATTCCATATCGAGATTCAAATAATCTTCATCTAAATCTTTCTGAAAAAAGCGCGCATCGGGATATTTCTCATTCAATTTCTCTACTAAAGTAGAATCATATTCAATACCGACGTAATTCTTTATTTTATAGTCAAACATTTTCAAGATATTGGCTTCGCCACAACCAATATCAAGAATATCTCCCACGATGTTAGGACTGACCATCCTTGTGCGTTTAACGAGCAGCTATTTAGATAATAGATTCATTTCGATTTTTCTGTTGTTTTATGTCGCGTTTCATTATTATAGCATGTGCCGCTTGGCTTAATAATTGAGTGTAGAAGTTGAGACATTGAGGGGTGGGCGGGTTAGAGTATCAACTTTTTTAGGAATTGGTCATGTCCTTGACAACAGACTCAACCTTTCAAAATTTTCATTGTTGCTTTCGTGTTCTCAAAGAGTTCTTCTACAAATGACCAAAGTTACTAAGAGCACACCGCTCTGGAATTTATTGGCGGGCTGGAAAGTCACCAGCATGACTCAGGGACACATGAACCAGTTCCTTTCTGCTTTACAAAAGTGAGATTTGTTAGGTAAGATTTGAAACAATACTTTGAGGTATTAAGAATGGAAGGAGAAATATGAGCTTGAGAGAAAGAAAGCGGAGAAATCACTTGTCAATTTGGCAGTTTGCTACATTCGCAATCATAGTTTTCATGCTACTTTTGGTAGTTCCTGCCTGTTCCGGTGAGAAATACCGCAATGCGAACACTTTGAGTGGAGGTGCCCAGGAGCCCTCGCCGTTCGTTTCAAGAAGATTGCTTGGTCTTTTCACTCATGATGTGGCAAGTGACATAAAGGGAAAAGTGCCCTCTTCTGAATGGTCTTCAATAAGAAATGTTCGAATCTATGTCCACTGGAACGAAATAGAAAAATCAAGGGGGAAGTATTCGTGGGGGAAAACCGATGCGCAGGTAAACGCGGCACTTTCACTTGGCGCCAACAGCATATTCATGACACTTGGAGGGGGTCTTCCGAAGTGGGCGCAGAACCCATCCTCTCCCGGCAATCCAGGGAATGGTTTGCCAAAAGACCTCAACTGGTGGAAGGATTTTTGCAAAAAAGTAGCGCAACACTACAGAGGATATGTTGATTATTATCAGATATGGCAGGAGCCCGGCTGGGACCTCGATGCCCCTCCTTCAAAAGATGGTGTAATTTATTTCTCGGGTCATGCTGACCAGGATTATCTTGGACTTCTGAGAGCGGGGTACTATGGAATCAAGGAAGGAGACCCGAGTGCGTATGTTATGACTGGTTCCCTACTGGATGGTCTTACCAGACAGCCTTCTGACTATGTGACCTACGAGACTCTTCTTGCCGGTCGCGAGCAGGATGTATCCATGAAAGTTGAATCGAAAAGTGGAATTGTTGCTGAGCGCCCGATGTATTTCAATTACAAGGGGGTATGCCCTGGCGGAACGGTCGAAAGCGGAGTTGTAAGTCCGGGCAGGAGTTGGTATCTGGCTGAAGGCGCAACGCAAGGGGGTTTCGAGGAATGGATATGCATACAGAATCCCGGGAGCCAGAGTTCAGGGGTCACAATAACCTATATGTTTCCGGGAGGCGAAACCCAAGCGCAGAGTTTCAATGTCAAGCCGCATTCAAGAACTACTGTGAATGTGAACGGGGCTGTTGGCACCGGAAAGGATGTTTCCGCCAAGATAGAAGCGACCAGACCAATTGTTGTTGAAAGACCGATGTATTTCAATTACAAAGGAAAGTGGACCGGCGGTTCGGTTGAAACGGGGGTACCCGGTGGGTCGAACACTTGGTATCTTGCAGAGGGAACAACTCGTGAAGGATTTGAACAATGGATTTCACTTATGAACCCAAATTCACAGAAGACGTCTGTTGAATTAACCTATATGTTCAACGGCGGTGGTACACAGAAGCAGACGCTTGAAATGCTTCCCACCTCGCGCTCCACCATTTTAGTTAACAGAATTGTTGGTTCTGGAAAAGACGTTTCAACGAAGATTACATCTGAACTGCCAATCATTGTTGAAAGACCGATGTATTTTGACTACCACGGTATTCTTACCGGCGGGCATACTGAGGTAGGTTCAACCAAAGAGTCAACTTCCTGGTTTCTGTGCGAAGGTACGACGAGAAAAAACAGTGCGGATGGCACGTTCGAGGAATGGATATCCATTCAGAACCCTGGTGATACCAGTGCGAAGATACAAATCACCTATATGTTTCCGGGTGGGGCGACCCAGGGCGGGAAAGTGGAGGTTTCTGCTCATTCGAGGTACACGATTAACGTGAACAGAGAAGTGGGAGACGACCGTGATGTCTCCGCAAAGCTTGTTTCAAATGTTCCCATAATTGTTGAAAGACCGATGTATTTCAACTACCACAATATAATCGGTGACGGAACAGTCGAACTGGGAAATACCCAGGCGCAAAAAACCTGGTATTTTGCTGAAGGCACAACTCGCTCAGGCTTTGAGGAATGGCTGACTCTTCAGAATCCGAACACACTTGAGACCGAGGCAAAAATTACTTTTATGTTCGGTGACGGGACAACCCAGCAAAGGAGCTTCATTCTACCGGCTAACTCGAGAACAACAGTGAGTGTCAACAATTCGATAAGCATGGCGGCAGTGTGTGATGGGGTGGCGGTTAATCCCTATCACTGGCCACAGTACTGGGCAGAATACTATAGCAAGGTAAAAGAGATTTGCGAGAGAAATGGATATGGTTCTACCGATGTTGTCGTTTCCGAAATTGGTTGGCCGAACAAGTCTGAGTTAGCTTCTGCTGATTACTCCGAGGAAGGGCAGCGTCAGGCAATAGGGGAAGTCGGTCTGGGGGGACTATTCTCAGCAGGGTGCAGCAAAATCTGGATTTACCAGGACTTAGATGAACCACCCGGGGAATCATGGGACCAGATATACGATGGACTTTTTGGTTATCAGGGAAAGCCACACCCCGCATGGTATGAATACAAGAAGTGGCAGCAGCAACTTCCAACTTATCCGAACAAACCGGCACGTATGAGTGAAAAGGGTAGTAACAGGCCTAATTATTGAATTTCAGAGGAATGACGAAATCTGTTAGAGGTTTTGACTTGGATTATTTATTCCGGTTACTTCTAACACGACGATAGGTGATTGAAATTTGAGGATTGCTGTACTTGGTCCAACGTTTCCAATAAGAGGGGGTATTTCACACTATACCACTCTTCTCGTTGAACACCTGAGGAAAAGGCACGAAGTGCTTTTTGTTTCGTATAGGAAGCAGTATCCCGATTTCTTGTACCCTGGAAGAAGTCAAATTGACAGTTCACAGGCGGCATTGAGCACTGATTGTGAGCGCATTATTTCCTTCATGAATCCTTTAAGCTGGGTGATTGCCGAGAAAAGGATTGCGGCTTTTCAGCCCGAGCTGGTAATTTTTTCATGGGTTTCACCTGCCTTGGCAATGCAGTTTCGGCTGATATCCGGGCGTTTGAGAAAAGAGCTTTCTTCATCAAAGATTTTGTTTTTGTGTCATAACATAAGAATGCATGAAAAGCGAAAGATTGATTCAATCCTTTCACGCATTGCGTTTGCAAATGCTCACCACTTCATTGTCCATGGTGAGGAAAGCAAGAAGAGTCTCGAGGGACTTGTTGGACATTCTGATATAAGTGTAATTTCTCACCCGACCTACCTTCCGCTTGCCCAGATTTCGAGAGAAGGAACTCTTGATTCAAAGAGAAAACTTGGGATTCCACCAGACGCGAAAGTTGTCCTTTTTTTTGGTTTTGTAAGACCTTATAAAGGTCTTGAGATTCTTCTGAAGGCAATACCGGAAGCAGCTTCCAAAATAGAAAATCTTTTTCTTCTGGTAGTGGGGGAGTTTTGGGAGAGCAGGAAAACATATGAAAAGCTTATTGATGAACTTGGCATCAGGGAGAAGGTGTTGATTGTTGACAGATATATTCCAAATGAAGAAATTTCCTCTTATTTCTCTGCCGCAGATATTGTTGCTCTTCCCTATGTTGATGCTTCCGGTAGCGGCGTTGTCCAACTTTCTTATGGATTTGAAAAACCGGTTATTACAACAAGGGTGGGGGACATAGAGAATTCCGTGAAGCACGGAAAGACTGGATTTTTGGTTGAGCCGAAAAACCCTTCTGCTCTTGCGTGTTCGATCGTGGATTTTTTCGAGGCAGAAAATCGTGAAGAGATGTCTTCAAACATAAGAAAAGCAATGGAAAGTTTCTCATGGAATACCATTGTTGATTGCATTGAATCAGTTGCCCGGGATTAAGCGTGACATGATTCGATCATGATGAAACCTTTGAACGTTTTTCAGGGTTTGATAGCGCCTTTCAAATGTAGTCAAGGGTTCCCTTAGAATGGAGTAAGAATGGGGCAAGCCTGTTTCGTTTCAAAGAAAGCAACTGTTGGTTTGAACTGCGATTTCGGACTGAACTGTGTAATCGAAGATAACGCAATCTTGGGTAATGGTGTTGTTGTTGGGCACGGTGCGGTCATCCTTTCAGGGGCTCATGTTGGGGATGGAGTTCAGATTGGGGCAAACTCTATCTTAGGGAAACCCCCGCTTTCCGGTATTTCAAGCACGAGACCTGTGTCGAAATGGAGCTCCCTTGAAATTGGGAATGGTTCCGTCATTGGATGTTCCGCTGTTTTGCACGCCGGCAGTTTTTTTGGTGAAAATTCCTATGTTGGAGACCTTGCAGCTGTCCGTGAGAATTGTAGTTTCGGGGAGGCTGTAATAGTCGGTCGGCTCTGCTCTGTTGAGGATAGTGTTTCGGTTGGAGCGCGGGCAAGGATACAGACCGGAGCCTATCTAACCGGTGAGACAACAATCGAGGAAGATGTATTTGTTGGACCTTACGTTGTGACAACAAATGATAAATATCTATCTTTGTGTCCAAGGCCTGTTTTTAAGGGTCCGATTTTCAAGCGCGCGGCATCAATTGGCGCTGGAGCCTGTATTCTTTCGGGAGTTACGATAGGCGAGGGCTCTGTTGTTGGGATGGGTGCGGTGGTAATAAAGGATGTTCCGCCGGGAAGGATTTACGCAGGAGTACCGGCAAGAGATATTGGGGAGGCTACTCAGCGTGATTGAAGGTAGCCGACAAATCAATTCAGTTCCATTCATAGATGTCTCAAGGCAGTATCTCCTTTTCAAGGACGAAATAGATGAAGCTATACGAAGAGTCCTTGATAGCGGTTGCTACATTCTCGGTGAAGAGGTTCAGATGCTGGAGAGAGAGATGGCTTCATTTGTTGGGGTGAGACATGCGGTTGGGGTGGCATCAGGCACAGATGCGCTTTTTCTGATTTTGAAAGCAATGGGGATTGGTCAAGGTGATGAGGTCATTACAACTCCGTTTACATTTGTTGCTACGGCTTCCACGATTTCTCATACAGGGGCAATCCCCGTTTTTGCTGATATTGACCCTGAAACATTTAATATCGACCCGGATAGCGTGAAGAGTTGTTTGACCGAAAGAACAAAAGCAGTAGTTGCGGTTCATCTCTTTGGTCATCCTGCTGACATGAGGGAGCTTTCACACTTTGCCTCTGAGCATGATCTTTTCTTGATTGAGGATTGTGCTCAGGCTACCGGCGCGTCACTTGATGGGAAGCGAGTTGGCTCAATCGGTCATGCTTCTGCCTTTAGTTTTTTCCCTACAAAAAATCTATCCTGCGCTGGGGATGGAGGGATTGTTTGTACGGCAAGTGATGATTTGGCAGATAGAGTAAGAGTTCTTGCCCGCCACGGGATGCGAGAAAGAGACAGGGTGGAAGTGCTTGGATACAACAGCAGACTCGACGAGATTCAGGCGGCAATCCTAAGAGTGAAACTCAAACATATAGACGAGCTGAATTCTCAGAGGCACTTGATAGCGGATATATATAACGAAAGTCTTCGTGGGGTGGAGGTTCCCGTTGTGCGAGACGGGGCTACTCATGTTCATAGCCTTTATACAATTAGAACAAAAGAACGACCTTCCGCTCAAAGAAAACTATCATCGTCTTCAATAGGATTCGGGATATATTACCCTGTTCCCCTTCACCTTCAAAAAGCATTCTCATTTCTTGGGTATTCTGAAGGCGACTTGCCCGAAAGCGAAAAAGCATCAAGAGAAGTGCTTTCGCTTCCTATGTTCGCAGGGATGACGGAAGAAGAAGCAGAATTTGTTTGCTCCTGTCTCAATTCTTGAAACCAGCGGAGCAACCTCAGGATTCAGCGCTTTCGATGATTTTCAACGCTACCTCGAGGGCAGTTGCTCCGTCTTCTCCTGAGACAAGAGGTTTCTTTCTTGTTCTTATCGAATCAACGAAATCTTCGAGTTCAAGCTTTAGGGGTTCTCCATACGTTGAAAGATAGGGCATTTCCATAACGCTTTCCTGTTTATAGCCGAGTCTCGAATCATAGAAATAATCGCTTGTTACAAGTCTGTATATTGATATGGTTCTTCTCATGAGGTCAGCAGTGATGTAGTCATTCTTCTGGGTAATCTTTATGTTTCTTATCTTTGTCTGACTCACCCTGCTTGCTTGGAAGTTTGCGATTACTCCGTTTTCGAATGTGAGCTGGGCAAAGGCAAGGTCTTCAGTTTGTGAATGAATTTTTGTCGCTGCTGATGAAACCTTTTTGATTTCTTTTTTCAAAAGACTCAAGACGATATCTATATCGTGAATCATCAGGTCGAGGACAACTCCAGTTTTGCTGACCCATGAGGGCATGAATGGGCTCAGCCGTTCGCAGGAGAATGAAATTGGTTCTTTAATGAGCCTTGGCAGGTCAAGTGAGACGGGATTGTAACGCTCTACGTGTCCAACCTGAAGGATAAGACCATTTTTTTGCGCGATGCCGCATAGTTCCCTCGCATTTTCGGTGTTGTCTGAGATTGGTTTTTCGACGAGACAATCGCGACCATGCTCGAGTGCCATCAGAGCGAATTCATGGTGCAGTTCTGTTGGAAGCGCGACAACAAGAGCATCCGAGGACTCGATGAGTTTCTCGGGATTCTTGAAGGAAATAATGCTGTGCTCTTTTGAGAAAGTTCTCGACTTTTCGCTGTCGCTGTCGTATATTCCCGAAAGCGAAACATCGGGCA
>JAQUKT010000068.1 GCA_028718945.1 Actinomycetota bacterium | reverse complement strand
GTGGGAGACCTGCTTCCGGATGAATGGTCCGTATCAACGAAGGTTTCTGCCAACAAGGGAATCATAGTGGAGCGTGCCATGTACTGGAACTCCCGTACCGGTGGTCATGAATGCTCGGGTGTTCCGGAGTAGGATTTGCGTTTTGAAAGTTTGTTTGAAAAGGGTCCCTTTAAGGGACCCTGATTTTTCGCCTCTTCACTTCAAGGCGCTTTCAGGTACTTGCTGTTAGAATGTCAGGTGGATTGTGAATGCGCTGGCATTAGTTATTCTTTTTAGCGATGATAGTTGACCTTCATGTTCACACAAACATATCGTCAAGGTGCTCCTCCCTCACACCGGAGGAACTTGTGTGCCGCTCTCGTGAAATTGGTCTCGACGCGGTATGCGTGACCGAACATTCAACATTCAAGGGAGCCCAGGAAAACTATGCTTATGCAAAAAAGCATGGCTTCTTGGTGTTTAGGGGAATGGAGGTTTTCACCGAACTTGGCGATATGCTTGTGTTTGGATGGGAAGAAAACGTCCGCTATTACCTTTTTCCATTCGATGAGTTGAAGGCTGAGGTTGAAAAAAGGAATGGGATAATTATTCCCGCGCACCCGTGCAGAGGAGAAGCGGATGTAAGACACAGGAACAGCCGCGACCTGCAGGACGAGTTGCTCGAAGCCATTGTGGCAATTGAGACCAGAAATGGCTCTCTCTCCCACATGAGCAATGAGTTTGCTGAAAAACTGGCGAAAAAGCACGGACTTTTCGGGACCGGTGGAAGCGATGCACATCACGCGAGCCATCTCGGCATGTGCGTGACGGTTTTTGATGATGATATATCGGACGAGGCGGAACTAATTGAAGCTCTGAAGTCTGGTAGATATGAATCGTGCTATTTTGAGGAACTCGAAAAGAAAAGAGAGTGAAAGAATCATTACCTCGAGAATGAGAATGACGCTGGGATTGACTTGAGGGGGAAACGCTATAGAATAGTTTCGGCTCGTGTTCGTTGGGGTGCGGTTTGTCGAGACTGGAGATGTGTGGTTTATTGAATAGAAGTACTCAAAAAATTATTCTGCAAGAGTTTGGACTGAAAATCATTCAAAAATAAGAGCCTGGCGGTGCCTTTTGGTACTGGTGAGAATTCATCTATTGAAAAACAAAGCGAGGTGAGGGAATTGGGTGACTGGAAAGACGAAGTGGAAGAGATCGTATTCCCGGGGAAAATCAGTGTTCCATATTCCTGGACGGTTGGGAGTACGCTCAGCAAGTGGTACGCGCAAATTCGCGATGATGCGGAAATCTGGGCAAACAAGTGTGCGGAATGCGGGATGGTTTTCGTTCCTCCCAAGATAAAATGCATCAACTGCTACAGAGACATGAACGAGTGGGTTAAGCTCCCTGGCACCGGAACCGTGGAAACGTTCACGGTAGTTAGCTATTATGAGCCGAAGATTCACCCAAGGAAACCTCCCTTTGTTTATGCGGTTATCAAGATGGATGGCGCTGATACCGGGCTTGTTCATTTCATAGGGGGAGTGAAGCCCGAAAAGGTAAAGGTTGGAATGAGGGTGGAGCCCGTTTTTGAAAAGGAGCGCCAGGGAAACATATTGGATATCAGGCATTTTCGCCCGATTGCTTGATGGATATGGGTGGTGAGTAAAAATGGAGAGAGTTGCTGTAATTGGTGTAGGTCAGACGAAATACGAAAAGGGAAAGAAGCAGAATTTTTCAGAGATGGTCTATGAGGTAACGACAAAGGCCTTGAAGGACGCCGAAATAACAACAAGGGAGATAGATAACATTGTTTCCGTTTCAAGTGACTTCTGGGACGGAAGAACAATTTCATGCATGGCAATTCAGGATGCTGCTGGTGCTTTTGGAAAGGATACTTCCACTGTAGAGGGAGACGGGACCTTCGGTGCGCTTTATGGAATGATGAGGATTCTTTCAGGAAGTTTTGGTGTTACTCTTGTCGTAGCGCACCACAAGGGAAGCGAGAGCAGCATGAGCGGCATAACAAATACAGCTTTTGACCCTCTTGTTGAAAGAAAGTTAGGGATCGATGCGATAAGCTCTGCTGCTCTTCAGGCGCGAAGGTATATGACTGCAACAGGAGTAACAGAACGGCAATGCGCACTTGTTTCGGTAAAGAACCATGGGAACGCCATGAGAAACCCGCTTGCCCAACTTCCAATGGAGATAACAGTTGAGGACGTAATGAATTCAGAGGTTCTTGCCAGTCCTTTGAAGAAACTCGATTGTTCTCCGGTAACGGATGGGGCGTGTGCCCTTGTTCTTGCGGCTGAGCGTGAGGCGAAGAAGCTTTCAACGAACAAGAAAAGGGTCTGGCTGATGGGTGTAGGGCATTGCTCTGACGCATACAGGCTCGGAGACAGAGACCTTGCGGACACCCGGGCGCTCGAGGAAGCTTCGGAAAGTGCGTATGAGATGGCTGGTGTTGGACCCGAAGAAATTGACCTTGCGGAGGTTTATGACGCATTTTCCTATATGGAGTTGATGTGGCTCGAGGGTCTTGGTTTATGTGAAGAGGGCATGTCTGGTGAATACATGGAAAGAGGCTATTTCAACATGGGCGGCGAAATTCCCATCAACCCTTCGGGCGGAAGGCTCTCTTCAAACCCGGTTCAGGTAGCAGGCCTTTCGGAGATGGCTGAATGCGTTCTTCAGCTTAGGGGGAAGGCAGGAAAGAGACAGGTCAAAGGAGCAAAGATCGCTCTTGCCCATGGAATAAATGGAATGTGCGGTCAGTCTCACTGCGTTTTCATTCTTGGAAGATAGGGGGAATGAGATATGGGAACAAGAGTTGGGATAATAGGAGTGGGTCAAACCCATCATGCTTCGAAAAGGCTTGATTGCTCAGGCGTTGAGCTGATAGCAGAGGCTGTGACAAGGGCGCTTGATGATGCTGAGCTGAGCATAGATGACATAGACGCTTTTATCATTGGCAATATGGACCATTTCGAGAACATAAATTACGTTGACATGTGGGCAACGGACGGTCTTGGTTCATTTATGAAGCCGGTTTTGAAGGTAACCACAGGCGGGACGACGGGAACAACTGTAGCTGCTTCTGCCTTCTATCATGTCGCATCAGGGCTTTTTGATGTGGTAATGGGGGTAGGCTGGGAAAAGAACTCAGAATCAGACACCCAGGCCGCGATTACAACTTGCTCGAACCCGATTCTCGAGCGTGATGCGTTTGCGGGAGCGATTGGTCCTCTTGCCTCGGAATACTCTATGTATATGAAGACTTACGGAGCGACGGAGGAAGACGCAGCGATTGTTGCTGCGAGAGACAGAAACAACGCCCTTCTGAATCCATACGCGCATAACCGAATGAAAGTGACGGTTCAGGACGTGATGAATTCACCGATGCTTTCCTATCCCATAAAGCTACTTGATATGTGCCCGAGATCGGATGGTTCCTGCGCTGTTATTTTTGCATCAGAGAGGGCAGCGAAAAAGCTGTGTCCGAGGCCTGCCTGGGTCCATGCCTCGGTGGTAAGGCAAGACTATACGCACTTTGGCGACCTTGAGTGGGAATACATGCCAACCTTGGAGCGGGCATCTGCTGAAGCTTACAAGATTGCGGGAATAACAAAGCCGTTCAGGGAGATTGATGTCGCGGAGTTGTATCTCCCTTCCTCTGTAACCGGAGTCAAGTGGATGGATTCTCTGTGGCTTTGTGAAAGAGGTGGTGCGCCTAAGCTCATAAGAAGCGGCGCAACTCACTTAGATGGAGAATTTCCAGTAAATCCTTCTGGTGGAGTCATAGCAACAAATCCGATAGGAGCAACCGCTCTAATAAGAGTTGGGGAAGCAGCATGGCAGATAATGGGGCGTGCGGTGGGGCGCCAGATACCAAATGCGAAGAAGGCGCTTGCGACAGGTTTTGGTGGATGCAGCTGGTCGAGCGTAATGATACTTGGCGCTGACCTTCCATAGTGAGAATTTGAGGGGTGAAGAGAATGGGAATTTATACTGACAGGCGGAAAGTAAAAAAGACTCCGGATGGATATGACCTCATGATACACGAGTCCGGCCACCTTGAGTATGACTTCGACTGGCACCTTGGACCATACTGGAGCAAGTTTCTTGCTGAGCTCAGGGACAATGCGAGGTTCATGGGAATAAAGTGCAGTCAGTGCGGGACCGTTTATTGCCCCCCAAGGGCAGGTTGTGGAAGATGTTTTGCCGAAATGAATGAATGGGTTGAAGTTGGTCCCGAAGGAGAGCTCAGGGGATTTACCGTTGTTCGTTTCCCTTATATAAACCCGAATAATGGAGAACTCATGCCTGTCCCTTACACTGCTATATGGGTCACTCTCGATGGGGCTCATACGAGAACGATGCACTACTGCAATGAGCATGATGAAAAAAAACTCGAGGTTGGAATGAGAATGAGAGCTGTTTTTGCAGATGAGCCAAGACCAACCTCAATTCACGCAGTGAAGTACTTCGAGGTAATAAACCCCGTCCGGAAGGCGAAACCCGCGGCGAGAGCAAAAAAGGCAAAGCCAGCGAAAAAGGCAGTGAAGAAACCCTCGAAGAAAACAAAGGCAACCAAGAAATAGTAAAATCAAAAAAGCTATCTGTAGAAAGTTCCTCTTGCGGATGTTCCTATGGCATCTTTAGTTAGGCTGCTATCAATTTCTATTCCAGTTTTTGTCATTGCCATGTTGTACTATTCAAAAACGTAAGGTCAAAGAAGCAATGAAGGAAAGAGATGTTGAATTTTCAAGCTGAGTTTCAAGAGGCGGCTTCCGAAGAAAGCGCATTCATAGAAAGATTGGCAGAGGCACTCTCGCAAGACCCCCTTTCTGAAAAGTGGCTCCTTGCGCCGACCCTCAGAGTTGGATTTCAATGGCTTGAAAGGGTCTCGAGAATTTCCGCAATTCTGAATGCAAGGGTCAAGACATTGAGAGGCATCGCCCTGGAGATTGCCGCCCCGGCTCTTGCCGGGCTCGGGCTTTCATACCTTGGCAGGAATGACGCGATGCTACTTTGTTTTTCAATTCTCAACACAATATCAAAGAGAAAAAAGCAAGGATATTTCTCAGGGATAGGCGCGAACCGAATGGCAGCTTCCGCATTACTCTCAAGCATAAGCGATTTGAGGATGGCAGGAATTCGCTCCTGTGACATCGAGCGGCAAGCGTTTCAAAACAAGGATAAGGCAAGCGACTTATCTTTATTGTTCTCGCTTTACGAGAAGGAACTGAAAGAAAGAGGGCTTGCCGATTACCCTCGAGCTCTTGAAGTAGCATGGGATATGGTGAATGAAATCAAGAAAAGCGATGCAATCTTGGTAACAAGCACTGACCTTGTTTCTAATCTCCGGGGGCTTGAGCGCGAGTTCTTGAGTGCACTTTCCCGCTCTGTTGAGACTGTGATGGTGGATGAAGGAGGGAAACCGGCACAGGAAGGCCAGAAAGTAGAGGTCTTTAAGGCAGTTGGCGAGGTGAACGAGGTAAACCAGGTTCTAAGGACGGCAGTTTCAAGGGGAATTCCTCTTGATCAAATCGAAATTCTCTATACGGATTCATCTTATGTTCCGCTGATATACGAGGTATTTTCCTCCCGTTTTGGCGAATCTGATGTCGAGCAAATTCCCGTGACATTTGAGGAAGGAATTCCGGTTTCGTTTTCCAGACCTGGCATGGCTTTGAGGGCATGGCTTTCATGGGCGGATGGCTATTCCCAGGGCCTCCTTTTGAGGATGCTCCGTGATGGATTGATAAGAACGGAGAAAATGGACGGAGCGGTTCTCGCGGAAATACTCGGGAGATTCACATTGGGCGCGAACAAAGAAAGACATGTAGAAATTCTTGGGAAAATTCCGCAGAAGGTTTGCTCAGGCGATACCTCTGAGATATCAGGCTCGGATGTTGTCGCGAGAATTACCTCGATTGTGACAGGTTTGGTTGAGAAGGCAGAGTCCTCGAGAGACAGTGGTCATTCTCTTCTTGCCTCTTCTCATCGGTTCTTAAAGGAACACGCAAGGGCCACCAGTATGTTTGACGAGTATTCCAAGAAGCGGCTTATGGAGGAAATTGAAGCCGCACATGCCTGGCTCGAGGTCGAGAACATTGAACCGCAAGCTTCGAGAGATTTTCTTCTCGAACTTTTGTCCTCGGCCAAAGCAGGAGGCGCTGGTCCCATGCCAGGAAAAGTATATGCTGCGCCTATTCAAGACGGTGGACATTCAGGAAGACCCTGGACATTTATCATTGGGCTCGATGATGAAAGGTTTGCTTCAAATTTAAGGCAGGACCCGTTCTTGCTTGATGAGGAGAGAGAAGAAATTTCTGATGACCTTCCAACATCTGATACACGCGCGTTGGTCTTTCATGAAAGTTTGTCTCGTGTTCTTGGAAGGATTCGAGGGAACGCTGTCTTGAGTTTCTCGATGCGGTCTCTAAGAGAAGACAGCGAGAAGTTTCCATCTGAAGCCTTACTTGAGGCAATAAACGATGAAAAAGCGGATGCCAAAAGGGATTACACTGATTTCGAGAACCTTCCCGTTCCTTTGACGAGTTTTGCACCTTGTGAACTTGCCTGTGTGGCGAGCAGAACTGAGTACTGGCTGGAGAAGATTGCGTCAGAGGGGTCGGTTTTGACCGGAGAACTTGTGGAAAAGTTGTTTCCAAATATAGGGCAGGGCAAGAAGGCAAGTCGCGCGCGGAATAGCGCGGAGTTCACCGAGTACGATGGATATGTTCCTGAGGCAGGGAAGTATCAAAATCCATTCGATGGGGGTATTACTCTCACTGCGTCGGCGCTTGAAACTCTTGCTCGTTGTCCTATGGAATACTTCCTGTCCTTCGTACTTGGAGTGAAATCCCTCGATGAAGTTGAATCTGACCCGACAATCTGGCTTTCTCCCCAGGAAAAAGGGCTGTTCCTTCATGAGATTTTCAGAGATTTTATGAGAGGGTGGTCGGAGACTGGGTTTGATCGTTCTCGAGAAAATTGTCTTCAGATTATGACTGATGTGTTCAAGAATCATGTAGAGAAAGCAAAGACGAAGTTCAATCCGCCTGAAGCTGTTCTAAGGCACGAAATCAAGGAACTCTGGTTTATCTCAAAGATGTTTGTGAAAGACCAGTTATCCCTGAGGGATGTTCCGGCGTATTTCGAACTTGTCATTGGCTCGAAAGGGGTTGATTCTGAGTGTCTTATCTCAACCGAAGAGCCTGTCTCGATCGAACTTCCGGAGGGAAGAATAAAGGCGGGAGGGAGGATTGACCGTGTTGATTTCATTGAAGGCAAAAAGAAAAGATTTTCAATAGTCGATTACAAGACCGGAAGCTCTGGCAGTTACGCAAAAAATGACCCTTTCATGTGCGGAATGGCAATCCAGCCTTATCTTTACTTGAGAATTCTCAACGAAAGACTCAAGTGTGTAAAGCCTTCATCGAGAGCGGAAATGTTCAGTTATCAATTCTTCGGAGTCCGGGGGAAACAGCACGGAGAGAGGATTTCATGGAATGAGCAGGAATTGAAGGATGGAGGGGAAAATCTCAGGCTTCTCTGCGAGATGATTTCGACGGGGGCATTCCCGGTTTCTTTCAACCGTTCCAACTTTAACGCGAATTACCGGATTGTTTATGACCATGCCGGGGAGGCGGCAGATAAGATGGGAAGAAAGATGGAGAACAGCGATAATTGGATGCTCAAACCCTTTGCCGAAATAAGAACGAAGAAGCACCCTTTTTCGGATAGTGAAAAGCGCGGCTCTGAGATGGTGGATTAAATGATTGAGGATGAAATCTGGCGCGAGACCGATAAGAGCATATTGGTTGAAGCTGCAGCGGGAACTGGAAAGACGAGCGCGCTCGTAAAAAGGATGATCGCGCTCCTTGCTTCTAACTCTTGCGGAGACGTATCAAAAATGGTGGCTGTTACATTTACCAGGAAAGCAGCAGCCGAGCTTCGCGCAAGGTTCATGCCAGAGCTTGAAAACGCCGCGAGAGGAGAAAGGGAATACAAGAATATAGTGGATAGCGAGAATAGAACGAGGCTCTCGAAATCACTTGATAACGCGAACAGGTGCTTCATGGGAACTATACATTCTTTCTGTGCAAAGCTCATACGAGAGAGACCAATTGAGGCCGGAGTTCCTCTTGATTTCGAAGAAATAGATGAACTCGAGGACGCAAAAGTCAGGGAAGAGGCGTGGAAAAGATTTCTTGAATCACTAAGAGGTATGGATTCTGGGGGACTTGCAGCCGAATTGAGGGAATACGGGCTTCCCTTGTCTTCCCTAAAGGATTCGTTTTTCAGATTTGCGGATTTTCCTGATGTGGCAGAGTGGCCGCTGCCGGACTCGAGCGCGGATAATCTTGCTGTACCAAGTGGTCTGGACGAGTACTTGAAATATTTTGTAGGGATTGGCGAAAGGCTTCCCCTGGAAACTGGCACTTGCATGTATGCCGCGAGATTGAAAGGGCTTTCGAGAGCTATCCCTATGTACGAGTTAGAAGATAATTTGTCTCTTGCTCGCCTTCTTTCTTTTTTTGAAGGAGACCCCAAGCCTATCAAGAAAGTGTGGAATGAGGCGGGCATCGATGTTAACGAGGTGCTTGGCAAATGGAGGGATTTTCAGCAAAACGTCGTAATTCCCTATCTTGATGAGTTCAGAAAACTTGCATACATTCCGGCAATGAGGGCTCTCCTCAAAGCAAAAGAAATATACGATTTGCTGAGAATTGAGAACAAGGTTTTGAACTTCCAAGACCTGCTTTTGAGTGCCGCGAACATGTTGAGAAAAAATCCATCAGTCCGCTCATATTTCTCCACCAGGCACACGCACCTACTGGTTGATGAGTTTCAGGATACAGATCCCATTCAGGCGCAGGTGCTTCTTTTCCTTGCTTCACAGGACCACGCCGTGAGTGATTGGATCAAGGTAAAGCCGAGACCGGGTTCACTTTTTGTTGTTGGCGACCCGAAGCAATCGATTTACAGATTCAGAAGAGCGGATATTCTGACATACCTTATTGTGAGGGGAAAAATATTTGAAAGAGGAGTCCATGAAGGAAACTGCATCATATCTGAACTCAAGGAGAATTATAGATCGAGCCCTGAGGTAATCTCATGGGCAA
>JAQUKT010000067.1 GCA_028718945.1 Actinomycetota bacterium | reverse complement strand
AGACCTGACCCCCGTTCGGGCTTAGATAGACCATTTCCTCGATTCTTACCCCGAAATTGCCCTCAAAATAGACGCCGGGTTCTATTGTGAATACCATCCCTGCCGCGAGAATATCGGTGGAACTTTTTGAAATTACCGGTTTTTCATGGACTTCAAGCCCTACCCCGTGCCCGAGCCCGTGGAGGAAGTTCTCATCGAGACCCTTTTCCTTAAGGTAAGTCCTTGCGATTGAATCGAGTTCGCAAGCCTTCATTCCGGCACCCACGCACTTGAGCGCCTTTTGCAACGCGCCTTGAACATCCTCAACAGTCTTCTGTTTCTTCTTATCCGCGTCCAGCAGAAGAGTTCTTGTGATGTCAGAATTGTAGCCGGAGTATTTCGCTCCAAAATCGAGAATCACGCTTTCACCTTTCTCCAGTGTTTTTTCGCTTGATTTGGCGTGGGGCATCGAGGAGTTTGCTCCCGAAGCGACGAGGCTTTCAAAAGAAGGAGCCTCCGCTCCGGCGCTCCTCATCTGAAATTCTATCAGTGAGGCAATTTCGCGCTCGCTTGCGCCTTCTTTTATTCGCGGGAGAACCTCGAGAAACGCGTTCTTCGAGATTTTAAGTGCTTTCTTTAGCATCTCGAGTTCCTGCGGGTCTTTTATCGCTCGCGCTTCTTCAACAAGATTGTGCGCCACCTCAAAGGTGGTATTTCCCTTGAGTTTTTCTTTTATCCCTTGATAGAGTTCGTACTGGATGGAACCTTCAAAATGGGTGGTCTTGTGGTTTGAGAGAATTTCCGAAAGGGCATCCGTGAGGTTTTTTTCGTAAATTACAAGTTCAAAGGATTCCACCTCTTTTCTTGCCTGCTCTGCGTATCTTCCGTCGGTGATGAGTATCGGCTTTTCTGGTCCCAGGACGAGAAAAGCGCTCGTGCCCGAAAATCCGCTCAAATACCTCACATTTTCAATCTTGGAAACGAGTAGAGCCTCGATATTTTTCTCATCCATTTTTTCAAGCAGGTTTTCGATTCTTCTTGAATTCATCTTTCCTCCTGTGACCCGTGTTCCCACAACTACTCACCAAACGAACCAGGCTATTTAGGTCAAATGAAGGCATTTTCTACAAGGAACTTCACATCTCCATTTTGCGATTTCCTTCAATCCGGTCTTCAGTGCTTTCAGCTTGTTCGACGCTTTTTTCCTTTTGCGAAATCTTTCAGATGGCCGAGAACCGCCCTGGCGGCTTTCATTACGAAGGCAAGGTCATCGGTGGACCTTATGGTTAGAAGAGTTCTTGCCACAAACCTTGGAGAAAGAAAAGAAAGGTAAAGTCCCTGGGTGAGGCGCGATATCTCCTGTTGGGCAATCGGGGTTTTCATAACGGGACCGCGCATGTCATACTCATCCCAGTCGAGTGTCTCGAGCCAGCCGTTTTCCTTTGCTTCCTCGAAAAGAGGTGTTCCGGGATAGGGAATGATTATCGTTGCCTGAAGCATGTCAGCGCTCCCTTCCCTCAAGAGTTTCTTGCTCAACTCGAGAGTCCTTTTCGCATCTTCAAGCGTCTCCCATGGATAGCCAACCATTGTGGTCAGGTGAACGGTAAGCCCTGCGCGTTTTGCTTCTCTGCATGAATTTATTATGCTTTCCACCGTTGTCCCCTTATTCAGCCTGTCAAGGGTTTTCTGGTTTGAGGATTCGAGCCCAAACTTCAAAAGCCTAAAAGACGCCTTCGCCATCAGTTCATAGTCTTCTTCCGACATCGAGCCTACTCTTGCGTTGCATGAAATCGTAACGCGCTTACTCAATCCCCTCTCAATCATTCCGTTGCAGAATCTTTTTAGCCAGCCGCCTGCCGGGAATGTTCCTGTATCGTCAAATATTTCCTTTATGCCATAATCTTCAACGAGGTGCTCTATCTCATCCAAGACGAGTTCGTGGTTCCGCACGCGAAAACGGGGATAAATTGTTGTCCATGAGCAAAAGGTGCATTTCCCGTACCAGCAGTCCCGCCCCGCCATAGTGTATGTGTGGGGCTTCTTGATGAATAGATGCTCACCATATAGCCTCCAGTTTGTGAGTTCGCGGTCAATACGGGGAAGAGAATCAAGGTCATGTTCGAGGCTGAAAGGTCCTGTGGACTTTATTTCTCCATTTTTTCTATACCAGACACCTGGTTCAAGGTCCGCTTTTCCCTCGAGGCTTTCAACAAGGTTCGAAAGGAGAAAATCATAGTCGCCACCGCTTAGCACGTAATCGACTTTCGAATTGGCAAAGGATTCCTCCGGAAGAGCCGTTACATGATCGCCCGCGAGCACGACAATGGTTTCTGGAAGTTCCTCTTTTAGCCTTTCGATTATTTTCCAGTGCAGTTTGACAACGGGCGTTTTGGTTTCGAAAAAGACAAGGTTGGGTTTTTCACGGGAAACGAAATCCCAGAATTGGCTTTCACTCCACTGCATTGCGATTGCGTCATTCCAGATAACCTCGTGCCCGCAATTGGAGAGCATTGTTGCCGCTGATGCCGGAACCATCGGGTATATGAATGACGGATTGTGAAACCATTGAAATTGCCTGTTTTGCCCGAGGGTTGGGTGAAGACCTTCTCTCAATGGCGGATATGAAATTATTACCTTCATTTCTTCCTTCCACGCGAAATAAGCCCAAACATGAACATGGTTCCATACGTGAAGTGCGTCGTTACAATTCCAGGAATTATCATGAGATTTATGATAACGTCAAGGCTTTTGATGCCTGATAGGATCACAAGCAGAAAATAAAAGGAAAGAACTGAAATATAGACCAGCCTGATTATTGAGTTGAGAATCGCGGGCGCCAGTCCGCAAATCACGAAAAGAACAAAGACGCTCGGGACAAAAAACTGAAGTCTTCTTGATGTTTCGGGGAATTTCTTGGAGAAATAGCCCCTGTGCCAGGCGTATGACGCTACCTGGGAGAGGTGTTTTGAATAAACGGGTCGTCTGTGGTGATAAACGAAAACATTGGGAATATACAAAATCTTCTTCTTCCTCTCTTTTGTCAGTTTCAGGCAGAGGACCGTATCCTCGCCGGGCCAGTACTCCTCGAGGCAGCCTCCAATTTCAATATAGTCCTTCCTCCTTACTATGAAATTGCAGGATGGATAGTCATCGACGTTTCTTGATGAGTGGAAAGTATATCGGAAAGTTGTAGAGCCAGAAACAAGGGAAGAAGAGTAAATCAAACCGCTTGCCTGCTGCCTTTTCGAATCGCCGGGAGGTGTGATTGCCGGTCCTGCCACGGCTGCGATATTCTCATCCTGAAAGTAAGGAATGGCATTCCTTAGCCAGTCGGGGTCGGGATACGCATCCGAGTCAATTAGCGCTATCAGTTCCGCATCGGTTGAGGTGGAAGCCATGTTTCGCTTGGCGCTTGGCGAGGTGCCCCCCCCTGGAATTACTCTGACGATGCCCGGTAACACTGAGTGGTCAACTGGCTCATCCGGCACGAAAATAATTTCATAGTTCCCGTAGTTCAGTTCACAACATTTCCTTATGCATTGAAGCGCGTTCGAGTCGAGTTCGCGTGATGGAATGACAATGGTAACCCTGGGCTCATAATCTACTGCAGGAAGAAGGAAACTGTCGTAGTACTTCAAAAAATAGAGCCTGTAAAAGACAGCGAGAGTGTCAACAATTATGTTTCTTATGTCCACCCAGTTGATGTGCCCGTATTTTTTGTGGAATTCGAGAACAACCGGCGCTTCGGCGATTTTGAAACCAAGACGATTCGCCACCACTAAGAGTTCAAGGTCAAGGGTGTATTGCTTACAAACCACGCGCGGAAAAACCCTTTCAAGAACCTCGCGACTGAAAATCTTTATTCCGGTCTGCGTGTCCTTTACCGGAAGACCGAACATGACAAGAATGAGGAAATAGTAAGTTGTGCTGTACAATTTTCTGTACCAGGGATAATTCAATCTTGACTGGGGGTGCCTTTTGCTCCCTATTACAATATCGGCTCTCTTTTCTCTCATTATTTGGTCGAGAGTGCCTATTTGATATGGCGGGAGGTCGAGGTCTGCGTCTATCATGCAGATATTTTCATACTTTGAGTGCTGGAATCCTCTTCTGAGCGCGTTTCCCTTCCCGACGTTTTCCTTGATAAAAACTCCCTGAACATTCGGGAAATCTTTGATTGCTCGCCTTATTTCATCGCCGGTATTATCGGTGCTTCCATCATCGACGAGAATGACTTCATATTGAACATCCATTTTTTCAAGGGTTTCAACTATCTGTCTTGCTGATTGGTATATTGCCTTTTCCTCGTTGTAGGCTGGAACTATAACGGATATTTCATTTTGCGTTTCTTCAAATGCTTCTCCGCTTTTGTGGTTTTCTTTTCTATTCATAATTATTTCTTGACTGTGATTCTTGTCTCTCCGAGAGCAAGCGTTCCTGTCTCTCTGCCATATAATCTACTTTCTTCTGGCGATAGAGAAACTGCTGAACCTTCTACAACAAGATTTAGTTTGAGCCCTTCTTTCGGAATGACGATATCCTTGAGGTTTACCTTCGCGGTTTCTGAACCCTTGAGGCTGACTTTCCTAAGTAGCTTTTCATGAATAACATATAGCCTGTGAGGGGCTTCCACCACATTCCTTACATCGAAATCGATATCGGCAACAACATCTCGACCGACATAGTTTACAAGATTTATCAAACCGGACTTTTCAATTATGCGCACCGTGACCAGACCCACATCCATGTGTGGAACGGTGATGTCTCCCATGTATATTGGCACTATATCAGCAGGTTTTGCCCTGACCTCGAGTATATCCGCATTCCCGAAAGATTCGTCTTCCTTATATGTAAAACTTTTTGTTCTCACGAAACCGGAAGGAAGTTTATCTACCAGTTCCTCCTCGGTTATTTTGAGGTCTTTTATGTGCCCCTCGTACTGCGCGAACATTGTTCTCAAGAAAACAACCTTTTCTATTCCGAATCTCTTGAGGATGCCTGCCGTTTCCTGAGTATATGGATTATACACAGTTCTTCTCAATGCTTCTCCATCCGATTTGCCCGGCGCTCCGTTCAGCATTGGTATCCTAAACCACCTTTGATAAAAAGTTATGAGGTTAGTATCGAAGAAGCCCGGGTCAAGCATCGGATAAAAAGCGACTATGGTCTTCTGGGGAAGTTTCGAAAGTTCTTCATACACATCGGGTATTTTCTTGAAATCAAAGTGCGGAAAAGGTGGGACAATTAGCATTTCCATGAATATGATTACTGAAAGTATTACGGCAATTATTAATCCTGCTTTCCGGTTGATTCTTGATAGTATTTCATTTAGCCCAATTGAACCAAGTATTACGATTCCAAGAAAAACCACCATACCCATGCGCAGATACCATCTGAGCCAGGGGGCGAATATCCTGTAGAGCACTGATGGAAGGTATATTTTTATCGACCCGATATGCATGAATGGAGGGAATGAGAAAATGAGACAGACTAAGAACGCGATGGCAAATCCCCATAGCATACTTCTTTCAGGGATATATTTCCTTCCGGATTTTTCTCCCTTTTCATTACTTTCCGCAGGGGAATCTCCTTCGGAAAACGAATCATCTTTTTTGGATTGAGGGAATTCGTTCTCGTTTTCATCTACGCTATTGATTGTCGGTCTTTTTCTGTAGGCAAATATTAGTGCGAAAATGCTCAAAAGTATCAAGGACCATCCAAGGTAGAGACTGTTTGCCCATGGCCTTGTATTTCCGGTAAGGCGATCTGTAATCCACCCTAAATAGGGATTAAAGGGGCTTGGCAAGATGTACTCTTTTGGGAATGCTGAACCCCAGTAACATGACCCAGTGTTTCTCACCTCACCAGCGGTTGTGCTTGTTGGCCATCTGCCTGGTGGATTTATGTTTGACGTGGCGGATAGCCCGAATGTAACCATGACGACCATAAAGGCAATGAAAACACATAGAGAAAGCATTAGCGTTTTTTTGTTGATTTCTAAAATCCTGTTGTCCTCGGAGGGAGCGGAACGCTGCGGGAGTGTATGGATCGGCGATCGAATGCAATCGTATTTATGGAATGGAGCACTAAGGCGCTTTGTTTTTCCGTATCCACCCATGATGTACTTGTGAAGGAAACGCCCAAGGAGAAACGCAAGCGTGAATATAAGCATGAAAAGACCATAGTGTATGCATGTTCCTCCTACAAGAATCGCGGAAAGCCCGAGATATATTGCTCGTTTTGAATCCGGCTTTTCCATGAACTTCAAAAGCATGAGCAGAAAAAGAGGCATCCATTGTATCTGAGCAATACGGATGAAGGACATGGAGTGGTAAGCGTGAAATGTGCAGGTGAGATATGCGAGCCCCCCAAAGAAGGCAACCAGTCTGTTTTTAGTTATGTGTCTTATGAGAAAATACATCGTGATGCCGGCAAGAAAGAAACTTATGAGTATGAAGAAGTTATAGACGAATACTTCATTTGTGATTCGGAGTAGAATCCGCTCGCTTATCTCTGCGACTGGCTCGAGAAATAATCCCGAGAGGCGTGAGCCAAAAGGCGCGCCTATCAGGGGACAGAATGTAGTTTTTGCGGCAGGAAAGATGGATTTGAATTTCGAGGCATTTTTTATCCACCACAAGCCCCAGATTGTTCCCACATTGTCGGTGTAGCCTCCGTAGAGGGATGAATTGAACTTTGTCACGAGGGGCCAGGTGAGATATACAGTTATTCCAGCGTAGATCGAAAAGAACAAAGCCTCGAGTTTCCTCGGTCGAAGAAATTTAGCCAATCTTGAAGTTTTCAATTCTTTCCTTTCAAAATATTTCTGGAAGTATGCCAGTGAATGTCTTATATTTTACGTAATTTGAAGTATTTTTCAGTAATAATGGCAAAAAGAAAAATGAACTGATTCAAGAAAAGTGTCGGGAGGTGTCGAAAATCATATCCACGAGCGATTTCAGGAATGGTCTGGTAGTGAAACTCGAGGGTTCACTTTTTCGAATTGTTGAGTTTCAGCATGTCAAGCCAGGCAAAGGCGGAGCATTTGTCAGGACGAAAGTGAAGAATGTTGAAACTGGGGCGGTTTTGGAAAAAACATTCAGGGCTGGTGAGAAGTTCGAGGAGGCGGTGCTCGAGAATCGCCAGATGCAGTTTCTTTACAGGGAAGGCGAAAACTATGTATTCATGGATGTAGAGACTTACGAGCAGATGGGCATTCCTCCTGATGTGATAGGCGAGGCTGCTCAATTTTTGGTCGAGAACCAGGAAATTTCTGTTTTTGTTCACAAGGGCAAGCCGGTCACAGTCGAGATTCCCTTCTCGGCAAACCTCAAGGTCTCGAAGGCTGAGCCGTGGCTAAAAGGAGATACGTCTGGTGCGGCGACAAAGCCCGTAGTGCTCGAGACTGGTTTGAAGGTTCAGGTACCTTTATTTGTTGAGGAGGGAGATACAATAAAAGTGGATACAAGAACGGGCAAGTACATCGAAAGGGTATGACGGATGCCTACCGGAGAGACGAAGAGAACGAAGGAACGTAAATATGCCCTGAGGATTCTTTTTGAGATGGACATCAGCGAGGCAAGTCTCGAGGAGGTACTCAGGGGCAAGTCTTTAGCCGGGGAAAGAAAACCTTCGGATTTTACCCTTATGGTTGTGAACATAGTACTTGGAAACAAGCCATGGCTTGATCGACTTATTTCCTCATACTCCAAAGGCTGGGAGATAGAAAGGATGCCCGCTGTTGACAGGAACATTTTGAGGATGGCTATCGCGGAAATTATTTTTATTGATGACATTCCATCTGGAGTGACTATTGATGAGGCTGTTGAACTCGCAAAATTATTTTCAACGGAGGATTCGGGGCGCTTCATAAATGGGATACTCGGGCAGATTTCAAGGGACGGGGATGCTAAGAAAATTTGCTTGCCTAAAGAATTAGATTCTGATAAATTATTAGACGACCTTTAATTCTGGTCCAGTGAGGCTGGGAAGGGAGATATTATGGTCTTGAGTTTGATGTGCCGTTTGAATGGGCACATCTTTTTTCATGGGGTCATTTCATGGGGTCAGGTCTTGCAATACGACAAAATCTTATGAAAAAAAGGAGCGCGTATGGGATTTGTGGCAAGGGCGAAAGTACTTGACGCGGATGATATTGAAAGAGTCATGAGGAGAATTTCTCACCAGATACTCGAGAAAAACAGGGGCTCGAAAAATCTTGCTTTGATAGGAATCCGAACAAGAGGAGTATTTCTCGCGAGGCGTCTTGCAAAACTCATCGAGGAAATAGAGGGCATACCTGTTCTTGTTGGTGCCCTTGATGTCTCGATGTATAGGGATGACATTTGCTCGAGACCTGCGGCGAGTGTTGGTGTAACTGAGATTGATTTTGATTTGAACGAAAAAAAAGTAGTGATTGTTGATGATGTTCTATTCACGGGAAGGACGACAAGAGCGGCAATGGACGCGATTATGGATTTCGGACGTCCGAGTGTTGTTCAGTTGTGTGTTCTGATAGACAGGGGGCACAGAGAACTCCCAATAAGAGCGGACTATGTCGGGAAAAATCTTCCAACAAGCGGCAATGAAAGAGTAAAGCTATCTCTCGTTGAGGTTGACGGGCTTGACATGGTTGAGATAGGCGAGGAGAAGTCTTGAGCGCTGAAATCTCGAAGAACAAAAGCCTTCTTTCGATTTCCGACCTCAGGAAGGACGAGATCCTATCGCTGCTTGATCTGGCGGGCTCCTTTGCGGAAGTTTCAAAAAGACCGATTAAAAAAGTCCCTGCACTTAGAGGGAAAACAATCGTCACCCTGTTTCTCGAACCGAGCACGAGGACAAGGATGTCATTTGAACTTGCCGCGAAGAGGCTTTCCGCGGATGTTGTCAATTTTTCGTCGAGCACCAGCAGCATTTCCAAGGGAGAGAGTCTAAAGGACACCGCGAAAACCATTGTGGCGATGGGCGTCGATGCTGTCGTCATGAGGCATCCAAGCGCGGGCGCTTCTCATATGTTAACCGGCTGGATTGACTGTCCGGTCATAAACGCAGGTGACGGAATGCATGAACACCCGACCCAGGCTCTGCTTGACCTTTACACGATGAGAGAAAAATTCCAATATCTTGAAGGATTGAAGGTCGCGATTGTCGGAGATATCGACCATTCGAGAGTCGCGAGAAGCGATATTCTTGCCCTTGGGAAGGTCGGCTCTGAGGTGATGCATGTTGCTCCTGATTCGCTCCTGCCTGCGAATGTTGAAA
>JAQUKT010000066.1 GCA_028718945.1 Actinomycetota bacterium | reverse complement strand
GGCTGGCTCCTTGCGCCAATAATTTTGAAAGATAAAAGTAAAATCAAAATAATTTTTCAATGGACAAAATCAAAAAACCGCTGGCGCAGACGGGCAGCAGCCGTGGTTTTAGTAAAGCCAGTAAGGAAAGGAATGTATTTTGATCAGGCTTTGCGGGTTGCTGAAAATCTTATACAAGATGAAGATGATATAGTTCAAAAAGGAGTTGGCTGGCTTTTAAAAGAAGCAGGCGGAAGATTTCCAGACGAGACAATTAAATTTCTTATAAAATGGCGGCTAAAAATTTCCCGACTTGTTCTCCGACTTGCCTGCGAAAAATTACCTTCAAAGAAAAAAGTTTTAAACGCGGAACTAAATCCATAATTAACAATTTATAGTTTTAAAAAATTTGTTAAAATAAAAAAGGTCGAATAAATTTTAATTAAAAGAAAGCGAGGTGAAAAATTATGGACACAACACAACCAAAAGGACCATTTTGTCAAAGTTGCGCTATGCCGATGGCAAAGCCAAAAGATTTTGGCACTAACGCCGATGGCAGCCAAAATCAAGAGTATTGCCAGTATTGTTTCCAAAACGGCAAATTTACCGAGCCGGATATAACCATAGAGCAAATGATTGAAAAATGCGCCGGCATTATGAGGCAGATGAAAATGCCCGAAGCGCAAATTGAGCAAACAAAAACATTTATTCCCATGCTCAAAAGGTGGAAAAAATAATATGAGTAAAATCGATGAAATTTTACAATCAAAAATAAAGCCCAAAGAAAAACAAATTAGGCTAGTTGAGGCGGTCTGTCAAAAGAAAATTACAGTCAAAGAGTTTATTGGCTATTTTGTTGCCGCTTCTGATGTTAACAAGGGCGCTTGCGCTGACGCGATGAAGCATATATCTGCTTCAAATCCGGAAATTTTAGCGTCGTATATTGATACGCTTTTGCCATACATCAATTACAAACTGCCCCGAGTGAACTGGGGCGTGCAGGAAGCCATTGGCAATATGGCAATGGATTATCCTGACAAAGTGGCGAAAGCAATCCCGTATCTTTTGAAAAATACCACCGATGATAAAATCAACACAACGGTTATCAAATGGTGCGCCGCTTTTGCCCTTTCTGAAATCGCCAAAAACAATCCCAAAACCAGAAAACAGTTATTGCCGATTTTTGAAAAGATAATCAAGAGCGAAGAGAATAATGGCGTAAAAAATGTTTATCTTAAAACATTAAAAATTTTAGAGAAAGAAAAATAATATGAGTAAAATAATTTTGGGCACAATTTGCGGTTTAGTTTTTGGGATAATTGATGTTTTGGTTATGATTCCGTTGAAGTACGAAAATAACCGCAAAAGGATTGAGGCGATAACTGCCGCTTTTATTGAGCGATTTATGATTGGATTTCTAATTCCGAATGTCAGTTTAGGAATTCACCCAGCTTTAACAGGTTTATTGTTAGGGGTCGGCTTAAGTGTGCCATCAGCGATTATTACCAGAGCTTATGCGCCGATAATCGGAATAGGAATAGTCGGAAGCGTAATTATTGGATTTATTGTTAAAATGGTTTTGTAAAAGAGATTACAGCTAAAGAACAAAATCTGTAAAACTTAATTAAGGCGGCGCGCCAACTTCGTTGGCACGAAATTCGGCGGCGGCGGAAAAATCGGAATCGGAAAGCGAGGGCGGGCAAAAATTCCTTCCCCCCAACCCCTTTCCTTTTTGCCCGCCCGAGCGTTCAGTTTTCTGCTCCGCTTTTGGCGGAGCAATCAGTCAGAGTTTTGTTCAAAAAAGGTTCGAGCTTCGTCCAGTAATTGCGACCATTTTCCTTTGGCAAAACAGAGATTGATTTTCGCCCTCTTCCCATTCTTGAAGTGCGTAGGTCCTAAATAAAAAGAAGAGCCAGAGGCGAGATTTTGAAAAAAGAAAAATCCACAAACCAGAAAGCAAGAGAAATCATCAAGGAGCTCAAGGAACTTGCCGACCCTGAAGCCGTGGAGGGAATGGCTCGGTATGGAATTAGAAGTGAAAACACGCTTGGAATACCCATTCCAATGCTTAGGAAAATGGCAAAGGAAACCGGGAATGACCATGAACTCGCTCTTTTGCTTTGGAACTCAAGAATCCACGAGGCGAGGATACTTGCCTCCATGATTGATGAGCCAGAAAAGGTAACCGAGGAGCAGATGGAAGCATGGGTGCTTGATTTCGACTCGTGGGATGTTTGTGACCAGGTTTGCATGAACCTATTCTGGCAAACACCTTTTGCCTACCGAAAGTGTATCGAGTGGAGCGAGCGATCAGAGGAATTCGTTAAGCGCGCTGCTTTTGCCACAATGGCTCGAATTGCCTGGATTGACAAAAAAAGAGACGATGATGACTTCGTGAAATTCTTAGAGATCATAAAAAAGGAAGCAAATGACAACAGAAACTTCGTAGAGAAGTCATTGAGCTGGGCACTCAGGCAAATAGGAAAGAGAAACATGAAGCTCAACAGACTGGCAAAAAAGACCGCGAGGGAAATTCTTCAAATGAAGCAACCAAGCGCAAAATGGATAGCATTAGATGCCATGAAAGAGCTTGAAAGCGAAAGGGTGAAAAGAAAACTAAACGAGAAAAGGTAAAAAAACACTATCGCGACCATCTCCCCGCCCATGGAAATATGTGAATTTAGTCTATTTTTGAGATAGAATTTTAACTCAAATCAACAAGAGTCAAATGCCCGCTGACAGGTTCTCTTGAAATGGAGGCAAAGGATGGAAGCTCTTGAAGAATTTGTTTCGCATGCCAAAAAAGAAAATCTCAAACGTCTGAAAGAGATGTTCTCTCCCATGAAAATGAGACGAGGGCAAATTGTTTTCCTTGAAGGCGACACGGCAGACAACATGTATCTCGTGGAATCCGGCGTTGTGGAGGCAAACGTGATCCACAGCGATGGAAAGCCTTATATTTTTCAATTCCTATTTGAAGGAGACATTTTTGGCGAAGGAGTCGCTTACAATCAGGAACACTATCCTTTTTCAGCCGAAATAAGGAAAGACGCGACGCTTTTGCGAATCCCCAAGAGCAATCTTCTAAGTATCGTGGAAGAAGATGAAAAACTCCAGAACTTTCTGATCGGGGTAATAGGCAGAAAACTCGATTTTTCCTACATGAAAGCAAAATGTATTGCCGGAGAAAGAGTCGAAAAAAGAGTCGCGTGTATTCTTTTGAAAACAATAAATCAGAACGGTCTGTATGAAGATTGCCCCGAAAGAGTTGATACTCCCCTTACGAACAGAGATATATCGGGGCTCATAGGTTCAACCGAGGAAACGGTCTCAAGGATTATGAGCCGCCTGAAAAGGGAAGGCATAATTACTATTGAGCAAAGGCAAATGATGATTCTCAAAAGGGAAGAGCTCATATCCTTCCTTGAATAAGAGCAAGCTGGGCTTATCTGAGCACGGCAAAGGAGGTGTAGCACTTCTTCAAGATAACAAGGGTCTCTGCCTAAGCGGAAAAAATTGAGTCAGTGGTTTGGTGGAGACCCTGCGAAGGATTGATATTTCCAAAGGCAAAACTAAGAGGAGGTCAAAAATTGGAGCAGAAGAACACAGGGAACAATCTTTTCAAAGCATTCGAGGGAGAAGCAAAAGCAAGCGTGAGGCTTCAGGTTTATGCAGAGAAAGCGCTCAAAGATGGTTATCCCGGCGTCGCAAAACTTTTCAGGGCAATTGCTTCATCCGAAACAATACACGCAAAAAACGCTCTCGAGGAACTTGGAGCCATCCGGGATACCGAGGAGAACCTCTCAGATTCACTCACAAAAGAGGAAAAAATAGCACAGGTTTCCTATTCGAGTTTCATAACTGACGCTGAAAATGAAGGTGAAAATAACGCGGCACTTTACTTTTCCTGGGCAAGGGATGTGGAAGAAATTCATGCCAGACTTTATGAGAAGGCTTTAGAACATCTTCTTGCTGATGAGACTCCCACCTATTACGTCTGCTCCGTTTGCGGATATGTATCCGACGGCAGAATTCCCGAAAAGTGCCCTGTATGCGGAAGTCCTTCGAAAGTCTTCCGTGAAACTCCAGAACCTTAATGCGAGACATGAGAAAAGTTTTCAAGTTCTGTTCCAGAAGTAAATCTATGCCTGAGCAAAAAAGACCAAAAGACCACTTTCGCGAAATGTTATAATCAATCGAAAGAAGCATTGAAAAGAGGAACGACATGATTGGGAAAACCCTCGGCGGGCGGTATTTTCTTGAGCAACTGATTGGAAGCGGCGGAATGGCGGATGTCTACCGCGCTAAAGACAATCTCCTTGGAAGAACTGTAGCGGTCAAAGTGCTTCATCCTCAATTTGCAAAGGATTCTGTGTTCATCGAGAGATTCAGGCAGGAGGCTCAGGCTGCTGCAAATCTGAATCAGCCAAACATTGTGAACGTCTATGACTGGGGAAACGAAGACGATACTTACTTTATCGTCATGGAATATGTCGAGGGTCGCGACCTCAAACGAATCATAAATGAAGGAGGAGCAATTCTTCCAGAGCGCGCTGTGGAAATCGCAATTGCCATCACACACGCACTCGAGGCTGCACATTCACATGGTATCGTGCACAGGGACATAAAACCGCAAAACATCATTCTTACCGTTGACAACACCATCAAGGTAATGGATTTCGGGATAGCAAGGCAAACGGGCAGTTCGGCGATGACTCAAACAGGAACAATACTTGGTACCGCCCAGTACATAAGTCCCGAGCAGGCGCAGGGTTATACCGCTGACCCTCGTTCCGATCTGTATTCGCTCGGTATAGTTCTCTATGAGATGCTAACCGGAAAGGCTCCATTCGATGGTGATAGCCCGGTCGCAATAGCGTATAAGCACGTGCGAGAAGACCCTCTACCACCTTCCATGATAAACCCCGATGTTTCACCCGAGCTTGAAGCAGTGATAATGAAAGCTCTGGCGAAAAACCCCGAAAACCGCTACCAGAACGCACCAGAATTGAGAGCGGACCTTGAAAGGCTGCTCGAGGGAGCGCCGGTAGCCGCAACTCCAGTCCTTCGTCCCGGGGAAAGAGCCGCACAGGAAACCAGGGCTTTTGAAATTCCCAGTGGCGCTCCACAAAAGAAAAGAAGAGGCCTCCTCTGGACTATTGTTATCCTACTCATTCTGTTAGGCATAGGGGCAGCCATATATGCGCTCGTAAATGGAACAAAAGGTATTGTTGTCCCGAACTTGGTAGGTCAAACAGAACAGCAGGCAAAAGAGACTCTCGAGGAAAAAGGGCTTGAACTTTCCGTCGTCAAGCGCGTTATTGACATACAAAAACCGTCTGGAGTAATCATAAGCCAGGACCCCACTGCAGGTGAAAAAATCCAGAAAGGCGAAAGGGTTGAAGTTGTTGTAAGTAAGGGAACAGAGCAAGCGACTGTACCCGATTGCCGTGGTCTTTCACAATCCGAAGCGGCCGCACGGCTCGAAAGCGCGGGATTGAGGATTGGAAATGTAACTTATGATTACAATCAGACCATAGCCAAAGACAAGGTTTGCTCGCAAAATCCAGAGCCGGGCGCAAAAGCTGCCAAAGGCTCCGAGGTTGACCTCGTCATAAGCAAAGGTCCGGAGATGTCAATGGTCCCATCCGTGGTTGGTCTTGACATGGAAACCGCTAAAAGCAAAATCGAAGAGGCTGGATTTACAGCCGAGATAAAGGAGGTGACTTCCGAAACGGAAAGGGAAGGGACGGTAATCGAGCAGCAACCCGCGGCGAACGAAAGAGCGCCAAAGGGAAGCAAGGTTGTCATCAGCGTTGTCAAGAAAGCTGAAAAAGTCCCAGTCCCAAATGTCATGGGGATGGATAGAAACACAGCTGTGAGCACGCTTACAAGTGCTGGATTTGAAGTCACCGTTGCCGACAAGCAGGTCTCAAACCAGTCGGATGTTGGAAAGGTCCTTGACATGAGCCCCGGAGCGGGAACTCTGGCAAACAAAGGAGACAGGATTACAATCTATGTGGGAGTAGCATCCTCTGTTTAGATTTTGTCAGGTGATTTTGTTTTGAGAGGAGGAGCAATGGAGAGAGCGACGCAGTTGAGCAATTTGATCGAGCAGTCAAAGGAGGTTGAGATCCCGGATGCCTTTGTCCTGCAAAACAAGAAGCTCCTGAAAGTCAACATGCAGGCATGCGCAGGTCAGGTTCTTGCCAAAGCAGGCTCTATGATTGCCTATCAGGGGCAAATAAGCTTCAGCCGCCTTGGTTCCGGCGGAGCTGACAAATGGATAAAGAAAAAAATCTCGGGTGAGCAATTTACCCTCATGCAGGCAACAGGACAGGGCGACCTCTTCCTTGCTGACGGAGCAAATGACATCGTCCTTCTATACCTGACAAACGAGGCTATTGGCGTGGAAGCGCTGAATCTATTAGCCTTCACCCCAAGCATCTCTTACGACATAACCATGATAAAGGGAGCCGGAATGATTGCTGGTGGCTTGTGGACGGTGGCACTAAATGGAACGGGTTATCTCGCGCTAATCAGTAAGGGAGAGCCCTTGACTCTTCGGGTTACACCTGAACAGCCAACATACACAGATCCCAACGCAACAATTGCATGGTCGCAGGGGCTTGAGCCCTAAATACACATGGACGCAAATCTTTCAAGCCTCAAAGGGGTTCTTGGCTCTGCTCATGGTGAGCTTTTCCAGCTTGCCTTTCAGGGAAACGGGTATGTGATCGTTCAGCCAAGCGAGCAAGCACCAACAACAACACTCCAGAGTCCAACCACTGGCTCGACGGGTGGCGGTGCAGGCGGAATTCTTGGTGGAATACTCGGGAAGTGAGAAATGGAGCCGGCGTGGGGATTCGAACCCCAGACCTGCTCATTACGAGTGAGCCGCTCTTCCGACTGAGCTACACCGGCGCATCAGTAATCAACCCAATTAATGATACTGCGAAAAAATCCTTCTATGTATTGAACGTTTGTGTGTTATTCTTTCCCGCTTTTGGGGTTAAAAAACCGCAGAATTTCCCTAAGTGTACTCCGGGACCCATCCTTTGAGCCTGCGGATAGATTCGGAAACCTCATCTTCCAGCCTTTGCTCGGCTTCCTTGCCCTCCTCGCTCGAAAGAACTTTCGAAAAACGACCCTGCATCTCCAGATAATCTTTAACAGGTCTCTTCCTCACCTTTCCATCGATGATGCGTTTGGTTACCGCATTAAACCTGGTCTCCCCGTCCTCGTGCTCATAAAGGAGCCACATCCCGCTCTGGACCGCCATTCGACTTACCTGTATCAACTTACTTGACGGGAATTTCCAGCCTGGCGGGCAGGGTGCCAGAAGCTCAATGTACCTGGTTCCCTCCTTATTCTTAGCCTTCAAAATCTTTGTATAGAAATCCAGCGGATATGCGAGAGAAACGGTGGCAACGTATGGAATTCTGTGGGCAATCATTATCTGCGCGATATCTTTTCTCTGCTGCGCTTTCCCGGCCGGTGTTGTCGTCGTCCACGCCCCAAGAGGCGTAGCGCCGCTCCGCTGGGTTCCAGTGTTTGAATACATCTCGTTGTTGTAACAAAGGTAAATAAAGTTCTCTTCTCTCTCTGCCGCTCCGGAAAGCGATTGAATTCCGATATCGTAAGTGCCCCCATCCCCCGCCCACACAAGCACGGTTGGTTCCTTGCTTATCTCCCCCCTATTTTTGAGAACCTTTATTCCAGCCGCTACCCCCGACGCACTTGCGCCCCCAGTAGCAAAAGCAACATTGATCAAAGGGACATCAATCGCGGAGAACGGATACGAACCCTGCAAAACTGATGTACATGAAGCAACGACTAAAAGAACTGTGTTTCTTCCAAGCGCTTTCAGGGCAATACGTAGTCCAAGCGAAGACGGGCAGCCCTGACATGCCACGTTTCCTGGAAGGAATAGTTCATCTTCCGGAATGCTTTTGAAGTCCATAACTTCCTCATTTCAAACCATAGAGCTCTCGGAACTTACCCAGAAGCTCAAAGGTTACCATGTGAGACTCAGTCAAATGCGAATCTCCCCAGGTAACCTCGTCAAGTTCATTTGAAAATCCAAGCAGAGAAATTTGCTCAATCTGCTCATATGTTACGTCCCTTCCGCCGAGCCCGACAATCACGTTGAATACAGGAACATCTGATTTCGAATAAAGTGAAGATCTCACTTCGGTAAAAAGCGCACCTGACATGCCGTATGAGAAATCACGATCGAAAACCACGACCGCCTTAGTGCCCGAAAGACAACTTGCAATCTCGTCCTTTGGAAACGGTCTGAAAAATCTAACCCTCAAAAGCCCCGCATTACACCCATGCTCTCTGAGCCTCTCAACGGTGACTCTTGCCTCCGACGCAATAGTTCCCATTGCCACTATTGCGTATTCCGCGTCCTCCATCCTGTAGGTCTCTACCAGATCACCGTGCCAGCGCCCGAAAACGCTTTCAAATTCGCGCGAAACTTCCCTTATTACATCGCGCGCATTTTCCTGACCCTCCTCCATAGACTGGCGTGTCTCGGAAAATTCCGAAGGATATACGACAGAACCATGAGTAACCGGAAGCTTCGTGTCGAGTTTCCACAGGGGCTTGTATTTCGGGAGAAATCTTTCAACTTCCTCTCTTTCCGGAACATCAGCGCTCATGTAAGTATGAGAGAGAACAAAAGCATCGAGATTTAGCATCAGCGGAAGCATGACATCATAATTTTCGGTTATCCTGTAAGCTTGGATAAGTGTATCAACCGCTTCCTGGTGGCTCGAAATGTAAACCTGCAACCATCCCGTATCGCGCTGGCTTATGGAATCCTGATGATCACACCAGATATTCCACCCTGGGCCAATTGCCCTGTTCACGTTTGCCATCACTACCGGAACCCTTATTCCCGCAGCATAATGGAGCATCTCATGCATATAGGCAAGCCCGTGAGCACTGGTAGCGGAAAAAGCGCGCGCGCCGGTGAGAGACGCGGACACCAGAGCCGCGCATGCGCTATGCTCCGATTCAACGGGAATATACTGGGCTTCCATTTCCCCATTAGAAATCATCTCCGCAATCTTCTCTATTATCTGAGTTTGCGGAGTTATTGGATAAGCCGATACCACCTCGACCCCAACAGCACGAGCAACAAGCGCAATAAGATGATTCCCCGTTTCAAGTACCCTCAAAGTTTTTCCTCCTTGATCATAGTTATTGCATTCGTAGGGCACTCTTCGGAACAAACACCGCAACCCTTACAGTACTGATAGTCAATCTCGAGATCGTCCCTCGAAATCGAAGCCTCAGGGCAATACACCCAGCAAAGGAGGCAACCATTACACTTCTCATTATCTTTGACCGGGCGAAAAACTCGCCACTCCCCAGTGTCTCCAGCGCAGCCCTTTGTAGGCTTTGAAATGGAAGTCAAAAACCCTATTTTATCGCTATTCCCCATG
>JAQUKT010000065.1 GCA_028718945.1 Actinomycetota bacterium | reverse complement strand
CGACTCGACGAGGATCGGCAGTGCCGCCTTGGGCCTCTTGCCGCAGATCCTGTCGGATGCTTCCCAGATGACGATCAGGGCTTCCTTCGTGGCCTCATCGTAGATGCGCCTGCCGACGGGACAAACTTCTGTGTTGAGCTGATCGTTCGAGCCCAGAACACGGATGGCGTGTTTCCTGTGATACCCGGTCAAATAAACGAACTCATCCAGTATCCTCGACTTCTCCTGCTTCGATGCTGTTGCGTACCGTTGCCGGATGGCATCGGTGAGTTCCTGCTTCGACCGCTTGCTCATGTCCTTTTTCATGCCGTTCCTCCTTCAAATCTTTGGGTAACAATTTTATGAGGCAACGGCTTCTTTTTGGTAGCAAAATCAGTGAGTCAACGCGACCCTCAATTCCTATTGTCGCTGATCATACGATCACCAGGACCTAGTGACGCCTATTTATTGAGGAGGTTTGAATGGCGGCTGCAGAATGCTATCTGCGGCGCGGGGAAACTTGCGGGAGCCGCACCGACATCGTTATAGGAGTCAGTGACAATACCTGCTCAATGTGTGAAGTTGGGAAAATAAGTAGGCAGATCGGTTGCACCAAACCGGTTCCAGTATTCGACAAACTTATTGATGTAACGTCACACGACAGCAGCAAGCCAGAATTCACCCCTGGGCTCGCAAACCAACCACCATATCCTGGAGGAGTCATCTGTCAAGAAACCGGAAGACGAGTAATCCTTTCGGATTGTGTCACTTGTAAGAATGTTTAGTATAGAGTCCTGTCTGTCATGTGTGACGCGTCGAATTCGATAAACGATGTTGTAACTTTAAATGCATCCTGAAAACACACCGCTGCTATTGGCACATTGCTTTCATGTGGGGAAGACATAGAGATGGAATCTAACGAAAGCTGGAGAACCATATCTTGAAGGTTGCTCAAATCAGGAACCTCCCGAGATATTCGTTCCATATCAATCGCGTCAAGTAATCCCCTACTCATCTTGTCTCCCTCTACTCAATTGGCCACCCCGGTATCAGGCCGTCTATCTCTTGCATCAGGCGGATAGTCTCTTCGAGAGCTACGATAATTTTCTGATAGTGGGTGAGGTCATCGTAGCTCAGGGTTCTGCCTTTTCTATCTTTGAGCCATTTCTGGCAGACCTGATAGCCGCCGATGTGGAAATTCCACACCTCTGGAGAGATACCTTCAAAATACTGGCTTTTGTTGATATAAACTCGCTGGTCGGCTTCGTCATACCTGACGGTCTCCACTTGATTTGGGCCTACGATAGGATATTTGGTAATGAGGCTATTGAGCTTGGGAGATTCTACAAGATGGAGAGATACAAGCTCTCCGCCTTTGGCTTCCAGTGCTTTGAAAAGCTCTTTATTGGAGGTAAGTGGCAATCTGGGGAAGTCTATCTTCAAGAACTCGGCGTAGCGAGTGCGGTAAGTAGGCGAGTGGAAAACGGCATAAGCATAATTGAAGATGTCTTCTGGGCCGAAGGTTTCCTCAAGGTTGCCTTTGCCATCTTCAACAAACTTCAACCCTAATTTCTCTGAGAAACTTTTGATAAAGGCAGGGTTCAGATTTGGGTGGCGACCTTTTTCAAATTCGCCCTCGGCAGGGTAGAGGTAGAGTGGGAATAGGTAGTTAATTTCGCGAGTCTTGTTTGAAAGATAACAACATTCTATTATGCCATTTGCAACACCTATAAGGGACCAATGCCCAGATTGGGATTGTTGTCTACAGCAGACTAACCCCATATTCTCTCCTGCCAACATATGGCGCGTAACCTCGCGGCGAGAACGCTCAATCACAGCATCATGATAGAAGATGGGTCTAATATCGAAGGGACGATAAAGGCATTCTGTGAACCCTTTCTGCCAATCTTTATCTTGACGAAGAGCTTCACGAGCATGTGAAAGCGACCATCCATCTTTGTCTCTCAGTCCATACCTGTCTTGAATCATATCATCTGGAAGAAGAGCTTCCCTGAAGGCAGTGATTCGGTTATTCAAGCTTGTTTTATCGAAGTCCATTACAAATTGGTCCCTGGAGGTGACAATGCCGACACTATTCACAGGGAAAATATCCGCGACTTTCCAGCCTTTCTCATATTCAGGTCGGAGTTCTTCATTTCTGGGTACAAAGAAATAAAACGGGCTATGAGGCTCTAGCTCAGTCCATTCTGTTGAAGCAATATCTGTTTCGGAGAGGACTCTATATTTCCCCTCCCGCAATCCCCAGAGGTCTGCATGATATATCTTCGGCATTTTTAATGCCTCTTTCTATACCGTTTCAAATTGGAGTCGCTTCAGTTCGTTCATAGGAATACGCCCTTTGAGTCCCAAAATCTCTATACCCACCACCTGTCCAGTGACATTAAAGTCAAGGATGATTCCGGGCTGAACCTCCTCCGATTCAACAATGGAGCTCTCATCAAGGCGAAAGTATAGGGCATCATCTGCCTCATCTATCCTGATTTTCATAACTCCTCCTTTGGGAATTTTACCATAATGCTAATCGCTACACCTTGCTGAATGTCAAATACATTCTCGTCCTTGGAACCGTCAGGCGCAGTCTCCCGCTTCTTGGCATTACCATGAAGGTCTAAGATGTAAATCTCATCAAAGGTATTCATTAGAGATTGCCTCATGCCGCGGAAGGTGGGATTATCCAGATAGGCGTGATTGGTGATGAAGGCGAGTATCCCCTGTCCGGTCTTCTCAATTCGCCACTGCCCAAAACGGATGAACTTCACATAGTCATCCTGAAGCCATTTTGGGTTTTTCTCGCCGAGAGGACTGCCATCTACCTCATAATAATCTCTAATAAGCTTACCAATCCAGGTAGGCTCCTTTCGCTTCTTGCCGGTCCTGGAATCGGTAACATTCCGGATGCTGGCATTGGCTGAAATTCCAGAATACGGTGGATTTCCTAACACCACCATTATGGGTTTGTCCTTCTTGATTTCAGCGGCGGCGTTGGCTTCCTCAGTTATCCAATTGGCAAATAACGCCTCTGAACGTTTAACAGCCTCCTCCAAAGTATTGGTAAGATAAATTCCCAATCGTTGCTCTTTTTCAAATTGATAGCCTGTCTCTTTTAGAAGTAGGCCTAACTTTAAGTGAGCCATAGCATAAGGAGCCATAAGAAGCTCAAAACCAAATATGCGGGGTAGAAGTTTCTCAGCCACATAGTCATTCCAGAGCCCTGCCTGTCCTTGACTCAACAAGGCGTCGTGAATCTCATTTATCACCATATAAAGAAAGGTAGCCGTGCCTACTGCCGGGTCTAAGACAAGAACGCTGGGGTCTGCCAGCCCTTGAGGTTTGCCAAAATGCGTTTTGAGCAAATGGTCAATGGAACGCACGATATAAGAGACCACCGGCTCGGGAGTGTAATAGACGCCACGCATCTCTCGCACCTTAGGGTCATAGGCAGCAAGGAAAGTTTCATAGAAATGCACCACTGGGTCTTCCTTAGCCGTGCGTTTGCCAAAATCCTTAAGCACTGCCTCCATATCAGCTTGAGCAAGTAGCTGTGCCAGGTCATCTACCAACCAGGCAATGCGGTCATCTAAATCGGGACCGGCGATCTGGTTAAAGAGCTTCCTTAGAAAGGGATTAGTCTTGGGCAAAAGGTAGGCAGCATTCTGGCGAGTGAAACCACTCCCGGTAGATTGGTTACAGCGGGCAGCAAAGAGCCCATAGGCGATAGTCTGAGCATACATATCAGCAAATTGCCCTGCAGAAAGGTCAGGTATGAGGTTATCCTTGAAGGCGACAAATTGAGCGTGAAGCGAACCGCCTTCAGGCTCTCGGGCAAAAGCAGCGATTATAAGGTCTCGAATCATATGAGCCAGGCGAGCCATGCGTTGGGCTAATTCCTTGGGTGTGCCTACCGGTTCAGCACGGTGTGACAGGAAATCATCAAAGAGCCCAGTAACCGCCTCTATCCCGGCACTGTCACGCCTTATCTTGCCATCCCTGGTTGGCGTGCCCAGACGGGCAGAGAGACGCCGTTCACCATCTACATACCAGCGAAACTCAAGGTAATCGGTGAGGATAAGGTTAGTAAGGGAATCGAGGTAACGCTGGAGCTGTTCCGAATGCTCTGCCTCATCCAGACTTTTACCAACATCTTTAGCCTCAACATAACCGATGGGTATCAAACCGCGGGTAATGACGAAATCGGGAGCGCCGCACTCTACGCGCCGGGGCTCATTAGTAGCCACTATGCCATCGCCTAATGACTGGAGCAACGCTTTAAGTGCGGGGCGGTGGGTATGCTCGGTGGCATTGCCTAACGCTAATTCCTTCTCGATAGTGCTAATGTAGGTATTGAATGCCTTTAAGCTATCGTTCATCTTGCTGAAACATAATCACCGATAAAGTTTACCCGGGATAACTCATCCTTGACTGCCTGCTAAAATGGTCTGCCCCCCGTCCAGAGTTCGCAACTTTCGCTTTCGGCCAGAGCAAGATAGGCATCGTTGTAGGCGGACAGATTGTGCTCTAAGGCTAATTCCAAAATCCTTTCCGGCTCGACCTCTTTTAACTTCACTTCTATCTCCATGAGGTTGTTCATAGCCTCCAATGCTTTATCTGAATCCAGCCCTTTCCTTCTGGCGGCGGTAAGGATACCATTTATCCCTTCGTAGATTAGAATATGAGGAGCTATCGCTTTAGTAACCCTTAGAGCATAGAAATCGTTTGCTCCAATAAATCGGGTTCGGCTCAGGAGTCCAATTTCTCTTCCCCCCAAAGTCCGAACACATCCACTCCTTTTCCTTTTTTACTTTCAAATAATCAGTTGGACCTTAATTATAACAGTTGTTCCTGACAATTTCTCGCACTTTCCTTCCAACAAAATCTTTGGGGGATTCAACTGCATCGCACCTCACCCTTCATCGAAGTTAGACATTCTTGTCAGCAATGTTTCAAGATATGACTTGAGCTTGCCCTTGGCCGAGATGCGAAGTACGCTCTTTCTTCCTCCGATCCCAGTTGTACTCCTGTCACGATTACCCGGTAGCTCCTGTCTTCAAGGTTGGTTTCACATTGCCCATGATGGCTTGAGAACATGGTAATGAGATTGAACAGGAAGGCAATGAGAAAGGGCAGCCTCTTTTCCGTAGAAGGAGTTCAGACAGAACCCGTCTGCTCCAAAGTCATACCTTAGCTCCTTGATCCTGGTCTCCACCTCTCCCACGATTGTTGTAGAAACGCCACGCATCTATAGCCTCATCATCCATATTGGTAAGTACTGCAGTATAGGTATAGTCAACAATGTCAAAGGGTCTCTTTCCCCTGTTTTCTTTTCCTCCCCTAAACCGCTCTCTTACCACTACCTCCGCGCCGGTGCTTTTTCCACTTGAGTGCTCGGTAGGAGATATCTGCTATCTCCCGGTTTGGGTCATCAATGGGTGACCATTTCCCTATGGAGGCAATGGCGCGTTGTATCCTGGGGTCCATGCGGACATAGACCGCATACTTCAATCCCTTTCCCTCGAAGTAAGAAAGCGCTTTTCTTGCATGAAATCCGCTGTCTGCCCTGACATGGGTAATCTCAATACAGGAGGGGAGTTTGGCCAGGGTCTCATCCATAAAGTGGTCTATCTTAGTTAGGCAAGAGATCTCCCCTGAACGAAGCCACAGGTTTGCTACTATCTTTGCCCCAGAGAGAATTGCGAAGATCGGGCGGTGTGAGGGTCGGCCTGGCTTCTTAGGGTTATACCCCTTCTTGGCCCCCTCCTTCGACCCGTAGCGGGTGAACACCGATGAGTCCAAATCGAGGGTGCGGTCGGTTTTTCCGGTCCCAATGCGATAGAAAGTCCATAGCCAGAGAACCTGTGACATTCTCTCGACATCCCCTGACTTGAAGGTGCTAAAAATATGTGAGGGTAGAAGGAGAAGGCACTTTCTTTGTGCCCAGTATACTGTTCTCAAGGCCTCATCTAAGCGTATCCTACATGGGTTAAGAAATTCGATTGTCCCGACCGAAGTATAGATACTGTTCTCAAGGCCTCATCTAAGCGTATCCTACCGATAGCAAACCTGCTTGCTCCACAGAGGACAGAAGTTAGAAAAGATATTCCTATGTCAACAACAGAGGTGGCATTGGGAGATGTCCTCTTGTCGGGAAGCGCTTCTTCAAGCAGACTTTTAACTCCGACCTTGTTGAAGTACTCCGTAGGGATTGCCATGCCGCCATAAGGTGTTACTGGCTTGTTGGTGAACTGGACTTCTACTTGGCTTGAGACTCTTTTCGGGCTACGCTTTTCTTGAATCGTTTTGTCTCTCCTTTGAAACGGTTATGAATGTACAGTTTTTACCGTATTCAAGGGTAAAATGGACAGACGATGCAACCCTATTTATGGGTCAATTGCATTATTTGGGATAATATATTTCAAAAGAGCGTCTTGGAGAGCGCGGATTTCGTTCTCAGCCAGCTGGGTGCGTTTGGCATTGGTCCGAAAGCCTCAGAAGGTTCGAACGAGTCGGTCTAAATTCTGAAAGAAAGGGCAGTGGTTGAGAATCAAGGATCATCATCAATGAAGAGGTACTGGTATCAGAAGTTAAACGGAAGATGTAAATGCCCAAAGTGTAACGAGGTCTACAAGTATCGCAAAGGCACGTGTGCGTGCAAAAACAAGTCAACCGGCGAACCTATAGATAATGTCACCATCGACGACGGAGGTTCATCCCCGGAGGCTAAGGAGCGATTGTCGACGGTATGGTGGCACGTCTCTGAGAAGCTCGAAACAGAACGGACTCGTTTAGGAGACTGGGTTGCGGTGCTGTCCCTTGGCCTGGTTCCTGTGTTGGCTACCGTAAGTACGAGCGACTTCAGGTGGGTCGCAATCGGCCTCCTATTAACATCGTTAGCCCTGGGTGTTGCTGTACACGTATTGTATGTAATGGCCCTCAACTACAATTACTACTGGAGGCTCCCGCACTACGAAAAACGTCAGACCGTGCCTGCCAAGGATCGCGACAGGGTGTATTGGATCCATTTGACATGCCTCAAGTACGAGATTAGCCTTCTCCGGCTTGAGGGAGCCGTGTTTGCAATCGGGCTCATATTCGTTGCCGTTGCCTTCGCAACATAATTTGTTCAGTCTTCTGGGAGACTGATTCCTGCGTTTTGCAGCAACGTCCGAGCCTTCTTCATCTGCTCTTTCTTGCGCCATTTCACCAAGCGACGGATCCTGCCTTGCTGATAATACGACCCTCTGGCAGTTCAAGTCCGAGTGCAAGGAATATATCCCTTACATCGTTATTCAACTTGGTCAAATAGAGGTAGTTGCGAACCGTGGAGCCCGATACGCCAACGGTGGCTCCGAATTCGTCCCATGTCTGGAGACGACCCACCTCCACCATTCGTGCTTGCCAGATCTCGTTTTCGATCTCTTGCCGCCACTGCCAGCCGATGAATACCGGGTTTAGATGAAAACCGTTGTGACCCGCGATATCTGTGACTGATAGTACGCCGAAGTATGGTAACGGGAGGGTCGAAATGAAGGTTCTTCGTTCTATAACACCCGGGCCACCACTTCAATCAATGACTGCTACACCGCATAGGGATTTGAACAGGGGGGGCTATTCCTACGCGGGGGGGAGGTCCCCCATAGAAGGATGGATAATCTCCTACTTGAGTTCCCTTGAAAGGATTGTCCACAGAGCGCTCGAGTACACGGAAAAAAGCCCTGAAAAAAAGGAAATGAAAGACCATGCAGCAACCAAAACCGGTATGGACAATGAAATCAAAAGGAAATTTTGGTGCTCTTTCACAACATCTGAAAGCGAGGAGATGGGAATTCCAATAATGCCGAGAATAATCGCGATAACAATAGCACCTGCGATGCTTATGAAAAGAGTGAGAATCCAGACAAACAGGCACTCTCTCCAGAAATCCCGAAGTAGCGAAATCGCACCGCGAACCGAACCTGTGATTTCCTCCTCATTGATAACGAGCATTCGTGCGGCAAGTTCAAAGACCATTCCAAAAACAACAACGCAAACAGCAAGAATCAATCCAAGAATGACCGAAAATGCAAACGGCAAAATGCTCCACTTTTTCCCGCCGAACACCCGCAAAAAAATCATAAATGGAATAGAGGCAGCTCCTGTGGCTGCCGCAAACATCAAAAAGAGAATTAAGTATTTAAAGAATGTGTTCTTGCCGAGTTTCAGTGAACCAGAGAAATTCGGAGTGCTTCCTTCCTCGATTTCGGAAACAGCCCTTATCGCGCAGGCTTGAGAATAAATTCGCAAAATCAGAAAAAGAAGCGCCACAAGAAATCCAAAGAAAATGAGAGTTGAATGTAAGGCAGGATTTTCACGGGCTGCTTCTCCTATCTTATCCGCGAATTCAAATATTGGAGCATAACCTGTAAGACCGCGTGGAATCGGGCTCTTTATCCACAGATTGAAGTTCAAGGAGATATCTGGAGCACTTCCGCCACCGAGCGCCATCAAAAAACCAATGACCCACAGAAAATGATTCCTCCGGAAAATTTCCCAAGCGCGCTTGAGAAGTTCTGTCCCCTCTATTCTCAAAGATTCGTCCCCTATCTATCTTTTTTTTTCACCGGACAAGCGAGATTGCCAATTCCTTCCACATCAACTTCAACCATGTCTCCGGGTTTTAGTTCGCCAACACCACAGGGCGTGCCTGTCAATATCACATCTCCAGGAAATAGCGTCATGACTTCAGAAATAAAGGAAACAAGAGTCTTGACCTTGAAAATCATTTTCGAGGTTCTCTGACATTGCATTGTCCTGCCATTGAGTCTAAGCGAAATCAAAAGGTCACGGGAGTCAAGTTCGGTTTCAACCCATGGTCCAAGCGGGCAAAATGTGTCGAAATTCTTTGCCCTTGTCCATTGTCCGTCTTTCTTCTGAAGGTCTCTTGCGGTTATGTCCATGCTGCAGGTATACCCAAGAATGAATGACTCCGCCTCATCTTCAGAAACATCCTTTGCTTCCTTTCCAATCACCACCGCAAGTTCTGCCTCGTATTCAACCTTTTTCGACTGTAACGGATAAACTATTTCATCCCCTGGACCAATGACGGTATTCAAGCCTTTCAAGAAAAGCAAAGGCTCTTCTGGAATATCCATTCCGAGTTCTTCCGCATGGTCGGTATAGTTGAGACCAACCGCAACTATCTTTGTTGGAAGAACTGGCGCAAGAAGCTTCACATCACTTGTATGGTAAACCGGGAAATCAACTTCGCTGTTTTGAGATGGTTCGAGCGTCTCGATTACACCATTCTTAAGCATACCGAATTTTTCCTTGCCGCAATCGTTGAACCTCAATAGTTTCAAATTATCCCTGCGCAGGTGAGTGTTTGCGGACGTGTTCCAAACCGTATTCTATTGAATCAACGAGCGCATGCCAGCTTGCCTCGATAATATTTTCACTGACCCCGATAGTCCCCCAGGTCTTCTCTCCATCAGTTGTTTCAATGAGAACACGAGTAACAGCCGCGGTTCCCTTTTTCTCGTTGAGAACCCTTACTTTGTAGTCCGTAAGCTCAATGTTTTTGAGTGCCGGGAAGCTCCTTCCTATCGCGAGACGCAGCGCCCTATCGAGCGCGTTCACAGGACCATTCCCCTCCGCTGTGGCAATTATCCTCTTTCCAGAAACATGAATCTTTACAGTAGCTTCCGTCATCACTCTTCCATCTTCCCTTTTGTCTGTTATTACCCTGAAAGACTCGAGACGGAAAACCTGCCGGTAGGTGCCGAGTTCCTTTTCTATGAGCAACTCGAAAGAACCATCAGCAGCCTCGAACTGATATCCCACACTCTCGAGTTCCTTCACCCTCTTCAATATTTCTTGAACCTTATGAGGTTTATCCTCGAGATCAACTCCCATCTCCTTTGCCTTGACCGTAATAGTTGATTTTCCCGAAAGCTCGGATACTATAATCCTTGTTATGTTCCCCACCAG